>JAFVER010000057.1 GCA_017475925.1 Anaerovibrio sp. | reverse complement strand
CCTCGCAAAAAAATGTATAAAAGATATAGGTAAAAATATTATCATTTATTTATAAAACTAGTATAATTATATATTAATATACAAATTGAATTTCCCATATATAAATATCATTTAAAGCTAGGTGTATTGTCTACCGCAGAATACCTGTGATCTACCCCACCGATTGCTAAGCAACCACCTCCCCAAGGGGAGGCAAGAAAAGCTGTTGAAGATATAGCTATAAAATAAGATACGCTTATCTCCCTTGGGGGGAGCTGTCACGAAATAACAGAGTGGGTCAATGACTGTTTATATATACACCTTGTTTTCCTAAATATATCCATGTGGAAGTTTGAATATACAATATTAGTCTACAATGTAAAGATAACTTTAGCTTTAGGGCAGGTAATACTATGAAACCTTCTATTTTTTCAAAACTATCCGACTTAATGGAAAACATCAGCTATCGATACTGGCTGATAACCGCAGCGGTAGTAAGCACCCTTTTAGGAATATTGGTTTTCTTCGGACTAAGCAGCAACAGCTCCACCCCCGAACCAGCCACCAGGGCTGAAACTGTACAGGTGATGGTTGCTACTCAGGATATAGCTCCCAAGGCCACAATTCAGTCCGCCATGATTAAGGCGGTGAATATGCCAAAGGAGCTGGTGCCGGAGGATGCCGTCACAAATTCTGCGGAAATTGTTGGTAAACCAGCCAATATCCAAATCATGAAGGGTGATATTATCACCACCAAAAAGGTGCTAATGGATATCCGTATGGCCGGCTTCACCGGACTGATACCATCAGACTGTCGGGCTGTTTCAGTGGCCATCAACGATGTTACCGGGGTAGCGGGTTTTGCCAAGCCAGGTGATTATGTGGATATCATGGTGGTCACCGGTGGCAATGATGACCGCAAGGTATCCAGCAATCTTCTGCTGCAGAACGTATTGCTTTTGGCCATAAACAAAACCCATATAGATGAAACAGCCAATACAAAGGGAAAAGCAGAAAATGGCGATACCACCAAGGAAAATAAGGACAGTAAGGAAACTATAAAAAACAATATGTCGGCCCCTGCCACGGCTACCCTGGCAGTTACCCCAAAGGATGCCATGAAGCTGGTGGCTGGTGCCCACTCCGGTACGCTATATCTTGTATTAAGACCATATAAACCAATTAATACCTTTACTACCCACACGGAATTTTCCATGACAAATAAATCCCTTCGGCAGCCTGTAGCAAATCCGACCCCAAGTCAACCGGTCTATAACAGCCAGCCGGCTGAAAAACCGCCGGCCGCCGCTCCAGCTCCGGCCAAACCATCAGGTACCGTGGAAGTAATCCGTGGAACAACTATTACCAGAGAGGGAGCATAACCATGAAAAAATTATATAACATACCGCTCCAAATTGTCACATACCTGACAGCCCTGATGCTGCTCATGCTTCCATCGGTGTCGGCTACCGCCTTTAACACTATAGAGCTGGAGGTAAATCAATCCTATTTCTATTCCAACGCCGATACCTCTGACATTATGCGGGTTTCAGTGGTAAATCCTAAAATTGCTGATGTAAATATCATTGACCATCAGTCAATAAACATATTGGGAATTTCCCCCGGCTCCACCAGTCTTACCATCTGGTTCAACGATGGTACCCTTCAGCAGCTTACAGTATATGTGGCTTCCACTGACAGAAATTCAGCCAATGCCATAGAAAAAGCCATTAACCTTCCTGGAGTTTCCGTAAAAAAGGTGGATGGAAAAATTCTTCTTCAGGGAACAGTAGAAAACCAATATGAAAAGGAACAGGCTCAAAATATCGCCTCTCTTTTTATTGAAAACAAGGAAAGCGTTATAAATCTTTTGGAAATGAACAATCCTCTGCAGATTAATCTGGCTGCCTTGGTTATTGATATTTCCACATCAGATGCCAAGGAAATTGGTATTATCCCTGGCTCCACCGGTAAGGTAGGCGACAGCTCCGGCGATTTTACCGGCTTTACCTTTGGCAGCTTTTACGGTGGCCAGGATTATAAGGATTATGGCCCAAGAGTATATAATAATATAAATTTTAAGCTGAATGCCCTGATACAGGACGGCAAAGCAAAGGTTCTGTCCCGGCCAAACATTACCACCCTAAGTGGTAAGGAGGCAGAAATATTGATTGGCGGCGAAATCCCAATCCCAACCAGCAATAACGGAGATATATCCGTTACCTGGCGGGAATATGGCATAAAGCTCCATATAAAGCCAACGGCAACCCCTGACAGGAAAATAACTACCCAGCTGTCCGCCGAAATCAGCAATCTTGATAAATCAAATTCGGTTACCACTACTGCCGGCACTATTCCGGCTCTGATTTCCCGTAAGGCTTCCACCAGCATCAGTATCCCGGATGGTGATACCATGTCCATTGGTGGCCTGATGAACAACAGTGACAGCAAAACCATCAGCAAAATTCCAATTCTCAGCAGTATACCTATAATCGGTGAATTTTTCAAAAATACCAGCACCACCAGAGACCGTCATGAAATGATAATTCTTATAACACCTACCATTGTATCCAGTGAGGATGAGGTAAAGGTTTCTGACAAGCTGAAGCAAGCAATTGAGGGTGTCCAGGAGGATTATTCCTCAATGGAAAAAATCAATCCCAACAGACAGGAGCAAATCAAATGAACGATGAACAAATAGATGGGGCGATTATTACCTTTTTCAGCACCTCCTCAGCCGTGGGAAAAACCCTGATAAGCATTAACATGGCCTCGGAATTGGCCCGGGAAGGCCATAGTGTGTGTCTGGCAGATTTTGACCTCCAGTTTGGCGATGTGGGAAATTACCTCCATCTCCAGCCGGATTACACCATTACTGATTTGTGCGACGCCATAAAGAATAACAATCATCAGGATTTGGTAAATATGCTTACAACCTATTCCTACGACGATGTTTCCTTTCAGACCGTTCTAGCCCCCAAAAGGCTGGAGGAAGCCTACAACCTTGAACCGGAAACTATAATCGAGGTGGTAAAGCAGCTTCGTCGACAATATGACTATATAATTGTCGATACTACGTCCATGTTCAGTGTACTAAATCTGGCCCTGCTGGACATAAGTACTATTGTAACCTTTTTAGGCATAGTGGATTTTATTCCAACTATAAAAAACATGAAAATTGGTAACAACACCCTAAATACCTTGAACTACGATGGCAATAAAATCCGTTTGGTGCTGAACCGTAGTGATGCCAAGACTCAAATAAAGCTCAACGATGTTACTCAGATTTTAGGTGAAAATTTTTATCACATTCTTCCCAACGATTTTGCTGCGGCCAGACAATCCATTGTTACAGGCATACCACTGGTTTTAAATGACAAAATGGGAACCCTGGCTCAGGCTCTGCGGGCTTTGGTAATAAAGTATACCAACAAGGGACACGATGATATAGCTGAGAACAGCTCAAAGTCCTGGCTGTCGAAAATTTTTAACTAGGAGGGGGTATTCCTTTGATGACACATAATATTATGCTGGTGGAAGGCAACCGCCTCATGCTTGAACAGCTTTCCAATATTATCAGTCATACCCCGGAGGTAAAGCTGGTGGCCAGATACCAGGATTCCAATGAGGCCCTGGGACAGGGTATTGTTTTCATGCCAAATATCATCCTCCTGGATGCCGATAACCAAAACATCATCCATACCCTAACGGAATTCCATCGGGGCTTTCCCCAGGCTGATATAATCTGTACCGGTGAAAAATGGCATGCTGAAAGCTCCAGCCTGTATGTTAATGCCGGGGCAAAATGCTTTTTGGTAAAGCCTTTTTCCAGTGAGGAGCTTATGGAGGCCATATCCTCCTTTAGCACCGGTGGTAGTGAGGCTGATTCCAAGGTCTTGACCTTTTTCAGCCCCAAGGGAAAAAGCGGAAAAACCACCCTTATAGCCAATTTGGCTATGGCCATTGCCCAGCGCTCCGGCGCTGCAGTTGGCATAATCGATGCCGACCTGCAATTCGGTGACATGGCACTTTTTTTCAATCTAAAGCCCCAAAGCACTATTGTGGAGGCGGCCCGGGATCATGATTTTTTGTCACCGGTTTCCCTGGGCTCCTATTTTATACCAGTTAAAAATATTTCGGTACTGTGTGGCACCAAGGACCCCAGCCTAATTGACAAGGTCAGCATTCCAGCCTTTGAGGCATTGGTAAAAATGTCCAGAACCATGTTTAACTATCTGCTGATAGATGTTCCTGCCGGCTTTAACCCTACCTCCATTGCTGCAGCTGAAATGTCAGATATCACCTATATTGTAGCTATGCTGAATGGAGGCTATGAGCTGCAGCATGTCCAGCGGGCCTTGGAAATTTTTAAAACCTGGCCTGATTACAAAAGTCGGGTAAAGCCGATTTTAACTCGGGTGGAGCCATGCACCATTAACTCCCAGCAGCAGCTTAGTGAAACCATAGGATACCCTGTGGAGGGAATAATCCCCAACGCTTACTTAGACACGTCGGCAGCTGCTGATTCGGGACAAATGTCCTTAGAGCATAATCCTAACAGTCCATTATCCCGACGGATTAATTAT
>JAFVER010000003.1 GCA_017475925.1 Anaerovibrio sp. | reverse complement strand
CTTGCGCTCATAAATTTTGCCTAGTGGAACTAAGTTCAATCTTCGCATAGCTTGATTTCACTAAGTACCAAGGCAAAATAATGTCTGCTTATAGGCATTGCACCTTGCTTTCACCGAGATCTCTAAGTGGGAAGTTTGAGTTATTAAGGATATTTTTCTGATACATATAGAAAGAAGAGAGCATTTTTGCAAAATAAGAATTATCAACAACAGCCTATATATAGGTCAAGGCGACACAAAAAAAAGAAAAGCAATTTCTGGCCTATCTTTCTGCTTATCGTTGCTTTTATTATTGCTGCTGTAGCAGGAGCATTTTTTGCTTCATCAAGCCTGTTCAACAAGCCACAAAAAGCAACCAAGGAAAATTTGATGATTGCCAAGGACAAGGTAATTGTCATGATTATGGGAGTTGATGAAAGAGAGGGTGACGTTGGCCGTTCTGATACACTGATGGTTGCCACCCTTGACCCCAAAAAGAAAAAGGCTGCCATATTATCTATTCCACGAGACACCAGGGTAAAAATAAGAGGGAACGGTTTTGACAAAATAAATGCAGCCTATGCCTATGGCGGCTACCATCTCACAAAGGATACAGTAGAAAATTTATTGGGTGTAGAGATGGAGCACTATGTATTAATAAACGTAAAATCCTTTAAAAAGATAATTGATGCCATTGGCGGCGTTGAAATAAACGTAGAGAAAAGAATGTATTATGAAGATGTGTGGGATGACGATGGTGGACTGCTTATTAACCTTTATCCAGGTATGCAGCATATGGATGGTAACACTGCCATTACCTATGTACGATATAGGGATGAGGAGGGGGATATAGGCCGTATAGCCCGTCAACAAAAATTCATGCAGGCAGTGATGGATAAAATAACATCTCCAGCCATTATTCCCAGAATACCGACTATAGTAAAAGAGGTTATCGGCAGCATACAAACTGATTTATCCATGAAGGAGCTTATTGAATTCCTTACTACCCTAAAGGAAGCCCAGCGCTATGGGCTTCAGTCGGAAATGCTGCCTGGTAAGCCAATGTATATTGACGGTGTTAGTTATTGGATTCCTGACCTTTCTAAGCTCAGAACAACCATTGCCAATACCCTGGATGTTCCAATGAGTAACAATATAAGAAATACAATTGAACGTGACGCTATGGAATATAGAGAGTCCATACCTGACAATGCAGTAGAGCTAAAACCGGAGGAAACCAGACGTCTCAACCGAATAGAGCGTGAAGGGGACGAAAAGAAATCATCAAAGAAAAATACCAAGCTTCCTTCAACTGACAGCTCATTGCTGAAGGACCCATACGATGATGATAAATCTACATCGTCAAATTCCACCAATTCATCAGACTCTTATCCTTCTACCTCCAGAGATACCTCTGAAGGCAGAGACAGCACTCCAAGCATTCCTGGCAGGTCCTCTGCACCTTCACCAGGCGTTCCGTCAGCTGGAAAAACAGCACAGTAAAATGAGACTTATTCAGTGGGAGCTTTGGACTCCCACTGAATTTAGTTGAATTTACCCGTTAACATCGGATAAAATTAAATGAAAATGGGCTATGACAACGTATTATTGTCATAGCCCATTTTTATATTACATTTTATTTAATCATTTTTTTGCAGCAGGGTTGCCATAGATGATACCTTATCTCCATCACCTGGCTTCATAATGATTACACCCTGAGTATTTCTGCCAATCTGACTTATACCACTAATGGAGGTTCTGAGAACAACTCCACCCTCAGTAATCAACAGCAGCTCATGATCCTCATGCACAACTGACATACCAATAACTGCACCGGTCTTTTCAGTTACCTTTAGATTAATAACACCCTTGCCACCACGGTTTTGAACAGTATATTGATCAATGGTAGTACGCTTTCCTAAACCACATTCAGTAACGGTAAGAACATCAGCACCATCCTTAAGAGTATCCATAGCCACTACCTCATCACCCTTTGACAATCTGATACCCTTTACGCCTCTGGCAATGCGGCCCATTACTCTGACCTGTTCCTCATCAAAAGCGATAGCCATACCGTTTCTGGTACCGAGCATAATCTTTTGATTACCATCGGTTATCTTAACACCAATCAGCTCATCACCCTCCGTCAGGTTAATGGCAATGACACCAATCTTCCGGGAGGTATTGAAATCTGACAAACTTACCCGTTTTACAATACCCATCTTGGTAGCCATAAAGAGGAATTTATCCGGATTGTAATCCCTTACCTGAATTACTGCTGATACTTTTTCTCCCTCGTCCAGCTTCAAAAGATTTATAAGAGCAGTCCCCTTGGCTGTACGGCTTGCTTCAGCAATCTGATATGCCTTCAGGTAATAAACCCGTCCCTTGTTTGTATAGAACAGTATAGTATGATGGTTAGTCGTAATAAGAAGATTTTTAACGAAATCGTCTTCCTTGGTTGGCATACCATTTACACCTGTGCCACCACGGTTCTGACGTCGATAGGTATCCAGCTTAATACGCTTGATATAGTTTCTGTGAGTTATTGTAACAACAACATCGTCATCAGCAATCATATCCTCTATATTAATATCACTCATATCATGGGTAATATTTGTCCGGCGTTCATCACCAAATTTCTGCTTGACCTCAGTAAGCTCATCCTTAATGATTTCCATTATTTTCCATTCATCAGCCAAAACAGATTTCAACCATTCAATGCGCTTCAATACCTCCTGATATTCTTCCTCAATTTTCTCCCGTTCAAGACCAGTCAATCGCTGTAAACGAAGATCCAAAATAGCCTGGGCCTGTTTCTCGGTAAGGCTGAAGCCCTCCATAAGAGCTGTACGGGCAATATCAGCTGTTCTGCTTTCACGAATAGTGGTAATAACCGCATCTATATGGTCAAGAGCAATGTTCAAGCCCTCCAAAATATGAGCCCTTGCTTCAGCCTTGGCCAGCTCGTATTTTGTACGCCTGGTAATAACATCCTCCTGATGCTCAATATAACAGTGAAGTACCTGCTTAAGGGTCAGCACCCTTGGCTGATTGTCAACCAAAGCCAGCATAATAACCCCAAAGGTTTCCTGCATTTGAGTATGCTTATATAACTGATTTAGAATAATATCAGGGTTGATATCCTTTCTAAGCTCAATAACAATCCGCATACCACTGCGGTCAGATTCATCTCTAAGGTCAGTTATTCCTTCAATCTGCTTATCTCTTACCAGCTCAGCAATTTTTTCAATCAGCTTAGCCTTATTTACCTGATAAGGAAGCTCAGTAACAATAATCCGTGGCTTGCCGTTGGACATGGTTTCAATATTGGCTTTTGCCCGCATTTTTACCTGTCCACGTCCGGTAGTATAGGCACTCCTTATCCCGCTGGTACCCATTATAAGACCACCGGTAGGGAAATCAGGCCCCTTGATAACTGTCATCAGCTCCTCTGTGGTAGCATCAGGATTATCAATGAGCATAAGAACTCCGTCTATTACCTCATTCATATTATGAGGAGGTATATTAGTGGCCATACCTACTGCTATACCTGATGTACCATTGACCAAAAGCTCCGGAAACTTAGACGGAAGTACACAAGGCTCCTTTAAAGACTCATCGTAGTTGGGAACAAAATCAACAGTTTCCTTGTCAATATCCTGAAGCATAAGCTCAGAAATCTTTGACATACGGACCTCAGTATAACGCATAGCAGCTGCCGGATCACCATCCACAGAGCCAAAATTACCATGACCATCAGCCAGCATATAACGCATAGAAAAATCCTGCGCCATACGAACAATAGCACCATATACAGAACTATCACCATGAGGGTGATATTTACCTAACACTTCACCGACAATACGGGCTGATTTTTTATATGGCTTGCCGGGAGTCATGCCGGCCTCCTGCATGGCATAGAGGATTCTTCTATGAACAGGCTTTAAACCATCACGAACATCTGGGATTGCTCTGGACACAATAACACTCATTGCATAATCAATATATGAATTACGCATTTCCTGTTCCAGATTTACCGGTAAAATTTTACCTTCACCAAATTCCACTGTCTCACCTCAAAAAAATAAATTTGACCCTGAGCATAAGCTCAGGATTTACTCGACTAAACCTCAGTGGGAGTTTAAATCTTGCAATCTCCCACTAAATAAGTCTACTTTAACAAAATCACCTAGCTTCTTATTATACCATAATTAATAAGTTTTAAAAATATATCACTTAAATTTCCCATATATAAATAACGTTTAATGCCAGGTGCATTGTCTAAAGGTGGACATTATTTTGCCTTGGAACTTAGTGCATTGACACAATGATATTTTGACAAACGTCACCATATATACTGCCAACTGCTTTGTTGTCGTCAATCGGCATAGCCACCGCTATGCCTCATTCCTCCGCCTCGCATTTGGTAGCATCTCTAGTGACGTTTTATATTCAAAAATCATTGTATCAATACACTCGTGAAATCAAGCAGGTAGTTCTTGCCTTCCCCTCTGGGGAAGGGGGACCGCTTGCGACGCGAAGCTAGTTCTTTAGGGCGGTGGATGAGGTGTTACACTAAGCAAAATTTCCTTAGCGAAAGCGCTCCACTTTAGACATTTACCTGGCATAAATACATATATTATACATGAGTTAGGCTTGAGTATCTTACTTTTAAATATAGGTCTTATTTCATTATTTCAGAATAAATATAACCTTCCCTTACACCTGAATCACTGTAAATTATATTACCTCCTTCAAACCGCCTTATAATTACATCAGCTATTATCATGCCAGAAACAATGGTATTAATTCGCTCAGGTACACTTTTCATTAAAACTATTGAATCACCTTGATTTAACCTGCCATGACTGCCAAACCTTACTATCATTTCCTTTATTTTGCTTCCATCAATTTGTTTATTTGATTTATCCATATCATAAAGTTCATTATAAAGAGCAAGCATTCCCTTGAAGGTTCCACCAATACCGCATATCGCTTCACTTTTTACTTCATTAAAATCAGCAGCTTTTTCTACTATTTTCTCTGCCTTTTCATACATTTTTTTTACTTCATCAGCTTTAGGAAGCACAGACCGGCAATACTCCTTTTTTAGACCAAGGGAACCAATATTCAGGCTTGTTTTATTTTTTATTGCTCCATCACTATAGTAAACAAGCTCCGTGCTGCCTCCACCTATATCAACAATAAGCCCTCTGTCATTATTTATATTTCTGGTAGCTCCCACAAAATCATACTCTGCTTCCTTTTCACCAGATAAAATAATAACGTTTATTTTAGTCCTTTTCTTTATTTCCTCCACAGCTTCTATGCTGTTGCTGCAATTTCTGAGAGCTGCTGTTGCAAAGGCTATTACATTTTCAATACTAAATAATTTTAAAAATGTTTTGTATTCCTCTAACACCTCACACAGCCTGTCTACGCCTTCATTGCTCATAATATTTTTTTCCAAAAACGAAGCCAGGCCCAGCATATGCTTCTTTTTATAAATAAATTCAATCCTGTCCCTTTCTATTTCATATATTGCCATTCTTACTGTATTAGAGCCTATGTCAATAATTGCCTGTATCATTTTTTCCCTCCAAAAAATATTTTATATAATGATAACATAAATATTGCAAATACTACAAAATTATGTTATTATAAACGTGGGTGAACACTGTGGGGACAGTGTTTTGGTGGAAAAGGTAGATGGCGTAAAACGGGTGGCGTTCGGTTGCTGCCCGTTTTATGTTGCATAAATTATACAATGAATTAATAATACTAAATATAATTAACTTTTATATTTATATTTGTTTTATTTTATGATAATATTTTGTTATAGTATGCAATTATATCCTTAATGAGAATTGTGGTGATTTTACATGACCAGTAAGATTTATGCGCTAGTTGGTCCTCATGCCAGTGGAAAAACTACTATTATACATAAGCTTGTTGAGCTTGGAGTTTATTGTATTCCAGTATATACCACCAAGGCACCAAATGTTAGTGACAAAGACAGCCGGATAACTATTTTCCTCAGCCAATCAGATTTTCTAAAAAAAGAGTGGATGGTAAAGGTTACCTACAAGGGTGATTATTATGGTATTTTAAAGGATGATATTTTAAATGCCATGAACAAGCATAAGGTATGTGTTACCGTGCTTACCAGCAATGGTGTAAAGCAGCTCAGTAAGATTTTTCCTAAAAATCTTGAAAGTATATACTTGATGGTGGATTATGTCACACTTATAGACCGAATGCTAAGAATGGGACATAACAACATAGATATGAAGTATCATCTGGAATATGCAGAAAACAACGGAGAATTTGATAATTGGAAATTAACTGACCATGTGGTAAAAAATATTGGTCAGGGAGAGAAAGCACTTGATCAGATAATGGCTATCATGGGTTTGACAGCTAACTTCACCAGGGAAATGATTGCTAAGCTTTAAAAAAAACTACCTTGATTTACAAAATCAAGGTAGTTTTTTTATTACTCAAACTTCCAACATACACATTTGACGCATTTATCCTGTATTCTCGTATTAACATGACGAGGTCGGTGGTGCAACACCGAGGGCCTCATAAATTGCCACCTGCTTGTTAAGAAGCTCTCCAAGCCTTAGCGCGTGGCTTTTATCCTCGAAGCATTCAATAACATCCAAAGTGTCCAACAATTGCTGCATCGTATACATTTTGTATAAATTTGCTTCCTTCATCTTGTGATCAAGGTGAGAAATCAAAATCAAAGCAATGAACTCGTTAAAAATCTTGCCATCAAGATTCTTCTCAGATTTTGCAAGCAGACGACGCATATTCAGCCTGTCCTTAAGATTGCCGAATGCTTTTTCAACCACATCCTTCATTCTGTATAGATGAAGAGCTGTAAATGCGTCCATTTTCTCGTTGGTAATCAAGGCAAAATACCCAATATTCATCCTGGCGGCTTTTATGACATCATCCTTAAATGTGACCTGTCTACCACGCCTTGGTGTTTCCTTCACAACAAAGTATTTAGAGTATGCAGTGGCATGTGCTTCAACAGTATTGCCACTAAGCAGTTCCCTGTGCAGTGTGGCAATTTTCTTGTCGAAAGCCTGCTCTTCGTCAGCACCTCTTTCGATGCTGTAGTAATAATGAATGTAGATCCGCCTTTTATCCTTGATGGTATCGCCTTTATACGGTCTGTCCTGGGTATAATCCCAGTCGGCTGTCACAGTATAACCATAGGTGCTTAAGCCCTCATCGTAATTGTTAAACATGCGGATGTCATCATATACCCTGTCAAGATTTTTCTTAATGAAGCTCAGAGAAAGTTTAGCTCCCACAAGGAATTTAACATGATCCTTGTATAAACCGTTGATGTTAGCCTCGGAATAAAAGCCTCTGTCCATGACGAATTTGGTCTTTCCAAAGCCTAATATATCCAAATCCTCAAGCAAATGCTTAACTGTTTTGGAATCAGGAATGTTGCCGGCAAGCTTACGGTAATAAAACGGTAGACCAGATTTTTCACCAAATACAAGCAAGAGATTAATCTGGGGAAGTTTATCATTTTCCTTGTTCTTTCCCCACTGAGCTTGCAATAAGGACTCGGAATAGCTGGAAATACTGGTACTGTCATATGCCCAGTATTCCTCTTCCACGCGGCGTTTTGCTTGAAGGCGCAGGAAATTTGCAATCTGGTCATCAGTAATTGCTGCAAAGAGTTCACTGCTTCTTGGGGAGGCAATATCCTTCCCATAAGGATGACGATGTGTGAGATTCCATTTTTCAAATCTGTACAGTGGGTTATTATCCTCTAAAATGAGATAGAATGCTACTGACAACAGTTTGGTATATATATCAGGAAAACAGGCCTTTAAATCAGTGGTGAGACCAATCTGGTCAGCAAATGCTTCCAGCAGATAGGTTGCGCCGTAATATAGATGCCGGGTTGCCGCAAAAGGTTTTGGCCCCCTTTTGACAGGAAGCTGTTCTGAAAATTTTGATTCACCTTTCTTGGCACGTCCTCTAGTAGGAACAATCTTCCCTGTTTGTGGATCAACTTTCCCGACGCATATACGTTTTGCCCGAGACTGTTTCTTTTCCTTGTCCCAACGATATGTTGTCTCGTAAGCATATGTAATACCTGAACGTTTGTCAGTTTGAGTAACAATACCCACGTTATCACCTCGTCATGTTTTATAAGTATATTATATAACATGACGATGAAAATTTCAAGTAAAAAAAGGCTCAATCGCTAGTATTTATGCGTTTTTTTCCGCAACGATAACCAAACAGCATCGTCACGTTTTACGAGAATCCAGGATTTATGCCAGGTGAATGCCTAACGCAGAATGCTTGCGCTCATAAATTTTGCCTAGTGGAACTAAGTTCAATCTTCGCATAGCTCGATTTCACTAAGTACCAAGGCAAAATAATGTCTGCTTATAGGCATTTCACCTTGATTTCAGCAATATATCTATGTTGGAAATTTGAGCTATTATTTTCCCATAGCCGCAGCCTGCTGCCGCAGAAGAGATATTCTCTCACTGGTAGCCGGGTGAGTACTGAAAATATTCGACAGCATTTTCTTTGAGCCGGCCAGTGGATTGATTATAAACATATGAGATGTAGCCGGTGTAGCCTGCTCCATCGGTCTGGCATGAAGAGAATAATATTCTATCTTTTGCAGCGCATCAGCCAAATAATTCGGATTTCCGCATATTTCACCACCTGATTTATCTGCCTCATACTCCCTTGAGCGGGATATAGCCATCTGAATAAGCATAGCAGCCAAAGGAGCCAAAATAATCGTAGCCAAAAGCCCTATTATGTTTCCACCATTGTCATCATCATCAGAGCTACTGCCAAAAATCATTGACCATTGGGCAATATTTGCCAGCATGGATATAACACCAGCTATAGCCGCTGCAACAGTTGAAATAAGCGTATCACGATGCTTTATGTGTGAAAGCTCATGGGCAAGAACACCACTTAGTTCATCTGGTGAAAGAGCATTCATAATACCAGTAGTAACTGCCACTGCTGCATGGGATGGATTACGGCCAGTGGCAAAGGCATTTGGAATAGCACTATTTACTATACAAACCTTCGGCATAGGAATCTGAGCCCTGGCAGCCAATCCTGCCACCATATTATAAAGCTGTGGTGCTTCCTGCTGGGTAATTTCTCTGGCTCCGTAGGCCTTTAAAACCATGGAATCACTGAACCAATATGTAAAAAAATTCATCCCCAGGGAAATAACCAGCATGAGCATAGCACCATGTCTACCACCAAAGGCACTGCCAATAGCAATCATTATACCCATAAGAAGGGCCATTAATACAGTTGTTTTTAATGTATTCATATAAAAATCACCTCTCTAACAACTTTTACCTTATAGATATTCTACATCACTATTATGAAAAAAATATTAAAAAAAGTCAAAAAATCAAATTTAAATATCCAAATTTCTTACATATTTTGCGTGTTCCTCAATAAACTGACGACGAGGCTCTACCTTGTCACCCATAAGGATAGTAAACAGCTCATCTGCCTCCTGGGCATCCTCCATATCAACCCTGAGCATTGTTCTGGTTTCAGGATCCATGGTAGTTTCCCAAAGCTGCTCAGGATTCATTTCACCCAGACCCTTATACCGCTGTACATTTACATTGTCACGTCCAACCTCATCAAGCTTTGAGTTAAGCTCCTCATCACTAAAGGTATACCAATGCTTTTTACCTTTTCTTATCTGATAGAGTGGAGGCTGAGCAATATACACATGACCATGCTCAATCAATGGTCTCATATAACGGTAAAAGAAAGTAAGAAGCAAAGTACGAATATGTGCCCCATCCACATCGGCATCAGTCGTGATAATAATTTTTCCATAACGACGCTTGGACAAATCAAATTCATCACCAATACCACTGCCAAAGGCTGTTATCATGGTACGAATTTCTGCATTACCATAAATTCGGTCAAGACGGGCCTTTTCTACATTTAGTATTTTTCCTCTAAGCGGCAGAATAGCCTGGAAGCGACGATCTCTTCCCTGCTTCGCACTTCCGCCGGCCGAATCACCCTCAACTATATAAATTTCAGCCTGCTCTGGATCCTTTACCGAGCAATCGGCTAATTTGCCTGGTAATGAGCTTACCTCCAGGGCACTCTTTCTTCTTGTAAGTTCACGGGCCTTTCTGGCAGCCTCTCTGGCTCTTGATGCCAAAACTGCTTTTTCCAAAAGCTCCTTTGTAATAGCCGGATTTTCCTCAAAATACTCATTTAGACCCTCAGAAACTATTGACTCAACAATTCCCTTAGCCTCAGAATTTCCCAGCTTGGTCTTTGTCTGCCCCTCAAACTGTGGATTTCTTATTTTAAGACTAATTACACAGGTAAGACCCTCACGAACATCCTCGCCGGCAAGATTTTGCTGATTATCCTTTATAATGTTATTCTTTCTGGCAAAATCATTGGCTGCCCTGGTAAGAGCACTTTTAAATCCTGCCAGATGAGTTCCGCCCTCTTCAGTATTTATATTATTGACGAAGCTGCATATCTTCTCCTGATAGGTATCGTTGTACTGAATAGCAATTTCAACGTCAATATCATCCTTTTTACCATTAAAATAAATCGGTGTTTTGTTAATTTTATCCTTCTTGCGGTTCAAATATTCAACATAGGAGCGAATACCACCCTCAAAATGGAATGATTCCTTTACGCCGGTTCTTTCATCGCTTAAGGTTATAGTTATACCCTTATTCAGGAAGGAAAGCTCTCGTAAACGACGCTTTAAAATATCAAAGCTGAATTCCGTAACAGTGAAAATTTCCTTATCAGGCATAAAATGTACCTTGGTACCAACAATATCAGTATCACCGGTAATAGTAAGTGGTGAGGTAGTAACACCACGCTTAAAGGAAATGTTATGTATTTTTCCATCCCGGCGAACCTCAACATCCATATACTCACTGAGAGCGTTAACTACCGAAACACCTACACCATGGAGACCACCAGATACCTTGTAGCCATCTCCACCGAATTTTCCCCCAGCATGAAGTATAGTCAATACAACCTCAACAGCCGGCTTACCTGTTTCATGAATATCCACAGGTATTCCACGTCCGTTATCTACTACTGTTATACTGTTGTCTGTATGAATTGTCACATCAATATGGTCGCAATATCCAGCCAGGGCCTCATCAATCGAGTTATCAACCACCTCATATACGAGATGATGAAGTCCACGCTCCGAGGTGCTTCCTATATACATACCAGGCCGTTTTCTTACAGCCTCCAGCCCCTCCAATACCTGAATCTGTTCAGCACCATAATCCCCATCAACAGCTGTTAAATCTGGATCCTCTTCTTCAGTATTTATCTTAATAACATCATTTTCATTTGTATTTTTTTCCACTTCTTCACTAACAAAATTTTCTTTCTCGTTATTCATTAATTATTCTCCTTCAACTTTAATATAGCTTTCTAATCTTTTTTGCAGAGTTATCGGTGATATTGCCGATAAATATAATATTTTTTCTGTAATAATTATTGACTTAGGTTTGCTTCCTTGAGTCACATCTATAACCATATTTTTTTCTAAAAAATTTTCATAAATTAAATTATTTATTTCGTTATTTTTTTCAACATAATCTATTATACAAATTATTTTTTCAGAAGAAATAAAGTTGCTTCCACCAATAGATAACATAAAAAAACCTCAAAAATTATTTTTTAAAATCATAACGGAATTTTTTTATCGTATCATTTTTTAATTCGCTGGTTATTTTTTCCGGAGGAACAGATTTATACAGCATAACCAACAAATTCATATCTATGCTTTCCTTATCCCTTGAGCTTATTTTTGAAGCCAGCCTTTGCATTAAAATAATTTTTTCTTCATTTACCTCATCTGCTGTACAGCTTATATCCTTTGCCACATCACAATATCTGGCCCACGGCATATCTATAAGTAAATTTCTTATAGAATTTTTTATTAATAATTTTTTTTCACGTCTGCAATCGCTGCATAAAGCATATTCCGGTGAACATAAATTTTCGCATTTTTTACATTTTTTCCATTTATTTATTTTACGGTATTTTTTATATTTTTCATCATTTATACGTACTTTATAAATAGCTTTTTTTAAATCATTATCCTCTATAAAGGATAATCCATCTTCTATAATTTTCAGTTCATTATCATCTATATTTACCTTATTTATTTCCTTGCCAATATTCATATCTGGTAATGAATTATTTTCATCATATATTTCCGGCTTTTGTTGAGTAAATATAATTTTTTCCACCATATATTCACCCATAAAGCTGTTTATTTTTTTTATCAGCTCTCCCTCCATAAGAGAAAGCTGATTTGCCCATGCAGGATGATCGGCATATAAAAACAATTTTTTAAATTCCATTTTAACTGGCTTTACATGCTTTGAATTGTGCACACCTACAATCCTTGGCCAATAAAATATTAGCATATGACTTAAAAATTCTTTACCATGGCCCATTTTCTTTATTGCATCAGAAAAAATAAGATTTATTCTTTCCAGGCTTCCCTTACGGCGTGATGACATTATTTCACTTCCTGTCGATATACTTCACACTTCCATTTTCAACACTATAAAAAACACCTGAACTATCATCACTAAAATAAGCTTTATCAGTGGCGGTAATAATCGTCTGTATTTTTTCCTTTTTTATGAAATCAAGAAGCTGACTACGTCTTTTTACATCCAATTCACTCATTACATCATCCAAAAGAAGAACAGGATATTCCCCCTGTTCAGAACGGATAAATTCGAGCTCTGAAAGCTTCATTGATAAAACACCAGTTCTTTGTTGTCCCTGGGAACCATAGGATTTTAAATCAATACCATTAACATATATATTAATATCATCACGATGAGGCCCTATACTGGTAGCTCCTCTGTATATGTCCTCTTCCCTTATCTTATACAACGCCTCATTATACCACATATTTATTTTTTCTTCTATAGCTGATGGAGCATCGGTAAACCCCTTCAATGAGTAAACTATAGAAAGATTTTCTTCATTGGTGGAAATTCGTCTCTGCATGAGATTTGCCAGCATATTAAATTTTTTTACTGCTTCCAGTCGCTTTTTTATTATTCTTATTCCACATTCCACCAGCTGACCATCCCACATATCAAGCATAGAGGCTTCAGCCTTTCTTTCCCTGATATTTTTAAGCAAATAATTTCTCTGCTGTAACAAACGATTATACTTTATGATGTCACCATAATAGGATGGACTGGCCTGTGAAATTTCTCCATCCAGAAAACGTCGTCTTTCTGCAGGAGCACCCTTTATTAAATTCAAATCCTCCGGTGAAAACAGGACAACATTGAATATTCCAATAAGCTCCTTTAATCTTATGCTGCTTCCATTATGGATTATTTTACGGCGTTTTTCCCTTTCAAATATAAATTCCAGCCTGTTATCGACTCCATGGCGTTGAAATGTCAGAGTAATGCTGCTTCCAGGACTGTTCCACATAATCATATCATTATCGTTGTTAGTACGAAAAGAGCTTCCCATTGATGCATAACAAACAGACTCAAGGATATTGGTTTTTCCCTGAGCGTTCATTCCAATGAATATATTTGTACCCTCCGATAAATCCAGATCTAATTCCTTATAATTTCTGTAACCAACTAATTTTAGATGATTAAGCTTCATGGCTTATCGTTCCCCTTTGAAAACAACCTGCCATGAACCAACATTACTAATCCTTACAACATCACTGTTTTTCAGTTTTTTACGTCGTGCCTTTTCCAAAACATCATTTACATATATCAGTTCATTTTCAATCATATTTTTTACCTGACCACCTGATTCAATGACACCTGCCCATTTCAGAAATTGGTCAAGTTGTATTGTTTCTGTAGTTATTTCAATTTTTTCCATATACGCCTCTATCTAAATTCCGGTATTTCTTACAGGGGTGATTATATAGGTAAATGAATCATCGTCTACCAGCCGTATTGCAGCAGGGCTTAGAGAATTATTAAGATTTATAAAAAATTCCTTTGTATCAATTATTTTAAGAACATCAGAAACGAAATCAACGTTAAATGAAATTGAAATATTTTCTCCATCAATTTCTGCCTTTAATGATTCATCAGCATTTCCTATTTCCGGATTGTTGGAAGAAATTCTCAGCATACCTGTAGAAAATTCCATAGCTGCTATTTTATATTCATTTGTTCTGGAAATAAGAGCAACTCTTTCTACTACTGAACGAAATTCTTCGGTATTCAGCTTTATTCTTGTAGAGAAGCCATTTGGAATAACCCTGTTATAATCAGGGAACTGACCATCTATAAGACGGGAAGCTATGTAGGTGTTGTCAAACTCAAAGCTGACCTGATTTGAGGTATAACTGATATTAACTTCCCGGGGAATATCACTTAAAAGAAGCCGTTGAATTTCATTTAGTATTTTTGAAGGAATAATCATTTTACGCTGACCATCAAAATTATCTAAATTTCTCGTCTGTAATGCCAGTCGTTTGGTATCAGTGGCAACCATAGTTACCTGATTTTCACTTAACTCCAAAAGACATCCGGTAAATACTGGTCTGGATTCCTCATTGGAGCAGGCAAAGGATGTGCGTGATATAAGCTCATAAAGAACATTGTCCATTATTTTAAAGCTGAAATCACTGTTAATTTTATGTATTACAGGATAATCCTCAGCAGGCATACTCAGGAGGCGGAATTTAGCATTTCCCGATTTAATAAGTGTTGTTTTTTCCTGTCGATCATATTCAAATTCGATATTTTTACCAGGCAGCTTTCTTATTACCTCCTGAAGGTATTTACCGGATAATACAATATTGCCGGCTTCTTCGATTTCGGCCTCTACTTTGCATATAATACCGATTTCATAATCAGTTGCCTGTAGCTCCAACATATTATTATCTGCCTTGATATAAATTCCAGAAAGGATTGGATTTTGATTTTTTGAGGAAACAGCCTTGGAAACTGTTTGAATGGATTGGGATAAATCTGCTCTTGAGCATGTGAATTTCATTTTATGCACCCCTTAGGTATTTATGATTATTAATATATATAGATTTAGTAGACGTAGTAGTAGGGCCTGTGGAAATGTGGATAAGCATGGTAAGGCAAGCTATATTGGCAATCCTGCCTGTTTATAAAAGGTTGATAAAACAGGGAAGGATATCCACATAATTCACTGAATAACCCTTCCCTGAAAGTTATAAACATTTCTTCTACAATTAATTTACAATTTTATCCACAAAATAAACAGGATAAATCACAATCGTTCTATTCTTTTTGTTAAATCCTGAAGAGTATCATCAAGTTTCGGATTTTCTTTTCTTTCTTCACTTATCTTGTTGTGGGCGTGTAATACAGTGGTATGGTCTCGTCCACCAAAAAAATCACCAATCTGCGGCAATGATGTATCTGTAAGCTCCCGGCATAGATACATGGCAACCTGCCGTGGATAAGCAAGAGTCTTTGTGCGTTTGCTTGAGTTTAAGTCATCAACCTTGAGATTATAGTAAGATGCTACAACCTCCTGTATAACATCCATTGTTATTTCCCGTGCATTGTTATCAGGAAATACGTCCTTTAGGGTGTCAGCCACCAGCTCCGTGGTTATCCTTTCACCAGTGAGACCGGCGTAGGCTACTACTCTGGTAAGTGCTCCTTCAAGCTCTCGAATATTGCTGTCAATACGACGGGCAATGTATTCCAAGGCTTCATCTGGAATATCAATGCTGTCTACCTCGGTTTTTTTTCTAAGAATAGCAATTCTTGTTTCAAAATCAGGTGTTTGAATATCAGCGGTAAGGCCACTGGCAAAGCGGGAGCTAAGTCTTTCCTCCAATGTTTTTATTTCCTTTGGGGGACGGTCACTGGAAAGCACTATCTGCTTGTTTGCCTGATGCAAAGCATTAAATGTATGGAAAAATTCCTCCTGTGTTCTTTCTTTTTTGGAAAGAAACTGAATATCATCAACCATAAGAAGGTCGATATTTCTGTATTTTTGCCTGAAGGCCTCTGTGGTATTATCACGGATGGAATTTATGAGCTCATTGGTGAATTTCTCACTGGTAATATACAGGACTCTTTTTTCAGGATTGTTTTTTAGAACCTCATGGCCAATGGCATGCATTAAATGAGTTTTCCCAAGTCCTACGCCACCATACATAAACAGTGGATTATAGTTTTGTCCAGGGTTTTCTGCTACATTTCTTGCAGCGGCATAGGCAAGCTTATTAAAGCTGGCTGTAACCAATGTTTCAAAAACATATTTGGGATTTAATGAAGAAGAGTCACCAGGCGCTATCTGACCTGGTATGTCAGTTTTTACATGGGTATCACCCTGGTGGTCCTCAGAGGCAGAGAACAATGAATAATCCTCCTCCTTTGGTTCTGTATAAGAGGCTTCATTTATTTCAAATTCAAAGGAAATATTATCGTTATTTAAAACACTTTTACAGGCATCCGTAAGATCCATTATATAGCGTTTTTCAATATAATCCTTTATGATATTATTTTGTACGCTGAGGGTGAGGGTGTTGTCTTCCAAGCTTACAACCCGTACCTTTAAGGGTGAGAACCAGTTTTCAATAGCCTTTTCCGAAAGATAATTCTTCAGCTCATTGGTTATATTCTCCCATAGGTTATCCATTTTTTCCTGTTCCATTCCTATATTTCTCCTCGAAATTTTATTAAAAGATAAAGAAATTTATCCACACATGTTGATAAGTATGTGGATAAATAAACGCTTCAGGGAATGTTTATTGATTTTTATGAAATTTTTCTTCTATATTATATTTTAATAAAATTAATTAAAAATAAATGTTGATAAGTACCTGTTGACACATTCATAATAATATCAAAATATAAAAAAGTTATCAACAAAAAATGGTGGACTTAAAAACATAATTATGTTTGTTATCCACAGGTACTAAACTTATCAATGCTAAATTTCCTTGACACTAAATGTAGTGTGGTCTATAATCTTGTTAGTTAATTTCAAGTACTGTGTGTAATTGAGGTTTGACCGAGTGTTTTGCTCGTATATATAAGGGGGTGCAAATATTGAAACAGACCTTTCAGCCAAATAATCATTGGAAGAAAAAGACTCATGGTTTTCGTGAACGTATGAAGACTAAAGGTGGTCGTCAGGTTTTAGCAAGAAGAAGAGCTAGAGGAAGAAAGAAGCTTTCCGCATAATTAAGAGGTCACTTCGGTGACCTGTTTTGCTATTAGCTTATATTTCATTTATCTCACCTCGTTGCGACACGAACGAAGTGAGTTAGTCCTTTAGGGAAACGCTAATTGGGAGATTTTTCTTATTTGAAGAAAAATTTAAATAATGGCGTTATAATTTTCTGATTGCTGAAGTGAGGATTTTACCATGTTAATGTTGCCTAAAAGTCGTATTCTGCGACGCAGAATCGATTTTCAAAGGGTTCACCGTTTTGGAAAATCCTATTCAAACAGGTACTTGGTATTGTATGTTCTTACAGCAAGCGGGCTGGAGGACAAGGTTGGTTTTGCTGCCGGAAAAAAGCTGGGAAATGCAGTAACGCGCAATAGGGTCAAGCGTCTTATGCGTGAGTGTTATCGTCTGAATCAAGATAATATAAAAAAGGGTTATTGTATTCTTTTGGTTGGCAGAAAATCAGCTGTGGGAAAAAAATACGATGTTATCGAAAGGGCTTTTCTCGATTTAGGAAGAAAGGCAAAAATTTTTGGGAGATGAAAACAGCTGGTGAAGGGATTTTGTTTGTTCATAATAGGTATTTATCAATCCTATATATCACCACTTAAGCCACCTTCCTGCCGCTATATACCGACATGTTCGGAGTATGCGAAGATTGCTATCGAAAAATACGGGCCAATGAAGGGCGGATATATGGCATTAAAGAGAGTTTTGCGTTGTCATCCCTTTCATAAGGGTGGATATGATCCGGTTCCGTAACATAGGATTTGTTGATAGATTTTCTGTAGAAATTAGGATGTGTTAAATTGGAGTTTTTGTCATCACTTTTTGAACCCATTGTAGAAATTTTTCGTATTTTAATGGGTGGTTTTTACAGTATAACTGAAATAATTGGTTTTCCAAGCTATGGTGTAGCTATTATATTGATGACCATATTTGTGAGAGTATGTCTGTATCCGCTGAATAAAAAGCAGATTATGTCTATGAAGGCTATGCAGGAAATCCAGCCGAAGATGAAGGAAATTCAGAAAAGATATAAAAAGGATCCGGCTATGATGCAGCAGAAAATGGGTGAGCTTTATCAGGAATCCGGAGTTAATCCTTTGGCTGGTTGTTTGCCTTTGTTGGTTCAGATGCCTATTCTGATGGGAGTTTATTATTCATTATATGGATTTGAGTATTTGGGAGATCCTGGTTTTTTGTGGCTTACTAGCTTATCAGAGGTAGATTCTACTTATATTTTGCCTTTACTTTCTGCATTAACTACCTATTTAAGCCAAAAGCAGAGCATGATGGCAAATGGTCAGGATAATCAGCAGATGAAGATGATGATGTACATCATGCCTTTATTCATTGGTTATATTTCTATTAATTTCCCATCCGGTTTGGTTATTTATTGGGTTTCTATGAATATTTGTCAAATAGCTCAGCAGTGGTATATGTTTAGAAATGAAAAAGACGCAACATCAGTAAAGGCTAAGAAGGGAGATGCCTGATAATAATGTCATTGGAAGTTGAAATGACTGGTCGGACAGTAGAAGAAGCAAAAAGTGCTGCCATTGAGGCATTGGGTATTTCGGCAGATTTGGTTGATTTTGTAGAGGTCACTGAGCCAACTAAGGGGTTTTTGGGACTGATTGGTGGAAAGCCGGCAAAGGTAAAGGCTGTAGCTCGTGAATTGTCTCCTTTGGATAAAGCTGATAAATTCCTTAGTGATATTTTTAAGGCCATGAATTTAGAGGTTAAGATTGAGAAAAATTACTGTGAGGATGGAACTATTTTCAATCTTATTGGGGAAAACCTTGGTATTCTAATTGGAAAGCATGGTCAAACCCTTGATTCTTTGCAATATTTATCTAATCTTGCTGCAAATCGGGGTTTAGTTGAAAACAAGACCAGGATTATACTTGATGTAGAAAGCTATAGAAGTCGTCGTGAGGAAACTCTGCGTCGTCTGGCAGTACGGTTAGCTGACAAGGTAAAAAGAACCGGTGAGCGGATTGTTTTGGAGCCAATGAACCGTCATGAAAGAAAGATTATTCATATGGCATTGCAGGACAATCATCGCATAGCTACCTATAGCTCTGGTGATGAGCCTTACCGCAAGGTTGTTATTGAACTGAAGCGTGGTGGCCGTCGTGATTATCATGAGCGTAGAGACAGGGAAGAGGAAAGTGAATAATTCTCGTCTTTGTTAAAGGTAGAATAATAGAGGCTGTCTCAAATTTTTTGGGACGGCCTTTTTCGTTTAAGGGCGTGTGAATAGTGCTAAGTATAGGGCAGGCTTATTATTATTTGGAGGATTTATGCAGCAGGATGAAACTATAAGTGCCATTGCAACACCGGCAGGTGAAGGTGGTATTGGTATAATAAGAATGAGTGGAGAGCATGCTGTTGATATTGCAGATAAAATATTCAGGAATTTTAAAGGTAAAGCAATAAGGCAGTTTCCTCCAAGAAAGGCACTTTACGGACATGTAATAAATGAAAAGCAGGTGATTGTTGATGAGGCAATCTGTATTGTCATGTATGCTCCAAATTCATATACCTGTGAAGATGTTGTAGAATTTCAATGTCATGGTGGAAGCGTTGTTATGAGGGAAATATTGGACCTTACTCTTAGGCTGGGAGCTAGATTGGCTCAGCCGGGAGAATTTACCAAAAGGGCTTTTTTAAATGGCCGTATTGATTTGAGTCAGGCCCAGGCAGTAATGGATGTAATAAATGCCAAGACAAAGGCATCCCTTGCAGTGGCTATGGAGCATCTATCCGGTGATTTTTCAGATAAAATAAAGAAAATACGCCATGAAATATTGTCCATGATTGCCCATCTTGAGGCATCTATTGATTTCCCTGAGGATGATATAGAAGCGTTGGATATGGATGATATCAGGGAGAGGATAAAGCTTATTTCAGCAAAAATAAAATTGATAGCCGATAGTGCTGAAACAGGTATCATTCTTCGGGAAGGATTAAAAACAGCTATTATAGGTAAGCCCAATGCTGGAAAGTCAAGTATAATGAACCTACTGCTAGGGCAGGAAAGGGCTATTGTTACTGATGTACCAGGTACTACCAGAGACAGCATAGAGGAATATGTAAATTTAGGGGGAATTCCTTTACGGCTTATTGATACTGCCGGTATAAGGGAAACAGATGATGTTGTTGAAAAAATAGGTGTTGAAAAGGCTTATTTATATGCTAACAGGGCAGAGCTTGTATTGGCTGTTTTTGATACTGCTGAGGAGCTTACTGATGAGGATAACGAAATTATCAGCTTGCTGGAAAAATGTACTGGAAATATTATAATTCTTCTAAATAAAATAGATTTAGAGGGAGAGTTCAGAAATGATATTGTAAATAAATTTAAAAATTACCAAAATAAAAAAATCAGAGGAATAATTTCTATATCAGCAAAAAATGGTGATGGCAAGGAAAAGCTGGTAAATTTGGTAAGTGATATAGTTTATGGTGGGAAAATCAGTAAATATGAAAGCAATGTCATATGTGATGCCCGTCAGGGGGAGATTTTACGTCAGGCAACAGCTCTTCTTAATGAGTCATTAAATACTATTGAAATGGGAATGAGTGAGGATTTTATAGTAATTGATTTAAGGTCTGCCTGGGAAAAGCTGGGAGAGATTACTGGTGAAACATTGGATGATGGTATTGTAGATCAGATATTCAGTAATTTCTGTATTGGAAAATAATTGGATATATATAACTCAAATTTCCCAAATGCATAATTGATAAATGAATGCCTAGATCGGAGTGTGTTATTATCGCTTTGGTGTGTGGATGAGGTGTTGTTATTGGAAAAAATAATTGATAAGCCCTTTGTGGCTGGTGAATATGATGTTATTGTTATAGGTGCCGGACATGCCGGAGTGGAGGCTGCCCTGGCTTCTGCCCGTATGGGCTGTTCTACACTGCTTGCTACCCTTAGTATGGATAATATTGCCATGATGCCATGCAATCCTTCTATTGGTGGTCCTGCTAAGGGGCATTTGGTAAGGGAGCTGGATGCATTGGGTGGACAAATGGGAATTACTGCCGATGAAACCTGTATTCAGTTTCGTATGCTCAATACCGGTAAGGGTCCGGCTGTTCATGCACTTCGAGCCCAGGCTGACAAAAAATATTATCAGTTCCGCATGAAGGAGATTTGTGAAAATCAGCAAAATCTTGATGTAAAGCAGATTTTAATAAATGAGCTGATAATAGAGGATGGTCATGTAAGAGGTATTGTTACTGAAAATCTGGAAAAATATATGTGTGAAGCGGCAATAATAGCTACTGGTACATATTTAAGGGGAAATATAATTATTGGACTTCAGACTTATTCTGGTGGTCCAAACGGGCAAAGGTCAGCAGAAAGACTGTCTGATTCATTGAAAAAGGCTGGAATAAGGCTTATGAGGTTTAAAACAGGCACTCCTGCCAGAGTTGATGCTCGTACCCTGGACTATGATAAAATGACTATTCAACCAGGTGATAATGAGCCAAGAAATTTTTCCTTTATGAGCGATATAAGAACAAGAGCTCAGACTCCCTGCTGGCTTACCTACACCAATGAGAAAACCCATAAAATAATTATGGATAATATAGATAGGGCACCTATGGCGAATGGCTTAATAAAAGGAGTTGGCCCAAGATATTGTCCATCTATTGAAACAAAGCTCATAAGATTTCCCGATAAGGAAAGACATCAGCTGTTTTTGGAACCGGAGGGACTTCATACCAACGAGATTTATGTCCAGGGAATGTCTACCAGCCTGCCAATGGATGTACAAATAGCTTTTCTTCATACCATACCCGGATTGGAGAATGCCAAGGTTATGCGGGCAGGCTATGCTATAGAATATGATTGCCTTGATCCTTTACAGCTTAAACCTACATTGGAGTTAAAAAATATTTCAGGATTGTTTTCTGCCGGTCAGTCCAATGGTACATCGGGCTATGAGGAGGCTGCAGCTCAGGGAATTATTGCTGGTATAAATGCTGCCTTAAAGGTGAAGAAACAGGACCCTTTAGTATTAAAGCGTTCTGATGCATATATTGGAGTTTTGATTGATGATCTTGTGACAAAGGGGACTAGTGAGCCGTATCGTATAATGACATCAAGGGCTGAATACCGACTTATTTTGCGTCAGGATAATGCTGATCAGCGGCTTACACCAATAGGTAGAAAAATCGGACTTGTAGATGATAAGCGATGGGAGAGATTTACCAAAAAGCAGCAAAGCATCAACGATGCAATAACCCTTTTAAAGAAAAGAACAATTAATCCAAGTCAGGAAAATTTAAAATTTTTAAATGATAATGATATTGAAGAAATAAAAAACAGTACAAGCCTTTATGATTTGCTAAAAAGACCGGATATTGATTACAATAAATTGAAAGGCTTATTTGATTTACCGGAGATAGACGAAGAGGTAAAGCAGCAGGTGGAAATTACCATTACCTACGAAGGCTATATAAAAAAGCAGCTGGAGCAGGTGGAAAAAATGAAAAGACTTGAGGAAAAGCTGATACCTGATGATATTGATTATTATGATGTTTCAAATCTGCGGGATGAGGCAAAAGAAAAGCTTGCTGATATAAGACCATTGTCTATAGGACAGGCATCGCGAATTTCCGGTGTTTCTCCAGCTGATATATCTGTTCTTATGATTTTTGTTGAAAAGCAAAGGCGAATAGGGGATAATAAACATGACCTTTAAGGATTATTTGGTTGATGCTGCCAAAAAATATGGTATTATACTGTCTGAGAAACAGGTTATTCAATTTGATAAATATTTCAGTATTCTCCTGGAATGGAACGAAAAAATAAATCTGACAGCTATTACAGAGCCAAGGGAAGTGGCGGTTAAGCATATGATTGATTCTATCAGCTGCTGGGATGATAAATTATTTGGGGAAAGCATTGATGTTATTGATGTAGGTACTGGTGCCGGATTTCCTGGTATACCGTTAAAAATATTCAAGCCCAATATTAAATTAACCCTGTTGGATTCCTTAAATAAACGGATTAACTTTCTTAATTCTGTCATTGATGAGCTTGGACTGAATAATACGAGATGTATTCATGGCAGGGCAGAGGATGCAGCCAGAAGCAAGGAGCTGCGGGAAAATTTTGATTTGGCCGTATCCAGGGCGGTTGCCAGACTGCCGGTTTTAGCGGAGTATTGTATGCCCTTTGTAAAAAAAGGTGGCTTTTTTGCTGCCTTAAAGGGAATGCAATATCTTCAGGAAATGGAGGAAGGCCAAAAAGCCATTATTGCTTTGGGAGGAGACCATCCTAAATGTGTTGAGGTAGTGCTTCCTGATTTAGATGACAGGCGGGCAGTTATATATGTACAAAAGAAAAGTAATACACCGAAGGCTTATCCAAGAAAGGCTGGAACTCCTGAAAAAAAACCCTTGATTTGATAAAGGATTTTAATTATATATTATAGAAATAAAGTCAGTGGACGACATTTTAATTTTGATGATGGCTGTTCTACGCTGGTTTTAAGGAAGTGAAGTACATGAAAAAAAACATATCACTCATTTTGCTTTTTTTGATGATTATATTTTGCTGTAATATAGTTTATGCTAATGATGGTGGCGGCGGTGGAACCACAAATTCCGTGGAAAATCAGGCAGATGAAGGTAATAGTGAAAGCAGTAAAAAGGAAACCAGGTTTGAAAAAATAGGTGAGGATATATCCTTTATTTATCTTTTAGATAAAAAGGACTCAGGATGGGTCAGACGTCCTTTTACTGCCAACCAGTATGTAATAAGTGCCTGGGTAAAAATGCTTCCATATGAATATGTATCAAATGAAGTATTATATAATCCTACAGAGGAAAGGACATATTATTTAGTCCATTATTTGATAGATCCATCATCCAGAAAAATTCAATTTTTGTGTGAGGTGGAAGTAACCGGTCGTCCGGAAAATAATATAAAACAACGAAAGTACAACCCTAATGATTGGGAGGATCTGATCCCTGAAAGTGTTGAGGATACCATATACCACGCTGTAGTAAATAAATATGGAAAATCAAAGGGCTCTAATAGCCTAACAGATATTATTGAGGATGTGTTCCATATTGCTATTACATAATATTTGATAAATATCCACAGAAAAATAGAACAAATTTGTGAATATGTGAATAAACCTGTGGATAAGTTTTATTAGGTTGGTTTTAAAATATAAAAAACTCCTGTAAAAATGATATGATTTTCATTTCTACAGGAGTTTTAATATGAAATAAATCTTAGTGAATACAAGCTTATAAGAGCAGTATGAACTTAGATTTAGTTAAGGGCTGATGAAAACCAGTATGTTTTCATCAGCCTTTATGTTAATAAGTGTTTTAGTGATGAAACAGCCGAATATGGGTAAATGCCATGGTAATACCATATTTATCGGCAGCTTCTATTACATTGTCATCCCGGATAGAGCCACCGGATTGGGCAATATAGCTTACTCCGCTTTTGTGAGCTCTCTCTACATTGTCACCAAATGGGAAAAAGGCATCAGAGCCTAAAGAAACCCCGGAAATGGTTTTTATATATTCCTTCTTTTCTTCCCGAGAAAGAGGCTCTGGTTTTCTTGTAAATAGCTGTTTCCAGTTATCTGTTTCCAATAGGTCCTCCCATTCATCAGAGATATAGACATCAATTGCGTTGTCCCTATCTGGACGACGGACATCGTCCTTAAAAGGGAGGGATAGAACCTTTTGATGCTGGCGCAGGTGCCATACATCAGCTTTGTTGCCTGCAAGGCGGGTACAGTGTACTCTTGACTGCTGACCAGCTCCAATGCCAATAGCCTGGCCATCCTTTGCATAGCATACAGAGTTGGATTGGGTGTATTTTAGAGTTATTAATGCTATCAGTAAATCACGCTTTGCTTCTGGAGATAAGTCCTTTGCTGCTGTAGGTATATCCCTAAGACAAGCATCTGTTATCTCAATGTTATTACGTTGCTGTTCAAAGGTTATACCAAAGACATCCTTTTTTTCTATAGGGGCTGGTACAAAATTTTCGTCCATCTGAAGCACCACATAGGTACCTTTTCTCTTTGATTTTAATATTTCTAGGGCTTCCTTTGAATAAGAGGGTGCTATTATTCCATCAGATACCTCTCTTGCCAAAAAGGAGGCGGTTTGGAAATCACATTCATCAGAAAGAGCAACAAAATCACCATAGGATGACATACGATCAGCACCACGGGCTCTGATATATGCAGTGGCAATAGAAGAAAGGTCAATACCCTCTACAAAATATGCTTTTTGGAGTAAATCAGAAAGAGGTACAGCTACAGCGGCACCGGCTGGACTTACGTGCTTGAAGGAGGCAGCTGCCGGTAATCCGGTAGCTTTTTTTAGCTCCTTTACCAGCTGCCAGCTGTTCATGGCGTCAAGCAGGTTAATATAACCTGGCCTGCCATTTAATACAGTAAAGGGAATATCACCCTTTTCTACAAATACCCTTGAAGGCTTTTGATTTGGGTTGCAACCATACTTCAATTCTAATTCTTGCATTAATTTTACTCCTTTATAAATTTCATAAAATAGATTATAATGTGATTGGTGATAGCGTAGCGTAAAGCTTACGTATACTAGATAAATTTATCATTAGCATGTTTTTTTGTCAATATGACGGGACTTTGTCATTTGTATTTATCCGATACTAACGGGTGCTAAGACTCCTTCCTCTTAGGTGGGAGTTAAGCACCCGTAGAGCCCTGGGTAAATTCAACTAAATTCAGGTGGAGTTAAAACTCCATCTGAATAAGTTATCATTTATATTCATGGAGGTATGGTTATGCTAAAGTGCATAGGTGTTTTAACAAGTGGAGGAGACAGCCCAGGCATGAATGCGGCGGTTCGTGCTGTGGTTCGTACTGCCCTTTTTGAAGGGGTAAAGGTTTGGGGTATATATAATGGCTACCGTGGACTTCTGGATGAGGAAATGGAGGAAATGAATTCCCGCAGTGTAGGAGATATTATTCAACGTGGTGGTACTATTTTAGGTACAGCCCGTTGTAAGAGATTTATGACACCAGAGGGTAGAATGCAGGCCTATGAAAATATGAAGAAACGCGGAATAGAGGGCCTTGTTATTATAGGTGGTGACGGCAGCCTAAGAGGGGCTACTCAGCTCAGTGCTGAAACAGGAGTTCCTATTGTAGGATTGCCAGGAACTATAGATAATGACGTATGGGGTACAGATTATACTATTGGTTCTGATACTGCTGCCAATACAATTATTGATGCCATAAACAAGCTGCGTGATACTGCTTCTTCTCATAATCGTATAGCTGTTGTAGAGGTAATGGGCCGTCATTGTGGTTGGCTGGCTATGTTGGCTGGAATAGCTGGCGGTGCTGAATTTATTCTTATACCAGAAAAGGAGTATAACCTCGACGATATTTGTGATGGTATTATAAAATCCTATGAAAATGGACGAAGGTATTCTCTTATAGTGGTTGCTGAAGGAGTGGGCAGCTCTATAGAAATAGGTAAATACATTGAGGAAAAAACCGGCATGGATGTGCGGGTATCTGTCCTTGGTCATATTCAGCGTGGTGGATCTCCATCGGTACAGGATCGTGTAAAGGCAAGTCAGCTGGGAGAAAAGGCAGCCTTGGCCCTGATAGCTGGACAGTCTGATGTTGTATTTGGTTTTAATCAGGGTAAGGTAGTTGCTATTGACTTACATGACGCCATTACTAATAAAAAACCAATTAGTGGAGAATTTTTAAGATTGGCAGATCAGCTTGTTTAAAATGTTTCACGTGAAACAATTAAAGAGGATGAAGAAAATGGTTGGACATTTTCTTCATCCTCTTTGTTATTTACCTACAATTTTATTAGCAATATTTAATGCAATAACAGCATCCTGAGCATAAAAATCTGCTCCAGCCTCATCAGCATAATCCTGAGTGAGAGCGGCACCACCAACAATAATCTTAGAGGTATTTCCACTTTCCTTTAATTGACGTATTACGTTATCAATTTCAGTCATTGTGGTGGTCATTAGTGCACATAGACCAACAATATCAGCGTCATTTTTAATTGCACTGGCAACTATTTCCTCTGCTGGAACATCCTTACCTAAGTCAATAAGCCTAAAGCCGTTGTTTTCAAGTAATGCTCCAACAATATTTTTACCTAAATCATGAACATCTCCCTTTACTGTTGCCAGAATAACAGTACCCTTATTGCTGTCAGCTGCTGCCGGATAATTTTCCTTTAGGGTTGTGAATGCTTTCCTCATAGCTTCAGCTGATAATAATACCTGAGGGAGAAAAATTCGACCAGCTCCAAAATCTACACCTATATCATTCATAGCAGAGGTAAGACTTTTTTCTGTAATATCATTAGCCTCAATATTTTTTTCCAATGCTTTCTTTACCAGGACAGAAACAGAATCTGTATCACCATCTATAACAGCCTGCTTTATTTCCTCCAAAGGATTCATTTCAGTATGCGTGGCAACAGCAGCTGCTTTTGGTGCAGCTAAGTTTACTTCAATTTTACTGTAATTGCGTCCATTTGGATCCTTTCCCAATAGGGCCATGGATGCCATCAAAGCATTTTGCATTGTTTCATCGTATGGATTCATTATTGGGGCATCAAGTCCTGCACACAAACACATAGCAAAAAATGTACTATTTATAAGTGGTCTGTTAGGCAGACCAAAGGAAATATTGCTTAGGCCCATTGTGGCTGGGTAGCCATATTTTTCTCTATATTTATGTAGTGTTTCTATAGTTTGATTGCAGGCATTCTTATCTGCAGCCACTGTCATAACAAGTCCATCCAGCAAAAAATCACCGTCTCGTAGGCCTGCGTTTTTTGCTGTTTTTATTATAATGTCCATTGCATCAATTCTTTCTGATGGATTTTTTGGTATTCCTTCATCTGTTAATGGAAGACAAAGAATTGCTGCACCATATTTTTTGGCAAGAGGTATGAATGTATCTAAACGTTCCCTTTCAGCACTTACTGAATTTATCAAGGCTCTGCCAGGATAAGCTCTTAGTCCGGCCTCTAACACCTTTGCATCGCTGGTATCAATTACAAGTGGAGCATCTGTGAGCTGTGATATTTCAGTTATTGCCCGTTTCATTGCCTGTATTTGATCTATTCCACCAACGCCCATGTTTATATCCAGGAGAGCTGCTCCAGCCTTTACCTGGTTCATGGCTTCCTTTTTTACGGACATAAATGAGCCATTTTTTATTTCTGCGGCTAATTTCTTTCGGCCAGTTGGATTAATCCTTTCTCCAATCAACACCGTTGGCAGCTCTTTATCTATAACAACTGTTTTACTTCGGCTTGATAGCATTAAACGTCTGCGCAAGGGTTTAAAGCTTGGTTCTTTTACATTAAGCAACGCTTTTTTTATGGCGGAAATATGCGCAGGTGTGGTTCCGCAACAACCTCCAATATAGGTTGCACCTGCCTGTACAAGCTTTGGAGCCCAATCCCCAAAATCACTTGGAGTCATTGGAAAGATTGTTCTTCCATTTATAAGCTGTGGCATACCGGCATTTGGTTGAACGCTAACAGGCTTTTCTGTATTTTCAGAAATTGCTTTTACTATCGGTACTAGCTGTTTTGGTCCAAGGGAACAATTTACTCCAATAATATCTGCTCCCATAGCATCTAATGTTATAGCAGCTGTTTGCGGATCAGTTCCTGTTACAGTTCTCCCATCCTCACTAAAGGAAAGCTGACAAATAACAGGTAGATTGGTTACCTCCTTTGCTGCAAGTAATGCGGCTCTCATTTCCTGTAAATCAATGGATGTTTCTATTATAATGTAATCTGCACCGCCATCTGCCAAGGCTTTTGCCTGAATCTTATAGTTTTCAAAGGCATCTTCGAAATCCAGTTCACCTAGTGGTTTAATAAATTTTCCAGTGGGGCCCATACTACCAGCTATTTTGGCTTTGTTGGTGGCGGCTTTTTTGGCAGCCTTAACAGCTGCAATATTAATTTCTCTTGCCATGTGGCTTAAATTGTAATGTGATAATTTAATTGGTGAAGCACCAAAGGTATTTGTTTCTATGATATTTGACCCGGCATCAACATACTTTTTATGAACATCTGTAACAGCTGATGGATTATCTATGTTTAGCATTTCTGGACAATAACCCTGAGGTAGAATGTCCATCTGCTGAAATATTGTGCCCATGGCACCATCAAATATATGAATCATATAATCATTCCTTAAAATATATTAATTTGATAGGTTGATTAAAAGTATACTTTGTATTTATGGCTATATCAAGCTTAAAAATTTATCTGCGGGCAGGACAGTCAAGTCTGTTACAGCTTTCACAATTGTGTGTCATCTCTGCGTTATTATTTTTTTGACAGCTATCCTTTAATTTATATAAGCCTATAACAGCGGTAATAGATTTTCTTGGCTCCAGCATCATAGATTCAGTTAAATGTATACCTATAGCATCACCATGAGAATGCTTTATCATTTCAGGCTGCTGCTGTATTGGCCAATCTCCATAGCCTGGACTAAATCTCCATTTCATTTTATATCCCATGCGGTTTACCTGGTCACCTATTGCCTTTTCCATTAAATCGGCACTTTGCTCAATGGCAGCTGTTGCCGCTGCATCAAGTATTATTGACAAGCCATATTTTCCTTCTTCAAATAACGAGGTGATTTTTTCTTCTACTTCTATTCCCAATGTAGCTGCTAATAAAATCACCTTTTCACATTCCTTTAAATGCTTTTCTATAGAGCTTCCCTGTAGGCTAAATTTTGGCTCTGTTTCAATGGTCTGCGCTTTGTTGTCATAATCATACATATTCCATATTCCGGTAGGATTTATGATTAGTCTTGCCAATTCGCAGGCTTCATTTATAATTTCATCTTTAAATTCTGATTTTTTTAGACCGGCATAGCGCTTTGTTTCAGATTTATCAATTTCAAAATAGGGGGGATTAAATATAGGAATGTAATCACCTCGTATTGTATTATCAGTATTTTATATGGGAAGTTTAAATGCTTTATAAAATGATAACTTGTTCAGATGGAGTTTTAAACTCCACCTGAATTTAGTTGAATTTTACCCAGGGCTTTATCGGTGCTTAACTCCTACCTTAGAGGAAGGAGTCTTAGCACCCGTTAGCATTGGATAAAATGTTTCACGTGAAACAATCATATCATAAAATAAATTAAATACAAAAAGTATTATCATATTTTGTCGAAAAAAAGGAATATTAATGGTAAAATAGTATACAGAAGTTTAGAAAAATGAGACTTATTTAGTGGGAGCTTTTAACTCCCACTGAATATTAGTCGAATAAATACTGAGCATATGGGCGCTTATCTCCCCCGTAAAAGGAGGGAGCCTTAGCGCCCGTTAGCGTGGGGAAAAGAATATATTGTAAGGTCGGTGTATAAATGGGAAAAGTAATTGCTGTAGCGAATCAAAAGGGTGGTGTTGGTAAAACTACAACCTCTGTAAGCTTAAGTGCTGCCCTGGGAGAAAAAAATAAAAGTGTCCTGTTGATAGATTGTGATCCTCAGGGCAATGCTACCAGTGGCTTTGGAATAAATAAACAGGAGCTGGAGCATAGTATTTATGATGTTATCATAGGTGACTGGAGCTTAAGCGATATTATAATAAACACAGAATACAAGACAGATATTGCTCCATCACAAATTGATTTGGCTGGAGCCGAGGTTGAATTAGTAGATGTTCCAGAAAGAGAATATAGGTTGAGAAGTGCTGTAGAAAAAATCAGGGATAGCTATGACTATATTATTATTGACTGTCCCCCTTCTTTGAGCTTTTTGACTCTTAATTCTCTGGTAGCTGCTGATGCTGTATTAATTCCACTTCAGTGTGAATTCTATGCTCTGGAGGGATTAACTCAGCTTTTACATACAGTTGATATGGTAAAGGAGAATTTAAACACTTCACTTGAAATAGAAGGAATAGTTATGACTATGTTTGATTCAAGAACAAATCTTTCTGAGCAGGTGGAGGCTGAGGTTAGAAATCATATAGGGGATAAGGTTTATAAGACAACGATTCCAAGAAATGTAAGACTAAGTGAGGCGCCATCCTATGGCTGTCCAATTTTTGCTTATGATCCAGGCTCAAAGGGTGCAGTGGCTTATATGAACCTGGCGCAGGAGGTAATCGACAATGGTTAAGAAAAAGGGTGGTCTTGGTCGTGGATTAAATGCCTTTGGACTTAGCAGTGATACGAAAAAAAATGAAAGTAATAAGGCTATAACAGAAACAAAAAAAATCAGTACAGATGTAAATGGCGTACAGGAAATAGACATAAATCTAATAAAGATAAATCCTCATCAGCCACGAAATGAATTTGATGAGGAGTCTTTGAATGCCTTGCAGGATTCCATAAAGGAATATGGTGTATTGCAGCCGGTAATATTGAGAAAGAGTATAAATGGCTATGAGCTTATAGCAGGTGAGAGACGTCTTAGGGCATCAAAGCTGGCTGGTAAAAGAAAGATACCTGCTGTTATAAAAGAATACAATGATGCTCAAATGACAGAGATTGCCCTTATAGAAAATATTCAGCGGGAAAATCTTAATCCAATTGAAGAAGCTGGAGCTTATCAGCATTTATTGTCAGATTATGGTCTGACGCAGGATATGCTATCCAAAAAGGTGGGAAGAAGTCGCTCTCATATAGCTAATTTTCTTAGGCTTTTAAAGCTGGCTCCTGAAATTCAGGAAAATTTGATTGATAATAAAATATCAATGGGACAGGCAAAGCCTCTGCTGGCAATTGAGGATATCCAGCTGCAGGAAAAGGCTGCGAATTTTATCATAGAAAATGATTTATCAGTACGTAAGGTAGAAGCACTGGTTAAGCAGCTGTTAAAGCATCCTGATTATTTTGAGGAAAAGCCTATAGATCCAAAGGGTCAGGATACAGATAAATCCATGCTATATATATTGGAAGCAGAGGACAAGTTAAAAATGTTTTTTGGTACATCAGTTCGAATAAAAGGTACCGGAAAAAAGAAAAAACTGGAAATAGATTTTAACTCAGATGAGGAATTGGAAAGAATAATTGCTCTTATATCTGATAGGGTAAAGGGGCAGGATAATGCAGCCACAATAGCCAGGCTGCGGGAATTTTCCACCAACGGCAAATTTAATGTATAAAGGGAGTTTTTTATGGAAAACACATATATAATGAAGTTTATTATCAATAATCTTAGCTATGTAGTTGCGGTTTTGGGTATCTTAATGATTGTCATGTATCTTTTAATGATTAATTTGTTTTTCAATCTAAATTATATGAAAAAGCGTTATAAGAAGATGATGACAGGAGTTGATGGGTCCAATCTTGAACGGATGATAATTGGCTGTATTGACAAGGCTGAGGATGTTTCCAAGGAAAACGATAAAATACAGCGTGAAATACGGGATATTCAGGACCTGCTGCGTCAGGCAATTACCAAGGTGGCTGTAGTGAGGTTCAGGGCTTTTGAAGATATGGGAAGTGACCTTAGCTATGCTGTAGCCATGCTGGATTCGGATAATAATGGAGTTGTTTTATCAAGTATATTTGCCAGAGAAGATTCCCGTAGCTACGTCAAGCCAATAACTGCCGGAAAATCATCATATCCAATGACTGATGAAGAAAAAGATGCTTTAAAGCAGGCAATGGCTCAATCTTGATTTTTGGAATTAAAATAAGCCTAAAAAATATGTCTGCCGGACACAAAATGTGTCCACATGTCCTACATGAAACCTAACTTCATGCTTCGCTTTTAGCTTGCATTCACTAGAATTTCATAGTAAAATAACTAAGCTACGTAAAATAAAATAACAAGTGCTTTTGAATTTTTGGAGGATTATTTTGGACAGAAAAGTAAATAGCAGGGATAATCAGGAATATACCATTAAGATTATACCGCACCAAGGCTCCAGTGTTCATAGTATTCACCTTCCAATGAAATGGATAAAATACGCTATAGGCTCTTTGTTGGCTGTAGTTATATTGCTGGCTGGAGCGTTTAGCTATTCAGTATATACCAGTTATTCACTAAAGAATGAAGCCTCGCAAATCGAGAAGCTGAAGGAGGCAAATTTACAGCAGCAGGAGCAGCTGCTGGAGTTGTCAAAAAAGGCCAATAGTCTTCAGGATGAGGTTGATCAGCTCGAACAGACAGAGAAGGAGATACGTCAGCTGTCTGGCGTTGTTGATGAATCTGGTATTGAAAACAGGGAAATTAGTGAAATAAAACATGATGGCCAGGGTGGTCCAGTTAATAATTTGGACATTCGTGATGTGAGTACAGCCTTGGATGATGTAGAAAAGCGGGTTGCTAATCGAAAAAGCAGCTTGATACGGTTGCGGGATACCTTACGGGAAAAGCATCAGTTAATCGAGCTAAAGGAGAGCCTGTCCTCCTCAACTCCTTCTATTTGGCCTACAACAGGTGATGTCAGCTCGCCATATGGTCTGAGATGGGGCGGAAGCGATTTCCATCCTGGAATCGATATAGCTAATGATGTAGGAACCCCGATAGTTGCCACAGCTGATGGTATGGTGGTAACGGCAGGCTGGAATTCTGGTGGCTATGGTAATATGGTTGATATTGACCATGGTAATGGATATTCCACAAGATATGGTCATATGTCTCAGGTAATAGTAGGCGCCGGACAGACAGTAAAGCGGGGTCAAATAATCGGATATATGGGTAATACAGGATATAGTACAGGACCACATTGTCATTATGAGATTCGTGTAAATGGTGAATTAGTGAATCCTGCGGCTTACATGAGGTGACTGATATATGTTTGGTTTTGATAAAAAAAGTTCAGACGGGATTGGAAGTAACGATATTGAAACCATTATTGGAAAAAATACTGTCATAAAGGGAGAGATAAATGGCAGTGGTAATCTGCGTATAGACGGAATCGTTGAAGGTGGAATAGACATATCCAGCTGTGTGGTTGTTGGTGAATATGGCCATATAAAGGGAGACGTTAATGCCAGGGAAATGATTATATCTGGTAGAGTAGATGGTAATGTTACTACAGATGGTTGTTTGTCTATATATTCTTCCGGGCAGCTGGTGGGAGATGTGAAGGTAGGTAGCCTGCGAATAGATGAGGGCGGTGTACTGAAGGGACGTAGTGAAATGTCCTCTCCCCCCGATGCAGAGTCTGTTTCAGGAGGACCACGATTAGAAGAGGAATAGTAGCAGAAATAATTAAATGTGGTGATGAAAGCCTGTGTTATTGCGGTAACCTGCAATTTCACAGGCTTTTTATATTTTTATTACCATAACTTTTATATTATATTAAATATGCAATATATAGTATAATTAAATATTAAAATTATTAGTAAGGACAATGGTTCACTGGTATTGTATACAGTATTATATTAATATCAATGCATAGATGAAGATAAATAATGTATAAATATGCAATATGTTTTTTCTTTTGTATACAAAATACTATAAATATAGGGATAGGTACGATAAATGTATGAATAATTATATTGACACTAAGAATAATAATTCATATAATTATATTTGTTATTTTAAAAGGAATTTATTATGGAAATACAAATGTCTTTGTAAAAAGAATTTATATTATAATAGATTACAGCTTTTATGATGAAATATAGTTTGTGTATTGGAGGAGTGTTACGATGTGTAGAATTGGTGCAATAAAAAGTAAAATTCCAGTGCATCCGTCCAAAGCCCTGCATTTGATGCTGCCACAGCAGGAGGGGCATGATAACTCAGGCTTTGCCATGGTGATGCAGGATTTGTACGGAACATTTTCTGACTATAAGGATAAGCCCCTCCTCTCTATGGCCTGTACTCAGAAGGGAAATCAGCTGGTGGAGGAGTATATGGACAGCCATAACTTTGTTCAGCTTGCTGAGTGGATACCTATACCAAACAAGCAGCCAGGATTGGATATTCAGGCCATGCCGTACTATATTTTTAGAAATTACGATTTTCCGGAGCATTATAATGAATTATCGGATAAGGAAAAGCAGGATATGCTGCTGGATACCCGACTGGCTCTCAGAAAAATTCTTGAGGATTCCGGTCAGGGCTATGTGTATTCCTTTTGGCCTGATGTGCTGACTCTTAAGGAAATAGGTGATCCGCGAGATATTGCTACCTATTTCCATTTATGGGAGGACAGCGGTTGTTTATTGGCAAAAAATATCGTTGTACAGTGTCGTCAAAATACTAATTACGATATTGTGCGCTATGCGGCTCATCCATTTTTCCTACAGGGGTACACTTTGTGTGCCAATGGGGAAAATACCTTTTATACCAAGAACAAGGAATTTCAGAAATCGCTTCATCGGGGCTATATTGGCTTTGAATCAGATTCCCAGTGCTTTTTGTACACTCTTCATTATGTTCTCCACGAGCTGAAGTGGCCAATAAATTATTACAAGCATGTTATCACTCCCCTTTCTTTTGAGGAAATCGAGGAACGGGAGGACAAAGATGTACTGAAGGCTATTCGTCAGTCGTTGGCCCATTTGGAAATAAACGGACCAAATACGATAATTGCCACTCTGCCTGACAACTGCATGATAACCTGCTGTGATTCCAAAAAGCTTCGCCCAGTCGTATTGGGGCAGGATGAGAATATCGTTGCCATTTCATCGGAGGTTTGCGGCTTAAACGAGATTATGCCGGACCGCAACAAGGAAAATGATATTTATCCAAATGAACGGGAAGTTATTGTTATTGACGATGAATTGGAGGTACAGAGATGGAAGCAGTAAGAACTCAGGATGTGTCAGTAAATGACCTTGCCTGGAAAATCGAATATCATGCTGAACGCTGTACCATGTGTGGTAGCTGTGTGGCAGCCTGTTCCTTTAAGGCCATAAAGGTAGAGGTGCAAAGGCAGTCAATTGTAGTATCTACCGATAATCAGCCAAAACCTGAGCGTAGGCAAATTGCCCGGCCGATTATTAAGCAAAAGGCCAGCCTTACGGATTTTTGCCGGGGATGTGGGATATGCGAAAAAATATGTCCGAACAATGCTATTCGTCCAATACGAAATATAGACAATCGTCAAAAGCTGCTTTCAAAGGACAGTGGGCCAATAAAGCGGGGAGGGCGGACTAATCTCAATGCTCAGCGCACATTGGACAGCATAGTCGTAGGACGTATTTCCCAAATGACTGACCCATCTCTTGATGCAGCCCGTCACACCTTTGATATAAGAGCACCCTTTGGTCGGGTTCTTTCGCCAAAGGAGCTGCCATTTAAATTGGAAAATGGCAAAATGGTAATGGCGCATAAGGCTCCACCTGTAAATTGGATTTATCCCCTGATTTTTTCTGATATGTCTATTGGGGCATTGTCCACCAGAGCCTGGGAGGCTGTTGCCCTTGCCTGTGCATATCTTAATGAGAAATGCGGCCTTCCGGTGCGGATGAGCTCTGGGGAAGGTGGTATGCCTGTTAAGCTAATGGAATCAGATTATCTGAAATATTTTATTTTGCAGATAGCCTCAGGGCATTTTGGGTGGAACCGCATAATAAAGGCCATACCAAATATGAAGGTTGACCCGGCAGGTATTCTCATAAAGATAGGTCAGGGGGCTAAGCCAGGTGATGGCGGTTTGTTGCCGGCAGCCAAGGTAGCAGAGCATGTTCAGGCGATTCGTGGTGTACCGAAGGCAACCTTGTCCTCTCCGCCAAATCATCAGGGCTTGTACTCAATAGAGGAATCTGTTCAGAAAATGCATTTGTCTTTGAATGCCGCTTTTGGGTTTAGAGTTCCTGTAGCCATTAAATGTGCAGCCTCGTCCACCTCGGTTTCGGTTTATAATAATCTTTTGCGGGACCCATATAAAATTTGCGGTGGCTTTTTCCTGGACTGTATTCAGGGGGGAACTGGGGCAGCTAATGAGGTATCGCTGGATCACACCGGTCATCCAGTGGTTTCTAAGATACGTGATTGCTATCAGGCGGCTGTAAAGCAGGGCTTGCAGGGGCAAATACCGCTTTATGGTGGCGGTGGTATTGGTCTTACCGGCGATGCGGCGGCAGATGCCTTTAAGATGATTTGTCTTGGTGCCAACGGAGTGTTTGTAGGCAAGGTGCTTATTCAGCTATTGGGCTGTGTTGGCAATGAGCAGGGAAGGTGTAATTCCTGTAATACCGGTAAATGTCCAATGGGAATCTGTACCCAGGATCCACGACTGGTAAAACGGTTAGATGTGGATAAGGGAGCTCAAAAGATTGTTGATTATGTATTGACCTTTGATACAGAGCTGAAAAAATTCATGGCTCCTATTGGCAACAGCTCATTGCCAGTGGGCAGAAGTGATGCCCTTGTTTCTACCGATAAGGCTGTGGCCGATAAATTGGGTATTCAGTACGTATGCTGAGGAAGGAGAGACAGAGTATGTTTAAAATAAATACAATGAATGGACATGAGCGTATGTCCACCCAGGATCTCCTTCTGGCGATTGAAGGTGCAGTAAGAGCTGGAGAAACCGAATTTGAAATCGCTGCATCAGGTCAGCATGATATTGGAGGACCTCTTTGGAACCAGGCGGGAAAAAAGCTGGTATTTCATGTAACAAATGCTGGTCAACGGGTGGGCTCCATGTGTCTGCCAAATACCGAAATCATGGTGGATGGATCTGCTTCTGCTGATGTTGGCTGGCTTAATGCAGGCGGGGTTATTACTGTAAAGGGTGATGCCGGAGACACGGCAGGACATTGCTCCGCCGGTGGCAGGATATTCATAGGTGGCCGGGCAGGTACCAGAAGTGGTTCTTTGATGAAGCATGACCCTCTTTATGAAGAACCTGAGCTGTGGATTTTGAAAAATACAGGCTCCTTTTCCTTTGAATTTATGGGGGGGGGACGAGCAGTAGTCTGTGGCTATGATTCGGAGGAATTTGACTCTGTGCTGGGGGAGCGTCCGTGTGTAGGAATGGTAGGCGGAGTGGTTTATGCCCGTGGTCCTATTGCCGATTATCCAAAGGATATAAAGTGCACAGAGCTAAATCAGGAGGATATAGCTTTTCTGAAGGCTGGCCTGGATTTGTTTCTGGCGAAGATTGAGAGACCAGAATTAAAGTCAGAGCTTTCTGTTTGGGAGGATTGGAAAAAGCTGCGTCCATTGACCTTTGAGGAAAAAAATGCCAAACCTGCCGGCAGAGTAACCATAAAGGATTTCAGGCTACAGGAATGGGTGAAGGGCGGAATTTTTTCTGATGTTGCCATGGATGATTTTGCGGTACATAACACCATATCCACTGGTCTTTATCGGCTGCGGGTTCCAAGCTGGGACAATGGAAAATATGCAGCTCCCTGCGAATTTAGCTGTCCAACCGGTATTCCTACCCAGCTTCGCTATGAGCTGATTAGACAGGGTAAGCTGGATGAGGCGTTGGATTTGGAACTCCAATATACTCCATTCCCAGGCTCTGTATGTGGCAGTGTATGTCCTAATCCTTGTATGGAGGGCTGTACCAGAGGAACGATTGATGAGGCTATTCAAATTGGCCAGCTGGGTTTTTTGTCAGCTTTACGCCCGGTAGCTCCACCAGCCAAGAAAACTGATAAAAAAATCGGTGTAATCGGCGGTGGTGTGGCCGGCTTATCAGCAGCCTGGCAGCTGGCCAGAAAAGGGCATAATGTAACAGTTTACGATGATGGCGAAAAAATTGGTGGTAAATTGGAGCAGGTTATTCCCCGTGGACGTTTGCCCCATGAGCTGCTGGAGGCAGAGCTAAAGCGCATTGAGGCTGTAGGTGTAAGGTTTGTTACATCATGTCGGGTTGATAAGGCTGTTTTTACTAAAATCCGTGAAGAAAATGATGCTGTGATTGTTGCAACGGGGGGACATAAGCCACGTTATTTCCAATGGGCGGGTAAGGAATTGCTCACCATGGGACTGGATTTTTTAAAGAAGGTAAATCGCGGTGAAAAGCCTTCAGTAGGAAAGCAGGTTGTGGTAATCGGCTGTGGCAATTCCGGCATGGATACCTGTCGGGCCGCCTTCGATATGGGGGCTGAATCTGTGGTGGCAGTCGATGTTCAGAAGCCGGCAGCCTTTAAAGAGGAAATTGAATATGTGGAAAGCCGCGGCGGTAAATTGGTTTGGCCATTTGTTACTGAACGGATTACCCGAGATGGAGTTTATGCCAACGATGGACGCTTTATTGAGGCCGATGAGGTGATTGTATCTATTGGTGAAGAACCGGTATTGGATTATCTTCCAGAGGATGACTCCATCGAAAAATTCCGTGGAAGCTGGCTGGTGCCAAGCACCAAGGATAAGTCTATCTTAAGGGGTGTTTTTGCTGCAGGAGATGTTATCAAGCCGGGGAGGCTGACTGATGCAATTGGTGATGGTATTAAGGCGGCTTATTATGCCAATCAATACGTTATGAAGGAAGACTATGTGCCATTTCCTGAGAAGGAAAAAATTCCTGGTGACAGATTATCCAAGGCGTATTTTGAAAAATGTCATCACTGTGAGCTGGGGGACCCTCAGGACGACCATGCAAGATGTGTAAGCTGTGGCAATTGCCGCGATTGTAAAATGTGCTTGGAATCATGTCCGGAAAAGGCTATATCCCGTGTTGAAAATGAGGATGGCTCCTGGAGGTACGTATCTGATTCAGAACGGTGTATTGGCTGTGGCATTTGTGCCGGGGTGTGTCCTTGTGGCGTGTGGAGTATAAACGATAATCCAGAGCCAATCAAAATGTATCGCACATATATAAAATAATTCAGACTTCATTAAATAATCTATTGCCTTAAGCCGTAATTTTATCTTACAATTAGTATACAGAACGGCATCAATCATAAATAACCCCTTCAATTCTTATATGAAATCAAACGGTTCTTAGTATTCATATAGAGTTGTTGGGGATTGTCAGAATACATCTGTAAATGGGGAGGTTTTCGTATGCTTAAATATGTAGTGGTAAAAGAAAGTGGCAATGATTTGGCTGTAGTTGATATTTGCAGCAGTATAAAAGAGGCTGAGGATTTGGCCGCTGGGGAATTTAAATTATTAAAGGGCGATGAGCTGGAAAATTCGGTTATTGCCATAAGAGAAATAGCTGAGGATGTGCTTGATGGTATGAGTGATTTCTCTATTATTAAGGACCAGAAGCTGGTAAAGGAATTTAAAAAATAAGATTAAAAGACCCATAGGTTGGCGGAGGGAGCCATCCTATGGGTCTTTTGTAATATAAACATGAATAATATTGAAATCCTTAAGCCTCAGAAACAATAACATCTGTTTTGTTTTCAGAAAAATAATCCATATATTTTGGAGGAAGGTCCTTATCCACCACTATACAGTCAATCTCACTGAGGTTACAGAAGGTTATTAATGAGGCAGAATCAAGCTTTGTACTGTCTACCATAAGAATTTTTTTTGCCGGGTTGTCTACCAAATATCTTTTTATATCATATTCCAGGGGTGACGCGGTGGTGGCACCCTTTTCTATGGAAATGCCGGTGCTGGCTAAAAATATTTTAGAAATATTGTAATCCTTTAGGCAATTTATTACGCTTGGTCCCACAAAAGCCTTTGTTGGTGCATATATGGTGCCACCAGTGGCAATAATATTAAATTTTGCCGAATCAGCTGCTATGTTTATTACATGTATACTAGCAGTGACAATGGTGATGTTGTGCTTATCCTCAAGGTAGGGCATCATGTGCATAGTTGTGGTGCCTGAATCGATATATATTACATCATCATCTTCTACTAAATTTGCTGCCATTTGAGCAATTTTTTGCTTGTGAAGCTTATGACTATCTGTTTGAGCTGTGGAGACTTCAGCCTCAGGCTGAACCGGTTTAGTTTCCTGCTCTCGAAGGACTATGCCGCCGTATACCTTTTTGATAATACCATTTTTTTCCAGTTCAGCAATATCACGACGGATGGTATTTTTTGAGACCTCAAAAATATCGCAAAGGTCGTTGATAGAAATACTTTTCTTTTCCTCTAATAGCTCATGAATTTTACGTAGACGATTTATTTTCATTAACTAACCTACGCTCCTGCTTCATTTTAATAAATGATAACTTATTCAGATGGAGTTTTAACTCCACCTGAATTTAGTTGAATTTACCCAGGGCTTTACGGGTGCTTAACTCCCCCCTAAGAGGAAGGAGTCTTAGCACCCGTTAGCATCGGATAATATACCCATAAAAGTTGATAAAGTCATGGGTATATTTGTTGTTATTATACAATAATGTACTATAAAATACAAGTAAAATAACTGTAATAAATGCCAATAGAATATCATTTTTATTTAATTCAGGTGGGCGTATAAAACCTCTATCGAAGGGGTTATATTTTATGATAAAATGAGACGAGTGTCAGTGTACTAGGTTAATAATTTGATGGAGGTGTGGATATGAACGAGACATTGCGGGTAATGGAAGAGAGACGCTCCTGTCGGAGCTTTACTAGTGAACCTGTTAATCAGGAGGATATTGATAAAATAATTCGGGCTGGGACTTTTGCACCATCAGGAATGAACAAACAGGCATCTATTATTATTGCCGTAACCAATAAAGAGCTTCGTGACAGACTGATGGAAGAAAATCGTAAGATAGGTGGCTGGTCAGAGGGCTTTGACCCGTTTTATGGTGCTCCGGTTATTCTAATTGTTTTGGCAGACAAGGAGATAAGAACTCACATATACGATGGTTCCCTGGTAATGGGCAACATGCTAAATGCAGCTGCCAGTCTTGGGTTAGGCAGCATTTGGATTCATCGGGCCAAGGAGGAATTTGAATCTGATTTTGGAAAAGGCTTATTGGCAAGACTGGGTATCAAGGGAGATTATGAGGGTATTGGTCATTGTGCAATTGGTCACATAGCAGAGGTAGGGGAATCAGTTGCCCCACGAAAGCGGGATTATGTTTACTATGTGAAGTAGGGTAAAAAAGGGCCATTAACCAAAATCCTTTTGAAAATTTTTAAATATTTGCTATATAATAGAGGAAGCTAATTTTTCGTTAGCTTCTTTTTTTGGTATTTATGGAGGTATGTAAATGAGTAAAAAATATCGTCTGTGGCTGATAGTGTTCCTTGGTATAATGTCAGCTATGGCCCCTTTGGCAACTGATATGTATTTGCCTGCACTGCCGATTATGCAGGAGGAGCTTGGTATAAGTACATCACTGATACAGCTTACATTGACCATGACCATGATGGGAATGGCCATTGGGCAGATTTTTGCCGGACCAATCAGTGATATGAGGGGACGCAGGCTGCCACTATTAGTAGGAATGTTCGTCTTTATGGTTACATCAGCCATATGTGTTTTTGCAACAAATATTGTTATCTTTCTTGCGGCCCGATTTATTCAGGGACTGGCGGGAGCCTGTGGTGTAGTTATATCCAGAGCCATAGCCCGAGATGTATGTAAAGGCCCTGAGCTAACAAGATTTTTTTCAATATTAATGATGGTAAACGGTCTTGCTCCGATATTAGCCCCAGTTATTGGTGGTCAGGTGGTAACACTGGCCTCCTGGCGGTATGTATTTGTTGTTTTGGCTGGTATTGGTCTGGTTATGGGAGTGGCAACAATTGTATTTAAGGAAACTCTTCCACCAGAACGACGAATAAAAAATATTTTGCGTACGGTACTTGTCTTTCCAATGCTACTGAAAAATAAATATTTCGTAGGTCATTGTCTGGTACAGATGTTTATTTTTGCGGCTTTCTTTATTTACATTGGAAGCTCGGCCTTTATATTTCAGGGTATTTATCACGTGTCTCCACAGGTTTATAGCTTTATTTTCGGCTTTATCGGTGTTGGTATCATGGTGGCTGGCTCGTTACCGGCAAAGCTGGCTGGTAGAGTGCGGGATGAGATAATGCTTAGATATTCTCTGTATTTGCAGGCTGTTGCTGCACTTTTCCTCATAGGAGCCTTTTATATTCAGGTACATTTGGCTGTGCTGGTGGTATTGCTGTTGATTATGTCCATGCCGGTATCCATAGTGGGGGCTGCCAGCTTTTCCCTGGGCCTGTCATCTCAGGGAAGAAATGCAGGTAGTGCCTCAGCCTTATTGGGCTTTTCTTCCATGATTTTAGGTGGAATAATGATGCCGGTGGTAGGCATGTTTGGTACTGACAGTGGCATACCTATGTCAATTATAATGCTCATCAGCTTTTTGCTGGCTATAATTACCTGTGAGAGCCTAATAATGCCGGTTCACAGAAAAAAATAATGGGAGGATTGTCAATGCTATACGGAGATATTGTTGATTTACTGGATTTTATAAATAAATCCCCCTCGCCATGGCATACGGCCATGGTCGCCGGTGAACAGCTGGAAAATGCCGGGTTTAAGCAGCTTGATTGGGCAGATACATGGAAAATTGAAGCTGGTGGCCGGTATTATGTGAAAATTTACGGGGCAATGCTTGCTGCTTTCACCGTAGGTAATGGCAGTATGACAGACAGGAATGCCTTGCGTATAGTGGCAGCACATACGGATTTTCCTGGTCTTCGAATAAAGCCGGCGGCAGGCATGGTAAAGGATGGCTATGGGGTCTTAAACATTGAGGGCTATGGCGGAGCTATATTGTATTCCTGGCTGGATAGACCATTGTCAATTGCTGGTAAGGTAGCATTGCGGGGGAGAGATGCCTTTTCACCGGAGTCGGTGCTTATAGACTTTGGGCGGCCACTTATTACTATTCCGTCCTTGGCTATTCACATGAACAGGCAGGTAAATGATGGCATGGCACTAAACAAGCAGAAGGATTTGCTTCCATTGGCAGCGGTGCTGGGCAAAGCTGGCAGCACGGATTTTTTTGATGAGCTTATTGCCATTGAGGCTGGTGTAGCCCCAGCGGATGTACTGGCCTATGAATTGAACATATATCCTTATGAGAGCGGGTGTCAGTTTGGGATAGCTGGTGAAATGGTTTCATCACCGCGACTGGATAACATTACTTCCGTAGTGGCCAGTTTAGCTGGTATAAAGGCTGGTATAGGGGACGGGCTGAATATGGCTGTTTTCTTTGATAATGAAGAGATTGGCAGTCGAAGCAAGCAGGGGGCTGGTTCCAATAATCTAATGCAGCTGTTGGAGAGAATTTACATTCATAGAGGGTATTCAAGGGAAGAGATGTGGCTGGGGATAAATAGTGGATTTATGATATCAGTGGATGTTGCCCATGGACTGCACCCTAATTATCCTGACAAAAATGATCCAACAAATAAGCCTGTGTTAAATGGTGGGCTTGTTATAAAGCAGGCAGCTTCACAAAGCTATGCTTCAGATGCAGAGGGGGTGGCTGTGGTGAAAGCCCTGTGTCAGGAGGCTGATATACCATATCAGCAGTTCGTCAACCGAAGTGATAT
>JAFVER010000056.1 GCA_017475925.1 Anaerovibrio sp. | reverse complement strand
TGCGATAAGAATCAGGGGAGGGGAGATATGCAATATGAGTAAATTTTGTAAAAAATGCGGAGCAGAAATGAGAGATGAGGCGGAGTTCTGTCCAAGATGCGGAACAGCTCAAAGTGTTCAAAATGTACAGACAAGCCAAAGTATCAATCAGGTAGGGAATACATACTCACCTAATATGGGCGGGAATACATACGCTCCTAACCAGGTGTCCTCGTCTGGCAGCAGTAATAACGAAACTATAATAATAGCTGTGGTGGCAGTATTAGTTGTTGCTATTGGGGCATTTTTTGTGGTTTTCAATGGAAATGTAGATGAAATAAAGGAAGCGCTGCACATGGGTCCCAAGCAGGAGACCAAGGTAGATACAACTGCCAGTGCACCGACTCAGACAGCTCAAGCCCCATCCTCAGCACAGCAGTCTACACCTGACCAAAAGCCTCATAACACAGGTGTAATAACTGGTACGGAGGTGCGTATGCGGGTGGGCCCAGGCACTCACGAAAATATAATTGGATATTTTGAAAAGGGTGAGTCAGTGGAGATATTGGAGGTAAGACCAGGCTGGGCCAAGGTAAAAAGGACTAATGGGGCCATTGGCTGGGTATCTGATCAATTCTGCAAATATTAATAGAGGTGTGCTGATAAAGTGAATAATGATTATTATAGCCGAAGAAACTATTATAGACGAAGACATGAGCAGAAAGCTAAATGGCCTAAAATCCTGGGAGTTATTGCTGTAGTATGTATTGCTGCTGGTATATGGTGGAACTGGGATTATTTTGATAAAACTGCGTCAAAAGCCGATGAGTATATAAGTCAGACTGTTGAGGTCAATACATCCACCCAAGATGAAAAAAACTCCGGGGTTGTTGAAAAGCATGAAAAAAAGCAAGAGGCACAGCCAGCTGGTGATTTTGGCGAGCAGGATTATCGGATTGTGATTCATAAGCTGTCCCATCAGCTGGAGCTGTACAAAAAGGGTGAGGCTTCTCCCTATAGGGTTTATTCCTGTGCTACTGCCAAAAACAACGGGGATAAAACCCGTTCGGGGGATAATACTACACCTACCAGCTGGGGTGGCGTGGTTGACTCAATCAAGGGGGTATTACCCCACACGGATTCTGCCAAAATTCCTTTTGTAGTAGAGGAGATTTACTATGCGGGAGACTGGACCCACGACTTTGGTGATGGCAAAGGGGAAATTGCCGGAGCCTACGGACAGTGGTTTATTTCCTTAAATACTGGCTGGGATGGTATAGGTATTCATGGTACCCATGACCCAAGCAGTATTGGCACCAACGCATCAGAAGGCTGCATACGTCTTGAAAATCACGATATAAACGAATTGAAGGAGATTATTTCCAAAAACAATGGAGGTGTCGGGGTCAACGTTGTGATATTGGAGGATTAAAAATTTCATGTTATATCAAAAACTTCATACATGCATAATTGATGCATTTATGCCAGGTGAGTGCCTAACGCAGAATGCTTGCGCTATAAATATCTATGTGGGAAGTTTGAGTTATATGTTTTTTATGATTGGATGAAGATTATATAGATACAGGAGAAGCAGCTTATGAAAAAAATACTTATGGCTTTTATGATGGCAGCTTTGGTTACAGCATTACAGGTAATTAATCCAAGCCTGGTAAATTTGGAGGAAGCAGCAGTAAATAGTAACAGGCCTTTGCAAATGGAGACTGTCAAAGTGGCACAGGCGCAGGGAACAAATATATGGTTTTATAGCAGCTCTGGTATTGACCATTGGCTTACCAAGGTCAATAATGAAGGGGGCGGAGTATATACTGCTTCTGTAACCACAACCAGAAACGGTCAATTTAATCAATTGCATGTGTATAGAGTAACATCGGAAAATGGTATAGCATATACCAGCACCTATGATAGAATGAGTGGTCAATGGGAGTCATGGTATCACAGTGATTACGCCCAGGCATTGTGGAAGGCTATACAGGAAAACTTCTAAGACAGACAAATAAACCGGGAGTTGCAGCTTTTGAGGCTGTAGCTCCCGGTTTTGCCCTAATTATGTCATTTTATCTGTCCTAAATAATGGGTAACAAATTGGCGGGCACTGCGACCACTGCGGCCTGAATGCTCCAAATTCCAGCGATGCCCCAGAATGCGTAGCTCTTCTCGGTCAAGCTCTACACCCTCCTGTCGCAGGAAATGGTCAATTATATCCAAATATTCATCCTGGGTAGGCTCAAGATAGGTGATAATAAGTCCGAAGCGATCAGATAGGGAAATGGTTTCGTTTATGCTGTCATTTCTAAACAGCTCATCCTGCCCATCAGCTCTATCCCGCCAGGTTTCCCGTATGAGGTGGCGTCGGTTGGAGGTGGCATATATTAGTACATTTTCCGGGCAGGACTCAACCCCACCTTCAATGGCAGATTTTAAATATTTATACTCACTGTCGGATTCTTCAAAGGATAAATCATCAAAAAAGATGATAAATCGTTTACTGGCGTATTGACGTAGGGTAGCCATTATTTTTGGCAGTTCGTTTAACTGGCTTTTTTGCATTTGTAAAAGCCGCAGTCCATTTGTATAATATGCCCTGGCCAGTGCCTTGACCCCGGAGGATTTTCCGGTGCCACGTGCCCCTACCAGCAGTACATTGTTGGCGGGACGCTTGTTTATAAAGGCCAGGGTGTTGTTTATAAGCTGCTCCTTTTGCCGTTTGTAGGCAATAATATCAGAAAAAGCCATTGCTTCAAAATGTCGTATGCCACGCAGCTTTTGATGCTTGGTGTCCCAGGAAAAGGCTTCATAGGAGGCGATTTCACCATAGCCGTATTTGTGATAAAAGGTGAGAAAAGCATCAGTAACCGCTTCTGGGGTGGTGCAGCCTTCCAGCTGCTCATTTAGAAAGTGGGTTGCCTCAAGGGTGTGGGGCATAGATGGTTTATAATCCTCTAAAATACTTATGTTCACTATGCTGGTAGCCGGCTGAAAAAGGGCCGGCATAAGCTTTTTTATGTCATGGATAAAGGCTTTTCTAAGGCTTTCTCCAATTGTTCCGTTGGCAGTTTCAGCCATTTTGGCTGCCAGACAGCCTTCCTGGCTAAGGAGATGAAGAAATAGCCCTCGTACTAAATTGCCGCTCCAGCCTTCAGTTTCAGCTTTTTCAATCAGATGACCGGCAAAGGCGTGGCTTAGTCCCAGATTTTGCGGGTCAGCGCTGGCGGCAATCAGCTCCTGTATGAGCTTGTCTTTTAATATGCTGCGACATACCAGCATGTTTTCAAGGTCAAGAGAAATCATGGTATTACCTCCGATATTTATATTTTTAGCTGATTTTTTATACGGTCTACGGCTTCAATGGTCTTTTCCCGGTTGCCGAAGGCGGTCAGACGGAAATATCCCTCTCCACATGGTCCAAAACCGGCACCTGGAGTGCCTACAATATTGACCTCCTTAAGGAGCTTGTCAAAAAAGTCCCATGATGGCATATTATTCGGTGTTTGCAGCCAGATGTATGGAGAATTGACACCGCCAAAGCAGGTAATTCCGATGGAGGTAATTCCCTCGCGGATAATCCTGGCATTTTCCATATAATAATCAATGGCGCTTTGCACCTGTTTTTTGCCCTCTGGGGTAAATATCGCTGCTGCTCCCCGCTGAATAATATAGGCTGTGCCGTTGAATTTCGTGGTATGGCGACGATTCCAAAGCGGATTTAAGGCTTTTCTTTCTCCGGAAGCTGTTTTGCCCATTACAGTTTTTGGCAAAACTATGTAACCACAACGTGTACCAGTGAACCCGGCTGTTTTGGAAAAGGAGCGGAATTCGATGGCTACCTCCCTGGCACCGGGAATTTCGAAAATCGTCCGAGGTACGTCTGGCTCAGAAATATAAGCACTGTAAGCAGCGTCAAAGAGAATAATGGCGTCATGCTTTTGGGCATATTCTACCCAGACCTTCAGCTGCTCTCTGGTAAGGGTGGTACCAGTGGGATTGTTTGGACAGCATAGATAAATCAGTTCTACAGGGCTCTCCGGCAATGCTGGCACAAAACCATTTTCTGCTGTGCAGGGCAGATAGGTTACACCGGCATATCGTCCATCAGGCTGCAAAAGTCCAGTACGCCCGGCCATTACATTTGTATCGAGATATACCGGATAAACCGGATCGGTAATAGCAATGCGATTGTTTGTGGCAAATATCTCCTGAATGTTGCCACAGTCGCTTTTTGCTCCATCAGAAACGAATATTTCGTCAGGCTCTATACCATAATGCTTATAGTTATTTTCAATTATGGCGTCAATGAGAAAACTATATCCCTGCTCAGGTCCATATCCACGGAAGGTGTCAGGACTTGCCATTTCATCCACCGCCTTATGCATCGCCTCTATGCAGGCTGCAGGCAATGGTTGAGTAACGTCACCAATTCCCAAGGAAATAACCTCCGCAGTGGGATGAGCTTCCTTATAGGCAGCCGTACGATGGGCCGTTTCCCGAAAAAGATAGCTTCCGGCCAGTTTTAGATAGTTTTCATTGATTACAGCCATAATAAATCCTCCATAAAACACAAAAACCGGCAGCAGCAGGATAAACCAATCTGCTGTTGCCGGCACTTCATTGTACCAAATACTATTTTACCAATTAATGATTTGTATTTAAAGTATTTTTGCAAAAATCAATAAAGGATTGGGCAGCCTTGGAGATATACCGCTCCTTTTTCCATGCCAAGCCTAAGTCCACATAGATTGGCTCAGCAAAGGAAAGAGGCTTAATACCTTTTGCTCCCTTAACTATGAAATCTAACAGAAAGGATATACCAACGTTGCTGCTTACCAGTCCCTTTATGGTTTCAATCTGATTTGATTCAAGAACTATATTAGGTGTGATGTTGGCCATTTTCAGCTTATTAAGAACCATATAGCGCAGGAAGGAGCCTTTTTTCAGCATAATAAGGTCAACATTCTCTATGTCATTTATTGTTAAGGCATCCTTATTGGACAAAGGATGAGCATCTGGGACACAGGCTACAATCTGGTTGCGGGTCATTGGCAGAAGCTGAAGGTTTGACGAGGCGTCGGACAATATTACAATGCCAAAGTCAAGTTCATCCCGTTCTAACTGCTCTCTGATGGTCATGGAGCCTTCTTCATAAAGATAGATGTCTAAATGAGGATACAAATGCTGGAAGCTGGAAAAGATTTTAGGAAACAAATAAGCACCTATCATTGATGGTATACCAATCTTTATTGTACCCTTTTGAAGCTGTTTATAATCGTTTACCTCCAGTACAGCATCCTGAATGTTTCTGAGGGCCAGCTCAATTCTGTTCAGAAAGATTGCTCCCTCAGGTGTAAGGGACAGCTGCTTCTGACTGCGGTCAAAGAGCTGAATTCCCAGTTCCGCTTCAAGCTTTTTGATGGCAACTGTTATATTTGGCTGAGAAACGTTTAGCCGTTCTGCAGCTCTGGTAATATTTTTCAGTCGGCTTGCCATCTGGAAATATTCTAATTGCCTTAATTCCATGGATTGTCCCTCCGATAAATGATAACTTATTCAGATGGAGTTTTAACTCCACCTGAATTTAGTTGAATTTACCCAGGGCTTTACGGGTGCTTAACTCCCACCTAAGAGGAAGGAGTCTTAGCACCCGTTAGCATCGGATAAATATACAGGGAATATTATACAATAAATTTAAATTATCTGT
>JAFVER010000055.1 GCA_017475925.1 Anaerovibrio sp. | reverse complement strand
TTGTTGGCACAAGCATGAATCAAGTACACGACAAACTCCATAGCTTCATTATTCATAAAAATCATCTCCCCGTAACACTATAGCTTATCTATATCTTACTCAAAACTACTTATATTTACAATAACTATTATTAGTCAAAAATTTCCAACTCTTAAGTAAGACCTATAATTCTATAGTCTCCACAAGAACATAATCATCAAAAATCATTATTTTTTTAATGTAGTTCTTAACCAGGTCATCACTATAGTCTATCGAATCAGATACCCCGATCTGGCTTATTGCTTCAATCACATACTGTTGAAGAAGCTGCTCCTTCACAATTCTCATATCACATTTTTCGTTACCTTTTCCATATAGCCTTCTTTTACATATCCACTCATAATCCTTTTTCTTGCCAGGATAATATCGGGTTAACCGATAAAACCTGTTCTTGCAATTACCACATACCAGGACATCGGCCAAAGGATATTTACTTGGGTACACGCGCTTACCAGCCTTTTTCATCTTACTCCTTCGCCTCATTTCTTCACGCACCATTTCAAAAATCTCCCTCTCAATGATCGCAGGATGGGAGTTTTTGATATAATACTGGTCTTCATCACCTTTATTGATTTTTCTTACCTTGTTTAAGGTGTCTACGGTTATTGTTTTCTGGGTCAAATTGTCACCGATATATTTTTCATTCTGCAGCATCTTCATAATTGTTGTATCATGCCAATGACTCATTCCTGCTCCAGTAAGAACACCTTTTGCTTCAAGGCGTTTTGCTATTTGTCCTGCTGATTTTCCGGAAAGATAATCTTCAAATATGAATCTAACAACAGCTGCCTCTTCTTCATTTATAATAAGTTTTCCATCTACATCCCTGTCGTACCCTAGAAACTTTTTATGATTAACCATTACAAAGCCCTTCTGGTATCGGAATTTTAAACCCAGTTTTACATTTCTACTAATATTTTCACTTTCCTGTTGAGCCAACGATGCCAATATTGTTAGCATAACTTCTCCCTTGGCATCACATGTATTTATATTCTCAGATTCAAAAATAACAGGTATTTGCATACTTTTTAATTCACGAATATACCTTAGGCAATCAACAGTGTTTCTGGCAAATCGGCTGATGGATTTGGTTATTATCATATCAATCTTCCCTGCATGACAATCCTTAATCATTTTCTTAAATGATGCCCTATTCTTAGTGCTAAGCCCTGAAATTCCCTCATCCGCATACACTCCTGCCAATTCCCATTCTGGATGGCTATTAATATAGTTTTCATAGTGCTCAACTTGTATCTTATAACTTCCTTCCTGTTCTTCATGATCTGTTGAAACTCTGCAATATGCAGCAACACGGAGCTTCTTTACCGCTTCTTTTCCAGCATTCCTTGATTTCTTTTTTGCCGGAATTAGCTGAATTTCTTTTTCCAATACTATCATCTCCAAAGCAAAATAGCCTCTCATTTCTGAGAAGGCTATTTTATCAAATATCTATTTCTACCATTTGGCCATGTCTGAATGTAATCTTCAAACTGTTATCAAATACCTCTACTTTATCAATCAACCGCCGAGTGAGTTTATCATCATATTCCTTAATTTCATCAGCTTGGCTTTTGAGAAAGGCCATTATTCCAGATAACCTCTCTCCTTCTTTCCTACACTCCGCATCTGATTTGAGCATTCTATCACGCTCTGCTTTTAGTCCATCTATTTTCTCCAGTAAATTGCTGTACTTTTTGCCACCCTTGACAGCATCTACGACCTGTTTCTCTAAATCGGTGATGCGCTTGTCCAGAGTTTCTGTCAGGCTATTTCTTCCAGAGCCTACAACCTTTAGGATATTAGCCTTGACCTTTTTAATTACATCATTCCGCTCTTTGAGCAGTTTGTTGACAGCTTGAACAACCGCCCCCTCTATAACTCTGTTATCAATGCTTTTCATATCGCAAGCGTCTACTCCATTGTCCATCCTATTTCTACAACGCCAAACTACTTTCTTGTCACCAATGTACCAATGAATCCGGTGCATCGCAGAGCCGCAATTACCGCAGCAGCATACATTTGATAAACCGTACTTTCTGTTATATGAACGTTTCGCCTTTTTCAGTTCAGCTCTTCGCTTAAGCTCATCCTGGACCCTTGAAAAAACCGCTCTGCTCACAATGGGCTCGTGATGATCCTCAATGTAATACTGCACTTCCCGGCCATCATTAGGTATTCTGGTTTTATTCAACACATCAACTGTTATAGTCTTTTGGAGCATGGCATCGCCCACATATTTTTCATTGGTCAGAATCTGTCGAATGTTGGTGGTGCCCCACTTCTTTCTTCCAGCCCCATTCTTTATACCATCCCGTTCAAGTCCTGCCTTTATCTGGTCCATGCTGCTACCGTCCAGATATTCCCTATAAATCCGCTTTACTATCTCTGCTTGTTCAGGATCTATCACAAGGTTCCCTTCCTCATTCTTGGTATAACCAAGGAACCAATTATGGTTAATGGAAATCTTTCCTCTTTGATAGCGGAACTTCAGCCCCATTTTTACATTTTTGCTCAAAGACTCGCTTTCCTGCTGGGCCAAGGAAGCCATGATTGTTATCATGATTTCTCCCTGACTGTCAAAGGTACGGATATTTTCTTTCTCAAACCTTATCTCCACCCCTTTTTCCTTGAGCATTCTGATGTATTTTAGGCAATCAACGGTGTTTCTGGCAAATCGGCTGATGGATTTAGTGATGATAAGGTCAATATTGCCCGCCATGCAGGATTCTATCATCTTATTGAACCCTTCACGTTTTTTGGTATTGGTACCTGAAATACCATCATCCGTAAATATGCCTGCCAGCTCCCACTGGGGATCATTGTTAATGAGGTCTGTATAATATCTGACCTGCTCATCATAACTTGTTGCCTGTTCCTCTGAATCCGTTGATACACGACAGTATGCAGCCACTCTTTTCTTGGGCATAACTTTTTGTGCCATTAGTGGAATATCCCCATGCAATGGTCTTGTCGCTGGTATTGTTGTTATTCTTGCCATTATTACACCTCTTTAATTTGACTGTATAGATATTCTGCTTTTCGGAAAGGATCTTCTATATTGCATTCTGTTGACTCAAGTACAAAATCAACCCCTATGTATGGTTCCCTTACCTTATGCTTTTTATTAAGCCGCCCCAATCTGGCAGCCCTCACATATTTTTCCTGCTGGGCCTTGGTAAACACCTCATCAGAAATAAGTCTAGGATATATACCTTCGCCGATATATGCCCTGTTTGTGAGAATCCTGCCAATACTGCAATGCCACGAGCTAATACCAACAGCTTCTCCGACACAGTTTAATCCATATCCTTGAAGATAAAGTTCATACATTCTTAAAACCTTTGGTCCATCAACTGGGTCTATTACCAGTTCCCCATTTCTAATGCAGTAGCCAAATGGTATATGGGAAATCATGCCCTCACCAGCCTTTCCTTTAATCTTAGTCCACATTTCAGTTCAAATACGATTTCCTTTTTTGATAGCACAACGACCCTGTCTACTATTGCCGTAAAGATGCTATCTGAAAACTCTTTCTGTACATCTTCCTTATCACATATGCTGATAAGTTCCCTAAGTGCTGCTTTACGGTCCACTATATTGCTACTGTTTTCAGCTATGCGAATCTTGTCCCTGGCCTTACTAATTTTTATCAGCTCGGGTAATATTACCGAACTGCTGAGATTATGTTTTGCCTGCATTTCAAGAAGTACCGCCTCTTGTGAATTCAGTCTATCCAGTTCAGATTCATTGTTCTCGCATTGCGGAATCTCAGTGTTACTCAGTTCAATGAACATTGTTTTTAAAACCCTGTTATTGATACATATCAGCTTATTTACCATGGTACAGAACGCATCCTTTAAAGCTGCTTCTTTTATTGCCTTCATAGAGCACTTTGATTTATCCCTTATATGCTTCGGGCAGGCCAACAAAGGATACTTAAGATTGTAAGTATGCTGGATTTTATGCCTAAGCACACTATTACATTCTCCACAATATACTTTGCTGGAAAAAGCATATCGTTTCTTATACTTGGAAGGGTCATTTTCTTCCCTCAGAGCAGCGAGTTTCTTAAGCTTATCAAATTCCTCCTGGGAAATAACTGCATCGTGATGTTCTTCACAGTAATACGCTTCCACATTGTTTTGGTTCTTATGGCGTTTCCCATCACTGCCAATATAGGTGGACTGGAAAATGATATTTCCGGTATAAAAAATATTGTTCTGTATCCTTTTTACAGTAGATGCGCCCCATCTTTTTCCTCTGGGTGATGGTATTGAAAGATTATTTAGCTTTTTTGCAATGACATACCCTCCCAGCCCTTCGAGTCCCCAAGTAAAGATTTTCTTTACTATTTCTGCCTTTTCAATATCCATCTTAATGACACCATCTTCATAGATGTAGCCATAAGGCGGTGAAACCATTTTGTAAGTTCCATCTTGAAAACGTTTCTGAATTCCCCATTTTACATTTTCTGATAACGACCTGGATTCATTTTCAGCCAATGCACTTACAACTGACATATAGAGCTCAGCATCCATATCCTTTGTATTGATATTGTCCTGTTCAAATTTTACATATATGCCTTTAACTGCAAGTTTCCTGACTGTTTCAAGACAATCCAATGTATTTCTGGCAAATCTGCTGATTGACTTTGTAAGGATAAAATCTATCTTTCCTGCCATAGCATCACTTATCAACGTTTTAAAGCCATCGCGTCCGTTTATGGAGCGTCCGCTGATACCATCATCCGAATACACTCCTACAAAGGCCCATTCCGAGTGTGCTTTAATTAACTCCTCATAGTGCTTCTTTTGGTTATCAAGGCTGGCCAGTTGATCTGCATCTGATGTAGATACCCTGCAGTACGCTGCAACCTTTATTTTTTTCTCAGGCCTTTTATCAATAATCTTTATCGTAGGCATTGGAACCACCTCCCTTCATCAGCATGACATATTACCTCTGTAAATCAGTTGTATCAAGTGATTTAGGCAACAAGTCCACTGAAATTATAGGAAAAGAGTCTTTATTTAACTCAGTTATTTCCTTGTACTGTAAAACTGAAATCAGACCATTATCCAGCAGTTCCTTAGTGAGCGTTGAAGCCAAGAACCAACCAACCTCTATATAAAATTCCTCCTCGGTAAACGGTATAGATTCAATATGAGTACCAACTGTGTTCTCATCCATAATAAAAAACACCTCCTGATTATCACTGGAGGTTCATTCCATTTTTGAGCATAAAAAAATGCCGGGTTTAAAACCCGGCTGGATTAATTATACCTATTTGATTTGAAAACAGCCTTAAAACGCGTCTCTGTAACTCCCAAATCTGACCATTTTGTACCATTTATTCTGAGCCCTTACTCAGCTTGACCTCAGGGTGGCGCCTACATTACCTAATTGTAACACCAAAAGCGGCAAGGCCAGCTGCCGCCCATCACTCCTGGTCATTAAATATAATAAAAGGCTCCCAGCCGAAACCAGGAGCCATAGAAATCAAAACTATTAAATTAAAGCATTTTTCTTGCCGATTTCCTTTACTTGTTCAACGGTGAGCTTGGTAGCACGGGCAATCATCTCTATAGATAATTTTTCCTTAAGCAACTCTATTGCAACCTCAGCCCTGCCTTCGGCTCTGCCTTCAGCTCTATTTCTCTCAATTACCTCACACATCTCGCTCACTCCTTCCTCCGTAGTATTAAATCTGCGTTTACGACTTGATGTTGCTGGGAAACGGTTATCATCGTAGACATTATCTTCAGTAAAAACATCCATCAGCAATGCCACATCTGAGCCATCATCCACTTCAGCATTAACATAAATCTCAGCAAAACCATTATCTGCCAGCTTACCAGTCTCTCTGACTATTCTATCTACATGATACAACGCTTTGCCAGATTTGAAAACATCAAATCTCGATATAAATACAACAATTACGTCAGGTACATCCTTAAACTTATCACCTGGATCAGTAATGTTAGTGGTAAGCAATGCCCCATTATAACGTACACGCCGCTGATGGTCGTCATCATCTGCCTTTTGGACCTCGATATTAACAATGCGCCCATCACCTAACGAGCATTTTACGTCTAATGTACAAGACCGTCCCTGAAGATTCTTTGCAACAAATTGAGGTACATTATCCAATACCTTCAGCCCTTTATCACCTAAGATTACCTGCAATATTTCCTGGCAAAAACTTATATCCTCTGCCATCTTCTGAAACAAAGCATCATCTATTGGGTTAAGGCTCATTGCATCCTCGCGGATCTTAGCTTTGTTACTCATTTAAATAAACACCTCTTAGGTAAATTTTACCATAAAAATAATTGTTTATCAAAAATAGGTTCGTATTAATGAACTAATTCCATACATCACCCACACAAGCGGCAAGGCCAGCTGCCGCCCATCACTCCTGGTAGTGATGCCGATTAAGCAGAGAGGTAGTTCCCAGGCGCCAAGACTGCTTAATAGCCTGTTCCGGTTCAGGTGATATGTATATTGTAGCAGATATTTTGACTGATGGAAAATTGATATGGTCAAAATAATAGCCCATACTCGCATCGAAAAAATATTCATTGTTCAAGTTGTTTTATCATGCTAAAATTTATTCATACCATTCCATTTGCTGGTCCTCCCAGCAAATACTAAAACCGGTCCTCCATGCCGGCTTTTCCCTAAATATAACTTCTTACCATATAATGCACACAATATTAACTCCTTTGCTGGTGAACGCACCAGCAGGAAAAAGGCTGGTCCTTTGGACTGGTCTTTTTTCTCTGGGCTGTATCATTTGCCCAGATAACTTTCCTGTGGTAGAATAACCAACGTATTAGAATACTTACTTACACTATTTCCGTGGGGCCTTGCAGCTTCGCGGGGGAAAGACCGGTCTTTGGACTGGTCTTTTTTCTTTTGCAAAAATACCTATCCACACTGATTAAAAATATTGCAGAAATGTCCTCCCCATGTAGAATTATGTTTGTGTATGGCATACAAACACAATTCTACAAACGCTGGGTGGTATCTGTTATGAATATTGGCCATAAGATAAAACAAAGACGCAAGGAGTTAAAGCTAACCCAAGTAGAGCTGGCGCAAAAAATAAAGAAATCCTCGCAGGTGGTTTCTAATTGGGAACGGGGCTACACCCCAGGCATCACCTATGAAGATTTGCGCAAGCTATCCCTGGCCCTTTCCGTTCCGGTGGAATACTTTATGCCTGATAATTCCCCAGAGCCAAAGGAAAATACCAAACCAGATAAACGGCTGGCCAGAATTATCAAGGAATATCCAAGCCTTGATGAAAAGACAAAGGATATGATTGATGCTATAATTAGGATAAGTAAAAAATGATGCTAAGTGTGATAGCTGCGGGGCTGTCGCATTTGATGATTTTTCACCAAAGCGGCAGCCCTGTTATTATGTCCTTCTTTTATTATTTTGAATAAATGTCCATAGCAGCTTAATTCACGGCACAACAAAAACACCGTTTATATGATGACGGTGTATATAATGAAATCAGGCTGCTGTTTTTAAATCATATAAATGCAGTCCAGTTCTTCTGTCCTTTACTCTACGGTCAAACCGGGAAATATTATATGCCAGAGCCACAATTATACTTTCGGTCAGTACATTTTCCTTCCCGCGGCGCGAATATCTCCGCAATCCCATATCTTCTTTTAT
>JAFVER010000054.1 GCA_017475925.1 Anaerovibrio sp. | reverse complement strand
GATTAAGGAGGATATCATGACCGCAAAAAAAGACCGACTAAAGAAATTTGTCACCTCTGAAATGTCAAAGGTACATATTCTTGTGGTAGGGGATGTGATGCTGGATAAGTATTATTACGGGGAAGTAACCAGAATATCACCAGAAGCCCCTGTGCCGATTACTCGGGTAGTAAATACAAAGGACACCATGGGTGGAGCAGCAAATGTGGCCCATAACCTGGCTCTGTTAGGCTGTCAAACCTCAATTGCCGGTTTTGTAGGAGATGACTACCATTGTCAGACCCTTATAGATAAATTTATTTCCCGGGGGATTGATTATAAAGGGATAATTTATCGGGAGGAACCAACAACCACCAAGCTTCGGGTTATTGGTGGCCATCAGCAAATGCTGCGGCTTGATTTTGAGGATACGGAGTCGGTAAAGCCGTTATATGCCAACAGATTGTTAAACTACGTGGAGCAGACCCTGGAAAACGGTATTGATGCCATTATTATTTCTGATTATGGCAAGGGGGCCTGCACTGAGGATGTGTGCAGCAGTATTATTGAATTGTGCAATAATAGCGAGGTGCCGGTATTTGTTGACCCCAAGGGGCGGGAATGGGAAAAATACACTAATGCAGACTACATTACCCCAAATGTTAAGGAAATAAACGCCATTTTGGAGAAGCCGATAAAAAATCGTGATGAAGCCATTCAGCAGGCTGCCAACTACATTATGAGTAAATTTAAAATAAAAAATGTCTTGGCAACCAGGTCTGAATGTGGTCTTTCCATGGTTAGTCCAAAGCAGGTAACCCACATTCCAACCAAATCCCAGGAGGTATTTGATGTATCTGGAGCAGGGGATACGGTTATTGCGGTTTTTGCCCTGGGGATTGCCGGTGGACTTCCGGCCAGAGACGCAGCTTATTTGGCTAATTTGGCCGCCAGTGTAGTGGTGGCCAAGCTGGGCACCTACGCGGTAAGCAAGGATGAGCTGGAACAGGTTTTATTGAAGCAGATGCAGGAGGAAAACAAATGATTATCGTTACCGGAGGCGCCGGATTTATTGGAAGTAATCTAGTAAAGGAGCTTAATCGCCAGGATCGCAGCGATATTCTCATTGTCGATGATTTAAACAACCGGAAAAAGGAAAATCAGTCATACCGAAATCTGCGGGGGCTTAAATTCATTGACTACATGCATAAGGATGATTTCCTTAACGTTATAAAAAACAATGAATTTGACGGTACAGATGTGGATGTAGTATTCCATGAGGGTGCCTGCTCTGATACCATGGAATACGATGTAAACTATATGATGAAAGCAAATTATGAGTATTCCAAGGCTGCACTGCATTTTTGTATGGAGCATCGTATACCGTTTATTTATGCTTCCTCAGCCTCTACCTATGGTGGTGGTGAAAATGGGTTCCAGGAGGGGGATGAATGTGAGGATGCCCTTAATCCCTATGCATATTCCAAGTTGCTGTTTGACCGCTATGTGCGGCAGGTAATGTCTGATACCCAAAGTCAGATTGTGGGACTTAAATATTTTAATGTCTATGGGCCACAGGAGCACCATAAGGGAAATATGGCGTCGATTTTTTATCAGCTGTATCATCAGGTAAAGGAAACAGGGGTATGCCGCCTTTTTGAGGGCTATGGAGCCTTCAGCGATGGAACACCTATACCTGATGGGGGACAGAAGCGGGATTTTATTTATGTAAAGGACGTAGTGAAGGTAAATCTGTGGTTCTGGAAAAATCATGGCCCCAGCGGGATATATAATTGCGGCACCGGTAAGGCCCATACCTATAATGAGGTGGCTGACTCAGTTATAAAGGCCATGGGGAAGGGCCGCATAGAATATCGGGACTTCCCGGAGGTATTAAAGGGAAAATATCAAAATTATACCCAGTCAGATACTACAAAGCTTCTGGAAGCCGGCTATGATGAGGGCTTCTATGATATGTACGATGCAGTAAAGGAGTATTGTGATTTCCTTGATGCCGGTGGCTATTTTAAATATGGTAAATAATTATGAACAAGGCTGTTTTTTTCGATCGGGATGGTACCTTGAATGAGGAGGTCCATTTCCTGCATAGGATAGAGGATTTCACCTGGACGGAGGGGGCCATTGAGGCCGTTAAATTCTGTAACGACCATAATTACTTGGCTATTGTTATTACCAATCAAAGCGGGGTGGCCAGAGGGTATTATCCCGAAGCGGATATAATGAAGCTTCATCAATGGATGAATGAGCAGCTAAGGGAGCATGGAGCCCATTTGGACGCCATATATTACTGTCCCCATTTGGCTGAAGGGAAGATAAGAAAATATGCAATTGAATGTGATTGCCGAAAGCCCAGGCCGGGAATGCTGCTTCGTGCCCAAAAGGATTTTGATGTGGATATGTCAAAATCCTATCTTATTGGGGATGGGGACCGGGATATTCAGTGTGCCCAGGCTGCGGGAGCCTGTGGCATCCGATACACCGGCGGCAGTTTGTATGCGACGTTGTTAAAGGGAATACAAAGGGATAATAGAATTGAGGCTTTATCATGAGGTTTATTCAGATTGCTCATGCAATCACAAAGGACGATGCTGCCAGCCGGCAGCTTTTGAATATGGATGCAATGCTCCGGGAGCTGGGCTATGCAACAGAAATGTTTGCCCACAAGGTGGATGACCGGCTGGTTAATCAGGTAAAATCCATGGAGGCTTTTTCGGCTGACAGGGAGGATATTGTTATATACCATATGACTACCGGCACCTCCTTTAATGCCTGGGTAGCAAATTATCCTCACAAAATAGTGCTGTTTTACCATAATATTACGCCGGCAAAATTCTTCTTTGGCAATGCATGGGGCTCCTGGTGGAAATGCATTAAGGGGCGGCGTCAGCTGAAGAAAATTGTCAAAAACAGTTTTTTCGCCTGGGGAGCCTCGGAATATTCCCGTAAGGAATTGGAGTCCTTGGGGCTAAAGCACACCAGAAAAATGTCCATTGTGGTAGAGCCGGATAAGTATACTGGCTATGCACCTGTTCAGGAATTAGTCAATAAATATGATGACGGTGTAACCACCCTGCTTATGGTGGGACGGGGGGTGCCCCATAAGAAGCTGGACGAGGCCATTGAGGCGGTTGCCTGGTATGCGGCCAATATATCAACCGATATTCGACTGGTGCTGGCCGGAAACATTAAACCAAGCTATGGGAAACGGCTTCATAAAATGGTAAAAGAGCTTGATGTAACAGACAATGTGATTTTTACGGGACAGATTTCCAATGAGGAGCTTTGTACATGGTACCGACTTACGGATGTTGTGCTGTCCCTCAGTGAGCATGAGGGTTTTTGTGTTCCTCTGGTGGAGGGCATGATTTTTGATAAGCCTGTGGTTGCCTACGACTGCTCAGCGGTACCGGAAACCCTGGGAGAAGCCGGCGTGCTCATAAAGGAAAAATCTCCCAGAACCATTGCAACAACGATTCATCAATTGCTTGGCAACGAGGTAAGGCTGGCAGCGCTGAAAAAGGGTAGAAAAAAACGCCTGCAGGAGCTGTCATATAGTCGATTGATGGAACAGTTCAGGGCTGATATTGAAGAAATTATTCAGCTAAAGGCCGCCTTGTCCGAGACTGATGGAGACTGAAACGGGGAAATAGTATAATGGCAAAGCTTACAGTACTAATATTAGCCAAAAATGAAGAAAAAAATATCGGCGATTGTATTAAGAGCGTGCTTTTTGCCGATGAAATATTGGTGATAGATGATTATAGCACCGATAAAACAGCGGAAATAGCGGAAGGTCTTGGGGCAAGAGTTATTCAGCATTCCATGGACAGCAACTGGGGGCAGCAGAAAACCTTTGGTATTGAGCAGGCCACCAATCCGTGGATTTATCTTCTGGATGCTGATGAGCGGGTAACAGAGGCTTTAAAGCAGGAAATTTTACGGGCAGTAAATGCAGATGAAAAATTTGTGTATTATAATGCCCGGCTTAATCATTTTTGTGGTAGGGTGGTTCGGCATAGTGGCTGGTTCCCGGATTATGGGATACATCTTATACCAAAGGATGGCTCCTATGTAACCGGGTATGTTCATGAGGAAATCCACTATAAATATCCTGTAAAAAAAATGCCAAGGTCCGCCTATCTCATTCATTATACCTATGAGTCCTGGGAGCAGTATTTACGAAAGCTAAATACCTATACCACCCTTGGGGCAAGAAAAAAATACGATGCCGGCAAGCGGGCTGGCATTATGGATATTATATTGCATCCGATTTTTGGCATGTTTAAAATTTTTTTTATTCAACGGGCCTTTTTGGACGGCCTCACCGGCTGTTTTTTGACAGTGGCTCACGGCATAAATGTTTTTATGAAGTATTCAAAGCTTTATTATTTGGGCAAAGGCGTAGGCTTATCAGCAGCCGATGGTAAACCTGACAGAGGGAGAGTGGATAATAATGGGTGAAACAAAGCTGCAAAGCTATCGCTCCTTGGGTCAGCAGATTTATGATATAAGAAAAACCAGAGAAGCCCGTCGATATTATGTGTTTTTGCTGCGCTCACTTAAGTACAGAAGCCGCCTGAACGGGCTTCAACGACATTTTACCAGCAGTCCCATTCTTACAGCGATACAGAAGCTTTATCCCTTTGTGTACGAACAGCCCACCAGGGCGTTTTTTTACAATAAATCCACCTTTGATGAACGGGCTGATATTGTAAAGGACCATATGAATTTTTTGGTAAAAAGGCTTAAATCAGATGTGCTGCTGGATATTTATGTGGAGAAAAATATTCCCCTGTGGGAAGGCTCTGACATAGATGGAAAGCGCTTTTGGGCCTGTATTTATTATGAGCCGGGACAGCGCAAGGAGGGTATATTGTCGGTTATGCTGAGGCTGGACAATGAGCCTCTATATCAGATTATTTTTTGGATAGCACCTGATAAAAACAACGAGTGGGCCATGTGGATTGGGGCCATGCAGGGGCCCAATATGGAGAATGCCAAGGAGGTAATTAAACGGATTACTAAGCTTTGTCACGGGTACCGTACTAAAAATCTGATTTTGTACATTGCCCAGGCTGTGGCAAGAGCCCTTGACCTAAGGCATATCTATGCAGTGACTAATTATGGCTACTATGCCAATAATCATGTCAGGGTTGACCGAAAGCTGAAAACCTCCTTTAGTGATTTTTGGACCGAGGCTGGGGGCAGACCTACGGAAGATAAGCGGTTTGATGTATTACCTTTGACAGAGCCTCGTAAATCTATGGAGGAGGTTCCTACCAGAAAACGGGCTGTATATCGTCGCCGGTTTGAGCTGCTGGACGAAATTGACCAGCGGGTTGGTGACGCAATGCAGGCCATAATGAATGAGTGTTAAGGGTAGGGTGAAGGTCCTGAAAAAATGTCTGAAAATTTTAAAAAATTATTTTCTCCCAGGTTAATTTTTTATGCTTAAATGACGATAAATAGAGTAAGAAGGAGTATCTATTTTTTGACACGGATGTTGTAATGATTTTCAGTCTATGCCAGCGGGGCTAAGGCTCACTTTACAGGGAGGTAATGATATGTCGACGATTAGTTCTTACGCTCAGCAGCTATCTATTCTCAATTTGATGAATGTCAAATACGCTGCGGCAGCAAAAAGCATGAACCAGGTGGCGACAGGGAACAAGATTAATTCCGCAAAGGATGATGCGTCGGGCTTTGCAATTGGCAAGCGCATGAGTGTTGAAATCGGTGCTTTGGAAAAGACCTTGTCCAATGTCCAAACCGGTAACAGCCTACTTAATGTGGCCAACGGAGCTATGTCCAGTACGCTGGAAATACTTCAGACCTTGAAGGAAAAGGCGATTGCGGCGTCAAATGACACTGCCAAGGACAGTGACCGGGCCACCATTCAGAAGGAAATGAACCAATACATTGACCAGATAAATGATAATTCACTGGTTACCTATAATGGCAAGCATTTGCTGACAGGGGCCAACAGTGGCGCTACCGTGGAAACCAATCAGGCATATACCAATAGAAGCCTTGGTGAGGATACCACTGGCGCTACCAAATTGACTGATTTGACCCGTCGTCAGGGCGACAATCTGAATATTTCTGCCACGGACACGGTAAATGTTTCCTTTGTAAAGGATGGAAAAACCTACGCTACCTCCTTTGAGGTAGGGGATATGACCCTGGAGGACATATTTAAGAAGGCCAATGAAGCCGGTGCAGGAGAGGTGTTTGATACCTCGGCCATGGACACTGCTACCTCCCTTATAGGGACAGATTCTGCTGGTAAGGAGCTTCACACAGTAGATGATAAGAATGCCATTACCGTAAAGTCAACTGAAGCTGGTAAGGCTGGGCGTATTGCCGGATTTACAATTTCCGTTACTGATGCCTCCGGCAACGTTCGCAAGGATGTTAATACTGTGTTGGATGATTTTAGTGAGTCCATTAGTGGAACTGATAAACGTGATGACAGTTCCCTGGTTCTTCACACAGGAACCCACGCCAGCCAGAACATGCAGGTGGGTCTGGGAGATATGGGAGCACGGGCTTTGGGATTACAGGGCTCTGATGGCTCTTATCTTAGTGTGTCAACCCAGTCGGATGCCAATGCCGCAATAAATGTTATTGATAATGCCATTAACCGGCTGTTGGAACAGCAGACTACGGTGGGGGCCATGCAGTCCAGGCTGGAGTACACTGGTAATAATATTACTACTCAGCATGAAAACGTGACCGCTGCCATGGAAACGATTACTGGCGCTGATTTGGCAAAGGCTATTACTGAATTTACAGCAAACAATATCCAAATGCAGGCAGCTCAGGCCATGTTGGCACAGTCCAACAGCAATGCCGGTTGGTTTTTGAATTTGCTGGGCTGATAAAGTAATGTGATTTATCATGAGAGTAAACAGATATAAAATATCCGCTTACTCTCTTTTTGTTGGAGGATTTTAAGTTTTTTTAGCGAATAGTATAATGTGCAGATATGTATTCAGATGTATAGAAAGAGGCAGTTTGAGCGATGAAAGCACCTATGACAAATTTGCAAAAACAAAAGCATCGGTATTTGAGGCTTTTGGCAGAAAAATATCCTACCAAGGAGTCAGTATATTCAAATCTTATACATCTACAGGCCAGCTTGAGTCTGCCAAAGGGCGTTGAGCATTTTTTAAGCGACCTACATGGGGAATATGAGCTTTTTTATCACATATTCAACAACTGCTCTGGAGTTATTAAGGAAAAGGTTGATTATGTTTTTGGGGCCCGGCTTACTGATGAAGAAAAGGCTGAATTCTGCACATTGATATATTATCCCAAGGAAAAAATCCAACAGGTGGTGGAGGAACGGGCCAACACTCCGGACTGGTATCGGGAAAATCTGGCCAGACTTTTGGAGGTCACCAAGCTGATGTCCTACAAATATCCTTTGGCCAAGGTGCGTAGCTTCATTCCCAAGAGCTACCGGACAGTTATTACGGAGCTGCTTAACACCCATCCGGAGGCTGACCATGCCCAGTTTATTTATCATAAGCGTTTGCTGAACATGATTGTTCAGGTGGATGGAGCATCGGATTTTATCATTGCCCTTACCATGCTTATAAAAAGGCTGGCAGTAGATCACATGCATATAGTAGGTGATTTCTTTGACCGGGGCAATCGCCCTGATGCCATTTTGGATATGGTTATGAATTATCCGTCCATTGATATTCAATGGGGCAATCATGATGTTATGTGGATGGGGGCAGCCTGCGGCAGTGATGTGTGCATTGCCGGGGTGGTGCGAAACAGTCTGCGATATAACAACACGGCTGTTTTGGAAAAGGGCTACGCCATAAGTCTTAGACCGTTGTCCTTGTTTGCCCACCGGATTTATCCTGATGAAAGTCCATTGAAGGCCTCGGAAAAGGCCATGTCTATTATAATGTTTAAGCTGGAGGGACAGCTGATAAAGCGTAATCCTGATTTTCAGATGGATAACCGTCTTATGCTAGATCATATTGACTATAATGCCTCCTGCTTTAGAATGAATCGCAAGCGCTATGAATTATCCAGTGCGTATTTTCCTACCATTGACCCCAAGCACCCTTATGAGCTTACTGATGAAGAAAAAAATATTATGTCAGATTTGAAGTCATTTTTCACTGAAAGCGAAAATTTACGCCGACATGTAGATTTTCTATACAAGCATGGCAGCGTATATACCTGCTTTAATGGCAATCTGCTGTTTCATGGCTGCGTACCCCTCAACGAGGACGGCTCTTTTGCTGAAATTACCTTTGATGGCAAAAAGTACAAGGGACGGGCTTATCTGGATTTTGTGGATCAGCTGGCCAGAAAGGCACAATCTGGTAAAGACCAGCGGGCTCTGGATTTTATGTGGTTTTTGTGGAGTGGCAAGCTGTCGCCTATATCCGGCCGTGAATTCAGAACCTTTGAGCGAATGTTCCTGGAGGATGAAAGCACCTGGAAGGAGCCATCTGACCCGTATTATAAGCTGATAAACCTCGAAGAGGTGTGTGAGCATATCCTAGAGGAGTTTGGTCTTGACCCGGAGGAAGGGCATATTATAAACGGCCATGTTCCGGTAAAGGTGAAAAAGGGTGAAACTCCAGTGAAGGCTAATGGCAAGGCTATTGTCATTGACGGTGGCTTTTGTCGGGCATATCATAATAAAACAGGCATTTCGGGGTATACCCTCATATCCAATTCCCGTGGATTGCGGCTGCTGGAGCACCAGACTGTGGCTGATGTTAAGGAAGCGTTGAAAAATAATAAGGATATCGAGTCAGTTTCTGAAACGGTGGAGTTACAGTCCAAAAATACCAGTGTAGGAGAAACGGACGAGGGGCGGATTATCCAAGAGGAAATAACAGATTTGTATAATCTTTTGACAGCCTATCAAAATGGTACCCTTAAGCCAAAGGATTAATCCGGCTGGCTTCTATCCTCCATTTTTGATGTGATAGAGGCATTATTAGTGTCATATAAGGGTGGTAAATATTTTTTTAATGAAAAAAATATTTAACCACGTTATAATATATTCTACTAACTTAAATTTCCCACACTATAGTATGTGTATTTATGACAGGTGAATGTCTAACGCGGAGCGCTTCCGCTCAAGACATTTTGACTAGTGGAACTAAGTTCAATCTACGCACAGCTTGATTTCACTAAGTTCCAAGGCAAAATAATGTCCGCTTATAGACAATGCACCTGGCTTCCTATGATATTTCTAAGTGGGAGGTTTTAGTATTAAGGCGTTAATCATCATAAATAAGGAGTTGAGCCTATGGGAAGAAGTTTAAAGACAACATTCTTGGTAAGCATAGTTGTCTTATCAGTGGTTTTGTTGGGCATTTTGACATTTTTTAATACAAGAAATGTTGCTACCAGCATGGAAACCGGTGTAGTAAATACTTTGCAGGAAAAAGCCGCCTATGACGCCGATGTGGTGGAAAAGCGCATGACCAATGTGGCTGGACGTTCCGAATCTTTGGGGCGGGTCATTTCGGTTATGCCAAATTATGACATAGAGCTGCTGTATTCCTACATGAGAAATTTTGTGGCCTCTGACCCGATAATTTTTGGTAGTGGTTTGTGGTTTGCCCCTAATGCTTATCCGGGGGATGCAAAGTGGTTTGGCCCGTATATCTTTAAAGGGGACAACAATAAGCTGGAGCTTACCATGGATTACAGTAATGAGGAGTATAACTATCCTCAGTTTAACTGGTATGTGGAGAGTATAAAGGGAACTGAAAGTGTATTTTGGGATGAGCCGGCCTATGACCCGGTGACCAAGACGTCCATGATGACCAGCTCCTATCCAATCAAGCGTAATGGCACTACTGTAGGTGTTATTACGGTAGATATTGGTTTGCAGGAGTTGGAGGATTATGTACGGCAAATAAAAATCGGTGATAATGGCTTTGCCTTCCTGGTTACTCAGTCTGGCTTCATGGTGGCCTATAAAGACGATGAGATGAACATGAAGGATAAGATTCAGGAAAACTCTAATGCTGAATTGGCAGCAGTAGGCAAGGAAATTATGGCTGTAGCTCCGGGAGGGGCAGTAAAAAACATTGAAAGTGCAGCCTTTGGTGAGGATTCTTATATATCCATAGCACCCATTGGCAGCTCAGGACTAAAGTTGGTGGCAGTTGCGCCTAAGTCGGACTACAGTGGAGCCATTTATCAGGCAATGATTGTCAGCGTAGTGATTTCCCTTATTGTAATCATTGTCCTGTGTGCCGCTATGTGGTATATCTTTAACAAGCGTGTGGATGCTCCTATTCAGCATCTTATGGGTGAGGCCCAGAAGATGGCTGACGGCAATCTCAATGTTGATTTGGCCTTGGGTACTGATGATGAGCTGGGGGCATTGGCTAACAGCATGGAGCATATGGCCGAATCTATTCGTAATATTATCGCTGAAGTAAATAATATGGCTCAACAGGTATCCGCAGCCAGTGAAGAGCTGTTTGCTACCTCTGACCAATCAGTGAGAAGCCTTGAGGCTATCGTGTCATCAGCCAGTGAGGTTTCTGGCGGTTCAAAGCAGCAGGAGGAAGCTGTTATTACCTCGGTTAATATGATGCATGACATTGATGATTCCATCAATGATATTAATCAGGTGGTGGATGATACCCAGCAGGCTACTGACCAGAGTATAAAGACCATGCAGGACAACAAGTCGTCCATGGATCAGGCAACAGAGCAGATGCACCTTATTCGCCAGCGTATCCTGGAAGCCCAGGAAGCCATTGTAAAGCTGGGTGAGCATTCTCAGGAAATCAGACAGATAGTAGATACCATCTCAGGTATTGCCGGTCAGACTAATCTGTTGGCCCTTAATGCGGCAATAGAGGCAGCCCGGGCCGGCGAGCAGGGCCGCGGCTTTGCTGTAGTAGCTGAGGAGGTTCGCAAGCTGGCTGAACAGTCCCAGGAGGCAGCGGAAAATGTTGCCCAGCTTATCAATACGTCGGCCACCTTCACTGATAAGGCAGTAGCTGGAATGACCAGCAGCCGCGAAGAGGTTGTAAGAGGTACTGAAGCCATTGATAAGACCAGTGCTCTCTTTGGCGAGCTGGTAAATCATATTCAAAAGGTGTCAGACGGTATGGTGGGTGTTTCCCAGCATATGAAGGAAATTGCCAATGGTAATGCCGAAGTGCTTAAATCATCAGAAAAGCTGAAGGATATTGCCCATAGAAACAGTCAGGAAACTGATAGTATGACAGCCTCTGTCAAGGAGCAGCAGTCAGCTCAGAATGATGTAACAGCTGCTTCTCAGAATTTGGCTGAATTAGCCCAGGATTTGCAGAAGCTGATTTCACAGTTCAGACTATAAAATGAGACAATAAAAATACCACCGCAAATGCGGTGGTATTTTTGTTGCCTGAGTTTATCCTATGTGACATTATTAATATTTCGGTAATAATCTGATACCATGGACAGCTGGGAGTCCTGCCCAGTTTTATTAAGTAGATTGGTGATATGAAAGCGTACCGTTCGTTCACTGATAAAAAGATTTTCAGCTATAGCAGCAATCTTGTGCCCCTTTAGCAGTTCCTGCAAAACATCGGCTTCCCGTTCGGTTAAATTGTAGTGCTCGCAATATCGTATATATCTGTCCTGCTCATCAGGCTGTTCTTCAGGCTGCTTGAGCTCTGTGACAGGCTCAGATGACTTTTCAGTGTTGTGCTCGGCCAGACTGTGCATATAGAGGATGGAGATTTTGTATAACAGGGCTACACTTATCAGCAGCATTACAGTATATACAGTAAAGCTGATAGGCAAATAAACATATTGAAAGAATATAAACCCTAGTAATAATCCCAGACTCAATGCTGGTAATTCTATTATGCGGCTCATAGCGGCCCATTTCTCAGGGTTGTCCGAATGGGCGGCTATATGGAGAAAGGCGGTCATCAATAGCACTATAATGGGTGAGGAATAAATAGCCTCAACCAGCATGGCGGACAGTAAAAATAGTCCTGGCTCCGTACTAAAGATTCTATACCAGAGAAAATAAATACTCACTATCAATACAATCGCAGGCATGACAGAAAACTTTTTATCGGCCAGCCAACCAAAAAGAAAAAGTCCACCGGCGTAGAATAGCCGGGAGCTGGGGAAGGAGGGCAGGTATTCAGGAAAGTGGAAAACACTTATACTATCACAAAGACCCAGCATTATGCCCATTATAATAGCCGATATTACTAGATAAGTGTGGCTTTTTTGAAAAAAGGAATGCCAAATTGGCGAAGGGGGCTGTCTGATGGCCAAATATTCATCAGCTGGCTTAATAAGTGCCAGCGTGATAAGGCCGGGAATGGCAAGAATGCGCGAAGCCAGCATATCCGTAAAAACAGCATCTGCAGCTCCGATGATAAAGGCCAAAATACTGCCAAATCCCAGGGATATACCAATAAATCGGCCAAAATAAGCGTCGGAGACTTCTAGGGCGGCTCTGTATAATATATAGGCCATCAAATAGCCCCAGCCCAGCATGGATAGCAGTAAGCCGACAGCCATCATAGCTTCAGTGGGGAACAGCTCCATTAATATTTGTCCCAAGCAGGCAATTAGTACCGCGCAGATAATGGAGCTTCGTTTGATGGCTGCTGGGATGCGACGATAGTAAAGGGCAAAAAAAGCCATACCGGCTGCACCGGATAACGAAAGAAAGATGATATTAGACATAATCCGCAGGCTTTCTCCGCTTAGTCCGCCAGGCAGGAAAAGGCCTCTGCCATCATTCATTATCATTTGGTAAACAATCTGTACATATGTCCAAGTGAGCATTTGAGAAACAATTAAACGGCTGGATGGCATATAAAACACCTCGTACATAATCTGGTTTGTCGGCAGGAAATTCGCCTCGCCCTATATATTATACATTAGAAGGTAGTGGTTTTCCATAGTTACCATAGTTATCTGATAATAATGGCACAAAATTTAGCCCTCCTCCTGGCGTTGGAGAAGCAGTAAAAAATAAGTGGTTTATAGATATAAATTCCATCAAACCCTTGATTTTACTGACTACCTGACAAAATTGACAGGTGTCCGAAGGCCAAAAACTGTCGCTTTTTACAGTAGGTTTTATCTTTTTCTTGCCGTAATCTAGTTAGGAAAGAATAGCTTCAGACAATAGCGTGGTATTAATTCGGCTACATTCAGTGGGCGTATAAATCTTCCACTGAATGAGTCTCATTTAATTGCTGCCGGCCTGGAGTTAAGATTTTACCTGAATAAGTTATCATTTTATGGGAGGGAAAGGATATGAGTATGAAAAAAAGTAAGAAAGGACTGACTGGGCTGATTTTGGCCGCCCTGATGTGCACTGGTGGCTACTATATTTCACCGGCTCATGCTACAGCTGTAGAGGTGGCAGCAAACGAAACAGCGGAGTATGTTTATAATGGACAGACTAAAGATGATACCGCGTGGTCGACTAGTCCTACAGGGGAGCAGTCAAGGCATAGTGCTACGATAAAAGGTACTGTAAATAAGGATTTATATGGTGGATATAGTAGTGACAATAATGCATCTAATAATACCATTACTATTGATGGTGGTACTGTAGGAGATCCTTCAAACTATTGCAGTATTTCTGGTGGAGATGCCTTAACTGCTGGAATTGCATCTGACAATAATGTAATAATTACAGGAGGAACGATAAATTCAGATATATGGGGTGGCCATGGTTATACATTAGCCAGTGGGAATACAGTAACTATCAGTGGCTCGCCAACCTTCGCAGATGGAAAAGGAGTACACGGTGGTGCAGCTAATAATGATGCTACAGATAACACAGTTAATATTCTTTCAGCAGTAACTTTAAGTTATTTGATGGGCGGCGAATCTTATTTTAGTGGTACTGTTTCAGGCAATACATTAAATATTGCTGCCACAGGTGTAGTTGTATCAGGCTCCTTCGCTAATGTTGGTGGTTTTCAAAATTTAAACTTCTATCTTCCAATCAACATTACTACCAGCGATACTATGCTGACGGTAAATGGTACAGCTGATGTTACCAATGCTAAAATAGGGGTGCTGGCTCAGGGAACCTTGGCCAATCTGGTAAAAAATAACAAAGTGACCTTGCTTTCGGCCACTACCTTAAACGGTGGAGATAGTATTTCCCAGACCACTGATATATCGGTGCCTACAGGTATAGCAAAAGTAAGTACCTATGAATTTAGTGTAGCTACGGAAAGCAATAATATAGTGGCTACTCTTACCAATGATGGTAGCAGTGACAGTGGTAGTGGCAGCAGTGGTAGTGGCAGCAGCGAAAGCGGCAGTGGAAGCAGTGGTAGTGGCAGCAGCGAAAGCGGCAGTGGAAGCAGTGGTAGTGGCAGCAGCGAAAGCGGCAGTGGAAGCAGTGGTAGTGGCAGCAGCGAAAGCGG
>JAFVER010000053.1 GCA_017475925.1 Anaerovibrio sp. | reverse complement strand
TCAAGGATGGACGGGTAGAGCTGGATGACAACCGCTGGACGGTTATTCAGCGTTATACCGACCACAATCTGCGCTTTGTGAAAAAGCAATGTCTGCATTGCCTGGAACCGGCCTGTGCATCGGCCTGCTTTTCCAAGGCTATTCAAAAGGATGAAAAAACTGGTGCTGTTGTTTATTATCCTGACCTTTGTGTAGGCTGTCGGTACTGTTTGGTGGCCTGTCCGTATTCTATTCCAAAATATCAATGGAATGAGCAGTTTCCTCAGGTGGCTAAGTGTCAGATGTGTGATACCCGATTGCAGCATGGGGATGCCCCTGCCTGTGTATCGGCCTGTACCACCGGAGCCCTTACTGCCGGACCACGGGACGAGCTTTTACGAAAGGCCCATGAAATAATTGACAACGATAACCGCTATGTGAAGCATATATATGGCGAACATGAGGTAGGGGGAGCTGAATGGCTTTATATCTCCGATGTTCCATTTGACCAGCTTGGCTTCAAGCAGGTAAGTGACAAACCGGTTACGGATTATTCCAAGAGCTATCTCTCCAAGGTGCCTGGATTTGCTGCCGCTTGGGCAATTTTCCTGGCTGGCCTGGCTTATTATAATCATCGGGTGGAGAAAAACAAAAAAGCTGATGATAAGGACAAGGGGCAGGAGGGATAAGGATGAGAGTATATAAATGTTTTAGAATATTAGGCTGGGATTTTACCATTACTCCTACCAGATTTGTCCTTACTGGATTTGTATTGCTGATGGTAGCAGCGGTGGTTCTGCGCCTTTTAACCGGGTTTCAATATGTTACAAATCTTACTGATGAAACCCCTTGGGGAATGTGGATTGCCTTTGATGTAATGTGTGGTGTGGCTCTGGCCGGTGGCGGGTATTCCACAGCGCTTTTGGTAAATATGCTCCGATATAAGGAGTTTTCTGTGATTGCCCGAGGGGCACTGCTTACCTCTTTATTGGGATATATTCTGGTAATGGCGGGGTTGTTTCTGGATATTGGTCAATGGTTTAATTTTTGGCGGCCTTTTGTATCCTGGGGCTATACGTCGGTTCTGTTTGAGGTTTTCTGGTGTATTTCCATTTACACTACAATACTGAGCTTTGAATTTTTTGAAATAATTACTGAAAGAGTGCTGGTGAAAAAGCTCCATAAATATATAGTCAAGATTTTACCGGTGCTGATTGTTATAGGTCTGGTTTTTCCGGTCCTTCATCAGTCCTCCCTTGGCGGATTGTTTCTGATTATGAAGGAAAAGATGTTCCCGCTGTGGTGGAGTGAGTTTTTACCGATTTACTTCCTGTTGTCCTCCTTCTTTATAGGCTCGGCCATGGTGACGGTGGAAACTACTCTGGCCAAATCCGCCTATGGCCATGAGATTCCCCATGAGGTAATGATGAAGCTTAACCGAATAGGGGCCAGTATCATGGGGGTATATCTGTTACTGAAGCTTTATGATCTCTTTGAAAAGCATGAGTGGGGTTATGTGTTCCAGGGCAGTCTACAAAGCAATATGTATTGTCTGGAAATGGTCTTTGGCATAATTATTCCGATAATCATAATAATCAGCCCATTGTGTAAAAAAAGATGGGGGCTTTTGACCTACGCCTGGCTCACGGTTTTGGGAGTTATTTTAAACCGGCTGAACTGTGTATTTACGTCAATGTATGAAAGCGGCTCCTACTTCCCAGGTGTGGGAGAGATAATTGTAAGCGTTGGATTAATCTCCATGGGGATACTTATCTATTGCTTCCTGGTAGAGAACTTTAATATTATTGGCAACGAGCGGGCCGTGCAGATAAAGATTGATAAGGATAAGGACATTAAGAATCTTATTTGGGCACTGCTGCGCACCAAACGTCGTTAAAATGTATTATGCAATATGTTGTGAAGAAAGTTACACTTGTGCTATAATTGCATTGTAGGTTAATGTTTCACAAGGAGGAGATTTTATGAAACGATTATTGATGGTATTTAGTTCCTTGGTATTGCTTTGCAGCTGTTGTATTGCTTTTGCAGCACCAAACGAAGGCACCAGGTTGAACCAATTGATGGATAGTATCGGCGGCGTTTGGTGTGATAAAAGTGGTCATAGACCGGTAAATTTCAGTGACAATAAGCTAAATGGACTGAGGATTTCCGATGCCCAGAATTTTGCAGGTGATAAGTACAACGGTAGTGCTACCATTACCATTCTAGGTAAGGAAGGAACACAGTTTGTAAATGTATACTGGAGTACCGTTGCAGGTAAAAAAACTCTCAGCTTAGGAGATTCATTGACATTTACACCGAAAACCAGCGATATAAAGCATCCGGAGACAGTAGGAGGCCTTAGTCTCGATATGACCATGGATGAGGTGGAAAATAAGTACAGCGGTAACGAGCGTATATTAACGCCATTAGAGACCAGGGCACTGTGTGGTATTGATGATATTTCCTGGTATTATGAGAATATCGGACTGATAGTTACCTTTGACAACAACACCTTTACCGTTGATCGGCTGATAATTCTCAAGGGAGCTTCCACTGCTTTTGACCGCAGTGTACTGAATGCGGATTCACCTTTGGATAAATATGCTGGCATATATGGTTGGAAAAAGAATCCTGCACCTGGGGATGTATTAAATCTAGGTGCTGGTGAAGACATGAGCTTTGTGTATTACCCACAGCTGGTGATGTTGAAATTGAGCGATGTAAACTGAGATAAAGTAAGATAGTTAGCCTTAGCTGGCGATTTTGTGCCAGCTAAGGCTTTTTTTACAGTAAAATGAGACTTATTCAGTGGGAGCTTTAAACTCCCACTGAATATTAGTCGAATAAATCCTAAGCATTACGGAAGCATCCAAGAGGCAAAGCCAATTGGATAATGCGCCCTATGCGAAAGTGTCCTGTGAAACAAGACTTAGTTGAAGTTGAACAGTAGACACTTACCGCTATGGGCGCTTAATTCCCACCTAAGAGGATGGGAGCCTTAGCGCCCGTTAGCGTAGGGTAAAGTTTAATATTCTACTTCCCCTATTCCCAATAATGTGATATAATTTTTCGGAAATTTTTATTTTGGGAGTAGATATTTGGAATGAAAAATCTTAATGCAGATTTTGAATATACAATAAATCGTTATAGAAGCTATCATCACTTGTCAGGCTTGGATGGATTACGGGCCATTGCAATTATTGGCATTACCCTGTTTCATATGTTCCCGGATACAGTGCCTGGGGGATATATGGGAGTTAATTTGTTTTTTGTGCTTACCGGATTTCTGTTGGCCTATTCCACTGGTCGGGAATGGGTGGCTGGACGGTTCAGTCTTATAAATTATTATGTCAAGCGGATAAAGAGAATTTATCCATCCTTGATATTAATGCTGTTGGTCAGCACGGGAGTGCTGTATTTTTATGCCCCTGATGTTATAGCTGCTGTGCGGCCGGAAATTCAGTCAATCCTGCTGGGCTACAATAATTGGTGGCAGCTGGATCAGCATACAGATTATTTTACCAGAATTGCCAATGCTTCACCCTTTACCCATTTATGGTTTATGGGAATTGAGCTGCAATGGTATGCTTTATGGCCGGTTGTTATGCTTATATGTGCTGCTGTAAGCAGTATATTGGGCCAAAGGACAGGAGCCGATGTTCTGGTTGTTGCGGGGCTTATTTCCGCTGGAATAATGCCTGTTATGTTTGCTGATGGAGTAGATATAACAAGGCTGTATTATGGCACTGATACAAGGCTTTTTGCCCTGCTATTGGGGGCCGCAATGGGCTTAGTAAAGGTTTATTCTATTCAAAAGCCTAGTAATCGTAGTGGCAGTAATGCTATTGGTTATTGCCTTTTTACAATTTTACTGGGTATTACCATAGCGTCTTATGTATATCTTGACGGACAGAACAGTCTTGTTTATCAGGGGGCCATGGCAATAATGTCTGTGGTATTTTGTCTGATGGTGGGACTTGTAATAGATAATGGTATGCAGCTTGGCCAAATACTGGACAATCCGTTGCTTCAATGGATTGGCAAACGCAGCTATGGCATTTTTTTATGGCAATATCCAGTAATATTTTTCTTCAGTCATATGGGGTGGGATAAGCTGGAATACTGCTATGTATTGGAACCATTGTTGATTTGCGTGTTGACAATATGGTCAGATGCCGTTTCAGAGACGATTACCAGCTTACGGATACCCTATAGCTGGCAGGGCCTGGCCAAGGCAAAATGTGCAGTGTTTTTGCTGGTGACCCTGGTAGGCTGCTCCATTGCTGCCTTTGGCTTTAAGGGGGTTGCCGAGTCAGCAGCTGCTAAGACGGATGTAATCAGTGAGCTGCAAACAAGGCTTCAAAGAGAAGCTGAGGAGCAGGAGGCTGCAAATAAAGCTGCTTATGAGCAGGCCAAGAAACAACAGATGGCGCAAATTGACCTAAGGGGAATCATCTGCATAGGTGATTCGGTAATGCTGGGTTCTTCCTCAGCTATTCGTTCGGCGTTGCCTGGCTGCTATATAGATGCAGCTGTGTCAAGGTATGTTGGCGATGGAGTAGAAATAGCCAAGCAGCTGGCGGAGCAGGGCAAGCTAGGAAATGTGGTGGTTGTTTCCCTTGGTACAAACGGGCCTATTGCCGGAGCACCTCGCTATGAAGAGCAGACTCAGGCTCTGCTGAAGATATTGGGGCCTGAGCGGCAGATATTTTGGGTAAATGTGTATGGGCCGCATTTAAAATGGCAAAATACGAATAATGAGTACATTGCCCGTATGGCCAAGGAGCACGCAAATATTCATGTGGTCAACTGGTATGGCCTTATTTCCCAGCATCCAGAATGGCTGGTTAAGGATGGAATTCACCCTAATGATGTGGGGGTGGCCCAATATGCCAAGCTTCTTCGTGACCAGATATCAGAAACTCTGGCAGAACAGCAATTAAGTACAATGGGCTATAAAGGAAAAAACTAGAGTATGAAAAAAGCATATATTTTTGATATGGATGGGGTTATTTATGATAGTGAGCCCATTCATGCCAGAGCCAAGAAGCAGGTTTTGGCAGAATATGGAATAGATATTTCAGCAGAACGCTTGGCAACCTTTGTGGGAAGAAGCAGTCGGGATTTCTATGGTACAATGGTAGAGGAAAATCCTGCCTGCGGGGCTTCCTGGCAGGAGCTGGCAAAAAAAAAGCACGACCTGTACAGGAAATTGCTTACGGAGGATAGGTCAATACAGGCTATCCCGGGAGTACGGGAGCTGTTGGAGCGGATTAAGGCAGCAGGCTATCT
>JAFVER010000052.1 GCA_017475925.1 Anaerovibrio sp. | reverse complement strand
ATTTTACAATTCGGAAGGAATAAGTCTCATTTTACCCTACGCTAAAGGGCGCTAAACCTCCATCCTCTTTAGGCTGGAGACAAGCACCCTTAAACTCAGGATTTACTCGACTAATATTTAGTGGGAGTTTAAAGCTTCCACTGAATAAGTCTCATTTTACAATTCGGAAGGAATACGTCTCGTTTTACCACTCTTCAGCGTAAATGATTTCCGTTATGACACCAACATTGTTTACATAAAAGGTCATGGACTTATTAGTACCATTCAACGGATAATAATAAAACTCACGGTCAGTATATTTTTTCTTTTCACCAAAGCCAAACATTCCAGCTACAGTCTGGAACGGTATTCCCACAGTCAAACCACTTGGCGTAGAAAGATTACTGTCCTTAAGGTTTACATTGGTTACTTTCAAATCATTCTCCGGAGTTGGATCATCTGCACCAACCCGGGCAGTAACACTAAAGGCCGGGCTGTAAATATATCGCACCCCTCTAAAGCCTTCGTTATTAAACCATTTTTTCTCCTGGGGATCACCAAAAATGCTTCTAACATAGGCCAGGGTGCAATCCGGCCCCACCCCACCAATATACATTTCAGACTCCGGCATCCAGTGGGCAAAGGAAACTGACCAGGAACTCATCATCAGCATACAAACTGTCAAAAAAATTTTAAAGGCTCTCATGTCTATATCACTCCTATTTATATTTACCTCTCAAATTTCCATATAATTCTACTATGAAATCTTGGTAAATACAAGTCAGCTATCCCACCTTATTCACGGACTGACACAATTTTTTCACCTGGTTTCCATAAGAGCAGCCAATTTTTTCCTGCCATATTGCTTTAACACAAAAGCAACCATGAAGTTTACCACAAAGCAGATAGCAAAGAAATAAAGCGTAAAGCTGTAGCCACTGGTATTTTCCCTAAAAATTGCAATCAGCGACGGTCCGGCAATCCCTGCCAGCCCCCAGGCAGTCAAAATTCGGCCATGAATAGCACTAAGCTCCTTGGTGCCAAACAAATCCGACAAATACGCCGGCATACAGGAAAAGCCCCCACCATAGCAGCTTATAATCAACAGAATAAGCAGCTGAAAAATCATTGCATCAGCAGCTTGTGCCAGCTGAAAAAAGGCAATCATTTCCACCAGGAAAAAAGTAATATACGTCATGCTCCGACCTATATAGTCCGAGATTGTTGACCACAGGATTCTCCCGGCGCCGTTAAGGAGTCCGATTATGCCCACCATGGATGCAGCAGTACCAGCATCCATATGAACAACCTCCTGTGCCATAGGCGAAGCCACTGATAAAAGCCCAATACCGCAGGTTATATTTACAAAAAATATCCACCAAAGAGCCGAAAACTGCCAGGTTTTTACGGCCTCATTGGCAGTAAGTCCCTGCTGCAGCCCAACCGGCTGCTCCATAGGGCTCTGCACCGTCGGTGGCTTAAGATAAAGTGCCGACATGCACATGATAGTAAAATATACACCGCCAAGCAGCAGGAAATTAATTTTAAGTCCATATTCGGCTGTAAGCTGTTGCATCACCGGACCGGCCACAAGCGCAGCAAACCCGAATCCCATAATTGCCAGCCCCGTTGCAAAGCCACGATGCTTTGGAAAATACTTCACAAGCGTTGATACCGGCGTTATATAGCCAATCCCCAAGCCAATTCCACCGATAAAGCCATAAAAAACATACAATAATATCAGACTGTGCAGCTCTATAGCAAAGGCTGTGCCGATCATTCCTGAACCGAAAAACACCGCCGCCAGCAATCCGCTTTTTTTCGGTCCAATTTTTTCTACAAAGCTGCCAAGAAACCCTGCCGAAAGACCTAAAAATAAAATTGCCAAGGAAAAGCACCAGGTGGTCTCCTTCAATGATATACCCATTTCCATCATGATAGGCTTTGTAAGCACACTCCATGCATAAACACTGCCAATAGAAATATGAATTCCTATAGCTGCCAAAGCAATAAGCCAACGATTTCGCATACACATCATCCTTTCTGCACAACAAAAAGGAATCTGCCAGGAAAAAGAAAAACCATCCAGGCAAATCCCTGCCCAGACGGTCGGCTTATCAGCATTTTCCAGCACATGTGGTGAACTCCACTAATCCGTCAGCACTGAAAACACCTATATTCTATATCTGTTTGACTATAAATGTCAACATTATTTATCCTCCGCCTTGAATAAGTCTGGTAAATTTCATGCTTGACATATAAATCAATATATCGTAATATTGTAATATATTAATTTAAGATACTATTCCTTAAAATTCTACAAAGGAAAAACAATTAATTTGTCGAAATAAAATTACATGTGAAGGAAATTATGAGGTGAGCAAAATGAAAATATCACTAAATGAAAATACAGAGGTTGTTGCCACCGTCAAGGAAGGATTAAAAAAAACCGGCGGATATTGTCCGTGCCGCCTAGAAAAAACCGATGACACAAAATGTATGTGCAAGGAATTTCGGGACCAGATAAATGACCCGAATTTTGAAGGATATTGTCATTGTATGCTTTATTACAAATCTAACGCTGAATAATTTTTGATTACCAACAAAGGAGGTTCTATAGAATGGCAGAAGTAAAAGTAACTAAAGACAATTTTCAAAAGGAAGTATTGGAATCTGATATCCCAGTTATAGTTGATTTTTGGGCAAGCTGGTGTGGCCCTTGTCAAATGATGGCCCCTATTTTGGCAGAAATCGCTGAAGAAAATGAAGGCTCTATAAAAGTCGGCAAGGTAAATGTTGATGAGGAGCTCGCTCTTTCCTCCCAATATGGCATTGTAAGTATTCCAAGTCTTTATGTGTTTAAAAATGGCAAGATAACTAATCAATACATTGGCTATATCACAAAGGACTCCGTTCTCGCCCTGTTAAAATAAGCTACCAAAAAGGCTGCCAGCTTTGATGCTCATGCATCAGCTGGCAGCCTTTTCATGTGCCGTCGAACGTGTCAGTGCACTAATCCTGAATAATAGTCTCCAGGGCAATTTCCACCATATCGTTAAAGTCAGTTTGCCGTTCCTCGGCCGGTACAACCTCCTTGGTCAGCAAATGGTCACTGGCGGTGAATATTCCTAAGCTCTGTACCCGATACTGAGCCGCCAAAATATACAATGCCGCTGCTTCCATTTCTACTGCCAAAATCCCATACCGTCTCAATCGATCATTATCAATATCATCATCATAAAAGCGGTCAACTGTGATAATATTTCCCACCTTAGCACTAATATTCAATTTTTTGGCACATTCAACCGCCTTTGTAAGCAGTGAAAAATCCGCCAACGGAGCAAAATTTATTGTTGGCCCAAAAATATTCCGAACAATGGAGGAATCCGTGGAAGTTCCCTGGGCAATGACTATATCCCGAATATTGATATTTTCATGCATAGCCCCACAGGTTCCTACCCGTATTAGCTTTCTGGCTCCATAATCCTTTATTAACTCATTGACATAAATAGCTATGGATGGTATTCCCATACCGGTCCCCTGTACTGATACCCGTACACCCTTATAGGTGCCAGTATACCCCAATGCTCCACGGATTTCATTATAAAGCTTTGCATCCTCAAAAAAGGTTTCGGCAATATGCTTAGCACGCAACGGATCACCTGGCAGCAATACCCGTTTAGCTATGGCACCTGATGGTGCGCCAATATGTATACTCATAATAAATTCATGCTCCCTTCTAATTTATCAGCAAGCCTATACCACAATTATATCATAATGACTACCGACAATCATATCCGCCCCACTTAAATTTTGCGGCCCGGAATTAGGATTATCGTAGCCGATGCAATACATTCCAGCAGCCTTGGCGGCGGCAACTCCGGCTCCGGCATCATCTATGACAATACATTCTGACGGAGCCACTCCCAGTTTTTCAGCAACTGTCAAAAAAATCAAGGGATCAGGCTTACTACGGGGAAGCTCGTCACCACTGACCACCACAGAAAAATATTTCTTTAAATCAAACCGGTTTAACACCAAATTTATCATTTCCATGGTGGATGAAGAACCTAGTCCAATAAGATAGCCTGCTGCCTTAATCCGCTCCAACAGCTCCCGTACTCCCGGGATAGCCTGTATTGACCTATCCTCCGTAAGCAATT
>JAFVER010000051.1 GCA_017475925.1 Anaerovibrio sp. | reverse complement strand
TAATATACAGATTATGGAGGAACGCCAGACAATATTGGGAATTGGCGGTGCGGCCACCAGCAAGGTGGTAAATTTTCGGACAAATCGGCTTAAATCAGCCTTTAATGCCAAGGATTTAATTACTTATCTTAGGGATGTAGATATTTATATTGATAAAAGGGCGGCACTCCTTAGGGAGGCTTATGGCCGTTGATTAATACCTTGCTTTTTTAAAGCAAAGGAGGTTTTTTAATGTTGACAAATGCTCCACGGGGCACCAAGGACATTTTGCCGGATACAGTAGGTGACTGGCTTTATGTTGAAAACAAAATTCGTTCCTTATGTCAAAGATTTGGCTATCAGGAAATCAGAACACCAATGTTTGAACATACAGAGCTGTTTCAGCGAGGCATAGGTGAGGGCACTGATGTGGTGGACAAGGAAATGTACACCTTTCAGGACCGGGGGGATAGAAGCATTACCCTGCGACCGGAAAATACAGCATCGGCAGTTAGGGCTTATTTGCAGAATAAGCTATATGGTGATAATGCATTGACTAAGCTCTTCTATATCGGCTCTATGTTTCGATATGATCGCCCACAGGCGGGAAGAATGAGGGAATTTCATCAGTTTGGTGTTGAAGCAATTGGTGAAATAAATCCGGCAGTGGATGCGGAGATAATTCTCTTGGCAATGAAGCTTCTTGAAGGACTGGGTTTAAAGGATTTGGAGCTTTACATAAATTCAGTTGGGTGTCCAAAATGTCGCAGTAAGTACCGGGAAATGCTTCAGGATTTTTTCCGGGACAAGCTGGATGATTTGTGCGAGGATTGTCGAAGCCGCTTTGAAAGAAGTCCAATGCGTATTTTGGACTGCAAGCGGGACAGTGATAAGCCATATATGGCTGAGGCTCCCAGAATAACCGACTGTCTGTGTGACGAATGTAGTGAGCATTTTAACAGGCTACAAAAATATCTTACCAAGTCAGGAGTAAGGTTTTCCATTGACCCACGGTTGGTTAGGGGACTGGATTATTATACCAAGACAGCCTTTGAAATCAAATATCCGCCACTGGGTGCCCAAAGTGCAGTAGCCGGTGGAGGGCGCTATGACGGCCTTATTGAGGAAATGGGTGGCAATCCTACACCGGCAGTCGGCTTTGCCACTGGCTTGGAGCGGGTTCTGCTGGCTTTGGAAAAGCAGGGGCTGTTACCAGATAAAAAGAATGATGTTGATGTCTATGTAGTAGCTCTGGGAGAAAGGGCTCAGGAGGAGGCCTTCAAGCTGGTAATGGATTTGCGGGATGCTGGCTTAAATGCCGCCGTAGATTACGCCGGACGAAGCATGAAGGCCCAGATGAAGCAGGCCAACAAGCTAAATGCCCGTTATGCAGCTATTATGGGTGATGATGAGCTAGCTGACGGAGTAGTGGTTCTTCGGGATATGGCTGGCAGTGAGCAGGAAAAGGTAGCTGTAAACGAGCTTGTGGATAAAATTAGATTATGAGGTGGAAAATTTAATGGATACTTTAGAGGGTTTGAAACGCTCCCATAATTGTGGGGAGCTGCGTAAGGATAATGTTGGTAGTGAGGTCGTATTGTGTGGCTGGGCTTCCCGTCGCCGTGACCATGGTGGATTGATTTTTATTGATTTCCGTGACCGTTCAGGACTGGTTCAGATTGTGTTTGATGAGGCGGCTATTGGTGAGGAGTCGTTCCACAAGGCAGAATCCATCCGCAGTGAATTTGTGTTGGCGGTTCGTGGTAGTGTTCGGGCCCGCAGTGAAGAAACAGTAAATCCAAATATGGAAACCGGCGAGATTGAGGTTGTTGTAGCCGAGCTGCGTATCCTCAACAAGGCAAAAACCCCACCATTCTACATTCAGGATGGTATTGATGTAGATGAAATGCTTCGCTTGAAATACCGTTATCTTGATTTGCGTCGTCCAGAAATGCAAAAGTGCCTGATGCTTCGCCATCGGGTAACTAAGATTATGCGGGATTATTTTGACCGTAACGGCTTTTTGGAAATTGAGACGCCGATGCTTTGTAAGTCCACCCCTGAAGGGGCCAGGGATTTTCTGGTGCCTAGCCGGTTAAATCCAGGGGAATTTTACGCACTGCCTCAGTCACCGCAGATTTATAAGCAGATTTTGATGCTGTCCGGCTTTGAAAAGTATTTCCAGATAGTCCGTTGCTTTAGAGATGAGGATTTGCGGGCTGACCGTCAGCCGGAATTCACCCAGCTGGATATTGAGATGTCCTTCGTGGATCAGGAAACAATCCTGACCATGATGGAGGGCATGATGGGAGAAATTTTTGATAAGGCCCTGAATATCAAGCTGCCAGAAACCTTTAAACGCATGACCTGGGATGAGGCCATGGAACGGTTTGGTTCCGATAAGCCAGACCTTCGCTTTGGTATGGAACTGATGGATATTTCCGAATATGTGAAGGGCTCAGATTTCAAGGTATTCTCTTCTGTTTTGGAAAATGGTGGACAGGTAAAGGTAATCAATGTGGAGGATTATGCCAATATTCCTCGTCGTGAGCTGGATGGCCTGGTTCAATATGTTCAGGGCTACGGTGCCAAGGGGCTTGCCTGGATTCAATACACCGAGGAGGGCATAAAATCACCTTTCAAAAAATTCTATTCTGATGAAACCTTTGAAGAAATCAAAAAGGCTACTGGCGCCAAGACAGGAGATTTGCTGCTGGTAATTGCTGATAAGCCGCTGGTTGTGGCCCAGGCCTTAGGTGAGCTCCGTCTTGAGATGGCCCGTCGGCGCAATCTTATTGACCCGGATAAGCTAAGCTTTTTGTGGGTTGTAGATTTCCCTATGTTTGAATACAGCGAGGAGGACAAGCGCTGGAAGGCCATGCATCATCCGTTTACTGCTCCAAGAGATGAGGATGTTCAGTATCTTATTACTGATCCAGGGCGTGTTAAGGCTATTGCCTATGATATGGTGCTTAATGGTGTTGAAATCGGTGGGGGCTCTCTCCGTATTTATCAAGGTGATTTGCAGGAAAAGGTATTTGAGGCAATTGGCCTTACGCCTGAGGCTGCTCATGAAAAGTTTGGCTTTATGCTGGATGCCTTCAAATATGGTGCTCCACCACACGGTGGTTTGGCCTTTGGTCTTGACCGATTGGTTATGCTTATGGCAAAGCGTAAGTCCATTCGCGACGTAATTGCCTTCCCTAAGACTCAGAGTGCATCTGATGTTATGTCTCAGGCTCCGTCTGAGGTGGATGAAAAGCAGCTCAGGGAATTGTCGATTCGTACCCATGTTAAGAAAAAGGAAAGCAAGGGGTAATTGGAAATTCGTAATGCGGAATTTGTAATTCATAATTTGGTTAATGAGTAATTGTATACGAAGGGGAATGTGGGAAGGTTTGTTTTCACATCCCCTTTGCCTGTTTATTAGGAGGCATAAGATGTCATTGGAAAAGGTTGAAATTCTTGGCGTCAATGTCAATTCACTGACAATGGCTGAGGCTGTGGAAACAGTGAAGAATTTTATCGAAAAGGGCGAGAGAAAGCTGATAGCTACTGCCAATGCAGAAATGATTATGAGGGCGACCTATGATGTGGAATTAAAGACTATACTAAATGCCGCTGATTTGGTTGTACCAGATGGGGCCGGTACAGTATGGGCGGCTGGTTATTTGGGACATCCTATGCCGGAGCGGGTGGCAGGCTATGACTTATCACAGGAGCTGATGCGCCTGGCACCATCAAAGAAATATAAGCTGTATTTTTTTGGTTCGGCACCTGGGGTAGCTGATTTGGCCAAGGCCAAGGCTGAAAAATGGTACCCGGGAATAGATATTGTTGGTACACGCAATGGTTTTTTTTCTGCTGAGGATGAACAAAGCATTATTGCCGATATAAAAGCAAAAAGGCCGGATATCCTTTTAGTGGCTCTTGGTGTACCTAAGCAGGAAAAATGGCTGTACGCCCATTTAGACGAGCTGAATGTACCGGTATCAATCGGGGTTGGTGGCTCCTTTGATGTTATGGCCGGGGTTATGAAACGGGCGCCTTTATGGATGCAGAAGGCCAAGCTGGAATGGCTTTATAGAGGTTTAAAGCAACCAAGCCGTATAGGGCGACTTATGGCATTACCTAAATTCGTTTTTAAGGTTATGGGAAGTAAGAAATAGTGAGAAACAGATATTTTCTATTTTAAATGGAAAATTTTAAACAATTGCGTTATAATTTAGCTGATTGTATAACCTTATATTTGGGAGGTGCTTAGTATGAACCGTATTCCCTTGGTCCGGGACGGTTATGTATTTATTTTTGGAGCACTGGCACTGGCCGCAATATTGGCGTTTTCCTTCGGCCCTTTGGGGGCTGTTGTGCCGGTAATTCTGGCATGTTATTTTACATATTTCTTTAGAAATCCAAAGCGCAATATCCCTATGGATGAAAATCTGGTGGTTTCACCAGCGGATGGTACGGTTCAGGATGTTGTTGATTTGGAGGATGATGAATTTATAAAGGGTCCTTGTACAAAGGTTATTATATTTTTATCTATTTTCAATGTTCGTGTAAACCGTAGTCCTATTGCTGGTGAGATAAAATGTCAAAAATATGTATGTGGTCGGTTTCGGCCTGCCTATAAGGATGAGGTGGGCTTTGATAACGAGCGTCACATGCTGGGGATTGAAAACGATCGGCTGAAGGTAACAGTTACGCAGATTGCAGGAATACTGGCCAGGAGAATTGTTTCCTGGGTCACCCTTGATGATAAGATGGAAAAGGGACAGGTATACGGTTTAATAAAGTTTGGTTCATGCACTGAAATTGTTATGCCAAAGGGTGTTGAGGTCCTGGTAAAGAAGGGCGACAAGGTGCGTGGCGGTGAGACCATTGTGGGGAGGATTAAGGACTGATGAATAAATCTCTTGTACCTAATGGATTGACTTCCATGAACCTGGTATTTGGTATGTGCTCCATTATATCAACCTTTGGTGGCGACCTGTTCTGGGGTGCTGTATGTATATTGCTGGCCTTGGTGGCTGATGGGCTGGATGGCCGTTCGGCCCGGGCTTTAAATGTCAGCAGCGAGATTGGCAAGGAAATGGATTCCCTTTGTGACCTGGTGTCCTTTGGTGCAGCCCCGGCTATGCTGGCCTATAAGCTCCAGCTGGCTAATTTTGGGATATTTGGCTGTGTGGCAGCAGTTTTTTTTGCTTTGTGTGGCATGTGGCGGTTGGCCAGGTTTAATGTGAATACTACAGTGGTACACGGTTATTTTATGGGCTTGGCAATTCCAGCCGGCGGTTGTCTGATTGCTACCTCAACGCTTTTGATAAATGCTGTGGGATACGATTTAAGTCAGTTGTCTTATTTGTATCCGATTTTGGTTATGATTGTGGCTTATCTTATGGTCAGCACGGTGCATTATCCTGATTTTAAGGGTGATGGTGAGAGGATGAATGCGGTGGCTAAGCTTGTGGCGGCAGCCGTGTTTGCAACAATACTCTGGTTTGGGTCCGAGGGAATCGGCTATGCGGTGCTTTTTGGCATTTTTGCCGCTTATGCTGTTTTTGGAATTATAAACCATGGCATCAACCTTCTTACCGGTGATAAATGAGGTCACATAGCTACCTTTTTAAAGGAGAACTGACTTAATGTTTAATACATTATTGGATACATTTTATCCACTTGATATAATAATGCTCCCCCTGCAGATTTTTCTGTTTTGTTTTACCATTTACTTTTTTATAATCGGTTTTTTTGGATTGGTGGTTTTTAAGGAAAAGAAGGTTACTACACCGATAAAAAAGTTTGCCTGCCTGATTGCTGCTCACAATGAGCAGGCGGTGGTAGCCCATCTGGTAAAAAATTTACAGGAAATGGATTATCCAAAGGAATTATATGATATTTATGTAATTGCTGATAATTGTACTGATAATACTGCTCAAGTCTCTAAGGAGGCTGGGGCCATCGTCTGTGAGCGTTTTGATCCAGAGCATAAAACCAAGGGATATGCTTTGGATTGGATGTTTGACAAGCTGTTCAAGATGGAAAGGACATGGATAAGCCTTATGATGCCGTATGCATTTTTGATGCGGACAATTTGGTGCATCCAAGATTTCTTATGGAGATGAACCATCATTTGGTGAAGGGGGCCAAGATTGTTCAGGGCTTTTTGGATGCTAAAAATCCTTATGATTCCTGGGTTTCGGCTACATTTGCCTTGTCCTTCTGGGTTATTGACTACCTTATCCATCAGGCTAAAACCAACCTTGGCCTTTCGGCTGTTTTAGGTGGTACAGGTATGTGTATTACCACCGAGGTGTTGAAGCGTCATGGCTGGCGGGCAAACTGCCTTGTTGAGGATATGGAATTTACCATGAAATCCCTGGTGGAGGGTATAAAGACCACCTGGGCTGTTGATGCTATTATTTATGATGAAAAGCCATTGACCTTTATGCAGTCCTGGTATCAGAGAAAACGCTGGGCCCAGGGCCAGTTTGATGTTGCTCACCGTTTTATACCGAAGCTGCTGAAGGAAGGCATCAGACAACGGAGTATTCCGATTTTGGACGGCTGCTTATATCTTATTCAGCCATATTTTCTTATGTTTACAGCCTTCTTTATTCTAATGGGCTATATTCAGCAATTTTATGGTCAGCAGATTTATACAAGCATTTATGCTTTTATGCCTTCGCATTTGATGACGGCTATAACCATTATTCAATATCTTTTGCCAATGATTATTCTCATAAAGATGAAGGCAAAGCTAAAGGCCTGGCTGTATATTCCGTTGTATCAGGTATTTATTTATTCCTGGCTGCCAATTGTTTTTCTGGGATTTATTCATCGTAACGAGCATGAATGGGCCCATACTAAGCACACGCAGGCGGTGAGCTACGACCAATTTATCAGTGGCAGAAAATAAGTGTGCATTGTCTTATCTACCCCTTTGTTGCAGTGGCATTGAAGGGGTTTCTTATTGTGGAGGATGTATTTATGTTTGAAATTCATGTTAGTGCAGAGTTTGAAGCTGCTCATCGGCTTGCCGGTTATGAGGGAAAATGCAGCCGACTTCATGGCCACAGCTGGATAGTGGAGGCAGCTGTAACAGGAAAAAAATTGGACCAGCTTGGAATGCTGGTTGATTTTAAGGTGGTAAAGGGACGTCTGCGGGAACTGCTGGAAGCACTTGACCATCAGTTTTTAAATGAGCTGGCGCCTTTTTCTGATAATTATAATCCAACAGCTGAGCATCTGGCTGAATATATTTACAATGAAATGAGCAAGGCAGAATTTTTTAATGATAATGTGAAGCTTAAACATATTCAGGTTTGGGAATCTCCTAAGTCATCAGTTATTTATACGTTGGATTAAAGGGTGCAGGAATAGAAGATGGAAGCAAACTTGATTGAAATTTTTTCCTCGGTGCAGGGCGAGGGTCGATATGTAGGCTGTCGTCAGCTGTTTGTGCGCTTCGAGGGCTGTAATTTAAACTGTAAATATTGTGACACAGAGCATGAAGCCGGTATACATACTCTTTGTGAAATAGAAGCTGAACCGGGCTCAGGTCGGTTTTCTCAGGCAATTAATCCTTTGGAGGCAAGTGAAGTAGCTGCATATATCAACCGTTTTTTGCAGGCTCTACCTCATCAGGCAGTGAGCTTTACTGGAGGAGAACCACTTATTCACTGGGCCTTTTTGCAGGAGCTGCTGCCAATGATAAATGCCAGGATAATGCTGGAAACCAATGGGACTATGCCGGAGCAGCTGGAAACCATTCTCCCGATGGTGGATATTGTCAGTATGGATATAAAGCTGCCTCAGATGACAGGAGCGGTACATTGGGATTTACATCAGCGATTTTTACAGCTGGCTAAGGAAAAGGATATATATGTGAAGCTGGTTATAACTGGGAATACAGATATGGATGATTTTAACAAAGCGGTGAATTTGGTGGCGGCGGTGAACCCAGATATTTTATTGATATTGCAGCCGGTTACTCCAGTGAACGGTGTGGAGAGGGTGCTGCCGGAAATACTGTTGAAATTACAACAGCGGGCTTTAAGCCGGCTACGGGATGTACGGGTTATTCCGCAAACACACCGTATGATGAATTTGCTGTAAGGAGGTACAGCGGGTGGATAAACGAGAGCTTTCTGATAAAATCAACACCTTTTTCCAAAGGGTAGCCGATATTTTTCATGAGGATTTTGGCTTTTTTATGATTATATGGCTTTTGGGCTGTTCAACACAGGTCATAAAGTTTGCCCATGATGGAAAAGTTGATTTGGTAATGAGTATGGCATTTTCCGGATTGATTACTGCATTGGCCGTTACCTTTGTTACCAGATGGTTGTTTGTACCAAGGGCTGCCAAAATTATTCGTTGGGTATTGGCAGGAGTAATGCTTGTTGCGTTTGTTATGGAAGCCTTTGTGCTGTATCAATACAATGCCCTGCTGGGAGTTGGTACAGTAAATTCTCTTTTTGAAACCAATCCCAAGGAATCCGCAGAATTTTTGAAAACCTTTGTAGGATTTGAGGGGCTGGCTTTGGCAGCGGCGGTGATTCTCCTTGTGTACTTACTGATAAAGCACAAGCCATGGAAAAGGGTCCAGATAGACCTGATTTCCCAAAGGGTATTAGCTGGAATTGTTTTTGTATTGTCAGCTGCCTATGGCATTTATATGTGTATAGGCTATCCTGGTCTTATGTTTGGTGGAGAAAATCTTACCCCACTGACCCGGCTAATGGGAGCAGTTAATACTGCATGGAAAAACCATGTGGCCTATCAGGAGCTGGTGGCAAAGCTGGACGATGATATTCATTTAAGCCGCAATGATGGTCGGATAACTAATATCGTGTTTATTTTAGGGGAGTCTACAAACCGCAATCACATGCATTTATATGGCTATGAGCTGCCTAATACCCCAAATCTCGATGAAATGGCAAAAAAGGGTGAGATAGTTTATTTTACCAATGTAGTCAGTGCCCATTCGACAACAGTGGCCTCCTTGAGCAAGATTTTTACCTTTTGCAACCACGAGGCTCCAAAGCCGTGGTATGAATACAACAACCTCATTGATATTATGAATGCAGCAGGCTACAAGACACATTGGCTTTCCAACCAGGAAAGCTCCGGTATCTGGGGGAATGTTGCTCAAATCTACGCAGCCCACAGTGATGTAAGTCATTATACGCAAATCCGTGATTCCCAGGAGGATGACGGCCGGGTTGACGGTGAGCTGTTTCCTTTGGTGGATAATGCAATTGCCTCGGCCAGTGCCGATAAAAATTTTTATGTTGTTCACCTTATGGGGTGTCATTTGGCCTATTATAACCGGTATCCATATATTTTTACCAAATTTACGGAAAAGGATATTACCGGTAACTATAACGATGACCAGAAGGAAGTCATTGCTCAATATGACAATGCGATTTATTATAACGATTACATTGTCAGTGGAATTATTGATAAATTCCGGGAAACCAATACTGATACTATTGTGATTTATTTGCCGGATCATGGTGAAGCAGTGTATGACGAGGAAGGGATAAATGGTCATATTGAGGAAAATCCAAGCCGTCATATGATAGAGGTGCCGCTAATTATGTGGGCATCGGATAAATTCAAACAAAATCATCCGGAAAAATGGGAATTGATTCAGACGGCTGTGCATAATCCATATATGACCGATGATATGATACATACTGTGTTGGATATAGCAGATATAGGTACTGTGGATTTTGACCCGGAAAGAAGTATAATCAATCAGGAATTCAATCGGTACAGGCCAAGATTTTTTGACGATAAGGATTATGATAATGAAATTCTAGCCATGGGGAAATGATATACATGATAATAGCCCTATTTGACAGCTTTTGTTCAAGCTGTCAAATAGGGCTATATTAAAAAGTGATTAAATAATAAATAACGCTTATTTTTTTGAAAAAAATTACGATATTATTGACAAGAAAGGGGGCACGTAAAAGTGATTATGCTTTACATAGGGGATTGTATAGTTGCTTCTAGTGCACATACGTCTAACAGAGTAATAGCTTCAGGAGATACCGAGGTAGGGACGGTATATCCTGAAGCTATTATCAATTTTTACCATGCCTTAATCAGGCAAGAATATTTCCCTGACCGTCATCATGGGTGGTAAGGCCAATAATTCCTTCAACCAATGCTAAAATGGCAGGTATACCAGTCCAGCAAAACAGAATATAAAGGACACCCCACATGGTTTTGCCGGCATAAAACTTGTGAATACCAAAGCCACCAAGAAGAATTGCCAAAATACCGTAAGCAACCTTGTTGACAAGCTTTTTGTCATCCCCTAAGCCCCAGGCTGTGCCTGGGACACCTGCACCATAGGACTGATATTGGCTGCTGTTTTGGTATTGGTTGCTGTTTTGATATTGGTTGATATTGTTATCTGATGCAGCCGGCATAATATTCTTCGAATATGTGCCACAGTTTGGACAATAATCAACGTTATCATCCATCTGCTGACCACAATTCTGACAAAATTTCGACATATAAAACACTCCTCGTATAAAATTTAAATATGACTCACATACATATATATTTATATAATATTTTTTGTAAGTTTTCAATATGTAAGTATAATGAAACAACCATACTTGTTTTTTTTAGTGTATTATGAAGGGATTGTTATGCCAGCTATTATTAAGACTACATTAAAAAATTAAACTTCAGTTAGAATTGGCTGTTACCCCTAAACAAAGGCTACAACTTACGATAAAATATAGATGAACAGGGTGATATATCGTAGGTCAGAAATCAGTCACAGGAGGTGCAGCATGGATAAATTGCAGAAAAAGCGGGAAGAAGAAATAAAAGCTGTGACTGAGATGATTGGGATATTTTGTCGTGACGTGCATAAAACCGACGGGGTGGAGCTTTGTCCAGAATGTGAGGAGCTGCTTGAGTACATTAAGAAAAGGGTTAAGTCCTGCCCACGGATGGCGGAAAAGACCCTTTGCAGTGAGTGCAGGACCCATTGCTATGCCCCAAACCGTCAGCAACGAATAAAGCAGATAATGCATTACAGTGGCTCTAAGCTGGCATTGCGGTCACCGGTAATGGCGGTGAGGCGTAAAATTACTCATTGGATTAGCACGATTCAGCAAATTGTGTGTGATATTTTTTGAAAAGTAGCGGATATTAGTAAAATTTATGTTTACAAGATATAATATCAGTGCTATAATGATGATAATTTATGATTAGATTTTTAAAGAGTGGGTGCAAACCCGCTCTTTTGTCTTACTATAGAACTCCGTGAATTAAGCCCATTAGGGCACAAATGAACGGTAAGTTCTATGTATGCAAGGAGCACTTAGCGAATCAAGCCATAGTGGCGCAGATTGAGCTTAGTGTACTACTGCTATTATGTAAATCGGGTACTTAGGGCGTGTTTTCCGATGTTCACCTGAATAAGTCTTTATTTAATGTCAGCTGGGAGGTATGTGCATGAGCAAAGTCATTGAGGATGCTGTGGAAAGGATTGTTGAAGAATTGCTTGTTGGCACCGATATTGAACTTGTATCGGTGGAGTATGTCCGGGAAAAGGATTGGTACCTTCGGGTTTTTATAGATAAAGCTGGCGGTATAGAGATTGATGATTGCCAAGAGCTAAGTGGACGTCTTGAAAAAATCCTTGATGAAAAGGATATTATCAAGGGAAGCTATATTTTGGAGGTGTCATCGCCTGGATTGGACCGGGAGTTGAAAAAACCGAAGGATTTTCAGCGGGAAAACGGAAAAACAGTGGATGTAAGTCTGTTTGCTCCTATTGATGGGAAAAAGCTGATATCAGGTGTACTGAAGAACTACGATGGTGAACATATAACCATTGATGAGCAGGAGTTACCCATGGATAATGTGGCTCAGGTTCGTTTACACATAGATTTTTAAAAAATGCCCAAAATACTGGTGCAAAACCGGTGATTGATTTAGGCACGGGATATTTAGGAGGTTAATTTTAGTGGCTACCAGATTGAAAAAAAGTAAGTCTGCCGTTGCTCCAGAAAACAGCTTTATGGAGGCTATTGAGGTATTAGGTAAGGAAAAGGGAATTTCGTCTGAAATTTTATTTGATGCAATCGACAAGGCTTTAAGCTCAGCCTACAAGAAGAATTACAATAACGAGGCAAATTGCCGGGTAAGCCTTGATCGTAATACGGGAGAATATCATGTATATGCTATCAAGGAGGTTGTAGAGGAGGTAACTAATCCGGTAACTCAGATTTCCTTGGGAATGGCACACAAAATTTCAGAGGATTACGCCGTTGGCGATACCCTGGAGGAAGAGGTTACTCCGGCAAACTTTGGCAGGATTGCTGCCCAAAATGCCAAGCAGGTGGTGGTTCAGGCCATACGTGAGGCTGAACGGGGGATTATTTTCAACGAATATGTAAATCGTGCCAACGATATTATTACTGGTGTAGTACAGCGGGTAGAAAACAAAAATGTCTATATAAATCTCGGAAAAACTGAGGCTATATTGGGGCCTGGGGAGCAGATTTCCAACGAGAAATATGCGGTTGGTGACCGTATAAAGGCATTGATTGTGGAGGTAAAAAATACCACTAAGGGTCCGCAGGTAATGATTTCCCGTACTCATCCAGGGCTTTTGAAACGGCTGTTTGAGCTGGAGGTTCCAGAAATTCAAAATGGCGATGTGGAAATAAAATCTGTGGCCCGGGAGCCTGGTATGCGTTCCAAGATTGCAGTATATGCCGAGGATGAAAACATTGATGCTGTAGGGTCCTGTGTTGGCCCAAGAGGGACCAGAGTCCAGACAATAGTTGATGAGCTGCGGAATGAAAAGATAGATATTGTAAAATGGAGCTCTGACCCGGTACAGTTCATTGCCAATGCACTCAGTCCGGCAAGAGTGGTTTCCGTAGCCATAAACGAATCTGAAAAGCTGTCCAGAGTGGTTGTGCCGGATTATCAGCTTTCCCTGGCAATTGGCAAGGAAGGGCAAAATGCCCGCCTGGCAGCTAAGCTCACCAGCTGGAAAATCGATATCAAGAGTGAGTCTCAGGCAGAGGAATTTGGTTTTGACGATGCGGAGGAAACCATTGATATAGCCGAATTTGCTTCGGAAGATTTTTACAGCGAAGAGTGAGAATAGGGTGATCAGTTATGGCAACAGTTAAAAAAATTCCCACCAGACTTTGTATAGGCTGTCAGGAACAGCATCCTAAAAAGGAGCTTATACGGATTGTAAAAAGTCCCGAAGGCGAATTTTTTGTGGATCTGACAGGCAAAAAATCAGGTCGGGGAGCCTATGTATGTAGGAATAGGGAGTGCTTTGACAAGGCGGTTAAGGAGCATCGCTTTGCAAAATCCTTTAAGTGTTCTATTGATCAAGCTATTTTTGCGGAGCTGGAAAAACAGCTTTTTGAATGAATTATGAACGATACGAAAATATATAATCTGCTCAGCATGGCACAGCGGGCCAACAAGGTCGCTTCCGGTGATTTTGCCGCAGTGAAGGCAGTGCAGGAAAAAAAAGCCAGACTGGTATTAGTGGCCAGTGATGCTGCTGATGAAACGAAAAAAAAATACCAGCATATGGCAGAAGAAGCCGGTATAAAGCTATATTATCTGTTCAACAGAGAGAAATTAGGTCACTGCATAGGTAAGGAATTTCGGGCGGTGGTGGTCATATTGGACAAGGGCTTTGCAGATGCCTTGGTCAAGCTTCTTTGAATACAGATAGTCATTCGGGGGTGGATTGATGAGAATACATGAATTTGCAAAACAGTTAAATACAGAAAGTAAGAAGATTATTGAGATATTAAAGCAGCACAATATAGAGGGAAAAACCCATTCCAATGCCATCAGTGAAAGTGAGCAGGCTTTGGTGCTGAAAGCCATGAAAGCCTCAAAGGGGACGAAGGATGCCCCAAAGACCGAAAAGGTGGCAAAGGGTAAGGAGGAACCTAAGGAGCAGAGCAAAACTCCTAAGAAAGCCAATACCCCACCAAAGGAAAATAGTCAGAAGGCTGAGAAGCCTGAAACCAAGCCGGTGGCTGATAACCCAAAGGATGCAGATAGGAAGCCGGTGAAAAATCAGCCAGCCAAGCAGGAGATTAAGCCAGTAAAGAAGCCAAACAGCGGGTTTAGCACTCCTAGGCTGGTAAATAATACCGGTGGAGCACATAGTACAGGGCGAAATAATGACCGTAACCGCAATAATGGACAAGGGGGTTTTAATAATTCCCGTAACAATGACCGAAATGAGGAGCGCAAGCATAATAGCGGTCAAAATAATAATGGGAAATTTGCCAATAATTTTTCCAACAGGTCACAGCAGATGAGCAACAAGCCTAAAAATAATGGCGGGAGCCGTGGAGGAAATCAGGCACCAGCCAACAACAGCGGATTTAAAAACCGTGACCGAAATGATAGAAGTAATCGTATGGAGCGTAATGACCGTATGGAGCGTAATGAACGCATGGAGCGTGGCGAGCGTGGCCGCAATGGCGGCAAGGATCGCAGTAACAGGAATAACCGCAGCAACAGCTTTAATGGTGGCGGATTCAGCAACAAAAATAACCGTAACAACAAGAACAACCGTAACATGAAAAACCAGCAGCCGGCTCAAAAAATGGAAATAGCCCGTCCTAAGCTTATAAAAGTGGGTGAAACCATTGTCGTAAAGGATTTGGCAAGCAAAATAAGCTGTACTGCTGCTGATATCATTAAAAAGCTTATGCTGATGGGCGTTATGGCAACAATCAATCAGGATATTGATTTTGATACAGCTGCTCTTGTTGCCGGCGAGTTTGGGGTAAATGTGGAAGAATTGCCACCGGAAGTAGATCCAACTGAAATTCCAGAGATTGAGGATGACCCTAAGAGTCTGGTTCTTCGTCCACCAGTTGTTACTGTAATGGGCCATGTTGACCACGGTAAAACCTCCTTGCTGGATGTTATCAGAAAGACCTCTGTATCTACCTCAGAGGCTGGCGGTATTACCCAGCATATTGGTGCATATCAGGTTATGTGTCAGGGGAAGAAAATAGTATTCCTTGATACCCCGGGGCACGAGGCGTTCACAGCCATGCGTGCTCGTGGAGCACAGGTAACAGATATTGCCATTTTGGTTGTAGCCGCTGATGATGGTGTAATGCCACAGACTGTAGAGGCAATTAATCATGCAAAGTCAGCCCAGGTGCCTATTATCGTAGCTGTAAACAAGATTGATAAGCCGGGAGCCGACCCAATGCGGGTAAAGAATGAGCTGATGGAATACGGTCTGGTTTCTGAGGATTATGGCGGCGATACCATTATGGTGGAGGTTTCTGCCAAAAAACGGATTAACATTGACGAGCTGCTGGAAATGATCCTGCTGGTAGCTGAGGTTCAGGAGCTGAAGGCCAATCCAAAGCGGGATGCCCGTGGTATTATTATTGAGGCTCAGCTTGATAAGGGCCGTGGACCAGTGGCAACTGTACTGGTGCAGAATGGTACGTTACATATTGGGGATTCCATTATTGCCGGTACCTGCTATGGTAAGGTTCGGGCTATGATAAATGACCGTGGTGAGAATGTCAAGAAGGCAGGGCCATCGGTTCCTGTTGAGGTGCTTGGCCTCAATGATGTTCCATCAGCCGGTGATGAATTGGCAGTACTGGACGAAAAGCTTTGCCGTTCCATAGCAGAAAAGCGGGTGGAAAAGCAGCGTAATGAGCTTATTCGTTCCAGAAAGGTTTCCTTGGATGATTTGTTCCAGCAGATTCAGGAGGGCCATCTTAAGGATTTGAATATTCTGGTTAAGGCCGATGTTCAGGGGTCTGTTGAAGCCCTTAACAGTTCACTCCTAAGCCTTAATAAGAATGATGAGGTAAGAGTAAACATTATTCATTCTGGTGTTGGTGCGGTAACGGAGTCTGATGTTATGCTGGCAACCGCCTCCAATGCGTTGATTATTGCCTTTAATGTCCGTCCGGATGCTAATGCCCGACACATTGCTGAAACAGAGGATATAGATATTCGTACCTATCGGGTTATTTATGATGCCATCAATGATGTAAAGGATGCCATGTCCGGTATGCTGGCACCAAAATACAAAGAGGTTATTCAGGGTCGGGTGGAAATCCGTGAGGTTATGATTTTCAACAAGACCTTGATGGTAGCCGGTTCCTATGTTTTGGAGGGCAAGATTACCAATAAGTCAAAAATACGGATTGTCCGTGATAATATTGAGGTATTTGATGGTGAGCTGGAGGATTTGCGTCGCTTTAAGGATTCGGTAAAAGAGGTTGCTGCCGGCTATGAATGTGGTATTACCATCAAGGATTATCGCGATTTCAAGGAGGGCGACATTATCGAAGCATATACGATGGAAGAGATTGAGACCTCCATTAATGATATGAACAAGGAAGAATAAGGGAGTTTAGTATGAGCCAGCTTCGTATTGAAAAAATTCAGGAACTAATGAAGCAGGAAATCAGTCAGATTATTTTGCAGGAGCTTAAAGACCCGCGTATTGGCTTTGTTACCGTTACTCAGGTGGAGGTATCAAGAGATTTGAGCTACGCCAAGGTATATGTCAGCATTATGGGTAACGACAAGCAGATTGAGGATACCTGGTCAGGCTTGAACAGCTCCCTGGGATTTATCCGCCGGGAGGTTGGACATCGCATCAGACTTAGGGTTACACCTGAATTGAAATTCGTTTTGGATAAGTCCCTGGATTATAGTGAACATATTCAGAAGTTGCTTTTGCAGATTGAACGGGAGCAGGGGTGACAAATGCTTATAACATTACGAGAAACCGCCGACAGGCTTATGGCAGCTAACAGTCTGATATTGACTGCTCATGTCAATCCGGATGGTGATGCCATAGGCTCCTGTCTGGGCTTAAAGTTTTTGCTGGAAACAATGGGGAAAAGGGTGCAGGTCATTATTGATGATGATATACCGAAATTCCTCAATATTATGCCGGGAATTGAGGAAATTAAAAAGCCGGTGGAAGAAAGCTATGAAGCTGATTATCTGGTTATTTTGGATGCCTGCCTGGATCGGGTGGGGGTTCTGCCGGAAAAATGCAAGGCTCCGGTTTTAAATATCGACCACCATGGTACCAATGACGAGCTGGCAGATTATTTGTATCTGGATGCTGAAAGTGCAGCTACGGCGGAGATAATTTATCGTTTGGCCAAGGCATTAGGCATAAGGTTTGACAAGGATTCTGCCACAGCTGTGTATATTGGGCTGGCCACGGATTCAGGGTATTTTAAATATTCCAATACCACACCACACACTATGCGGGCCGCTGCTGAGCTTATGGAAACCGGTATAAGACCAGAGAAGATTTCTGAGGCCATTGAGACCAAAGATTTTTCGGTGATACAGGGAATGGCCAAGGCGTTGCAAACGGTAGAGCTGTTTGCTGATGGAAAGGTTGCCGGGGTGTTTTTGGATCACGAGCTGACCAGCTCACTGGATAATACTGAGGGCTTCATTGACCTGATAAGGGTAATTGATGGAGTAGATGTTTCAGTGGTGCTGAAGGCAGTGGAGCCGGAGGTATGTCGGGTAAGTATGCGTTCAAAGGTTACTGATGTAAGTCTTATTGCGGCAGGAATGGGTGGTGGCGGTCACAAACGGGCGGCCGGCTGTACTATAAAAATGCCTTTTGCCGAAGCAAAGAAATATCTTATGTCTGAAATTTTGAAAGCATTAGAGGTATGACATGGAGGGCTTTATTAATTTCCTTAAACCACCGGGAATGACCTCCCATGACGTGGTGGGCTTTGTACGGCGTGTTCTGCACGAAAAGCGTGTGGGGCACGCTGGTACACTGGACCCTGGGGCAGCCGGTGTTTTACCGGTGGCTGTTGGCCAGGCAACCAGACTTATTGAATATTTGGATAATGAAAGAAAGACCTATCGGGCAGAAATGCTTTTGGGCTATGAAACTGACAGTGGGGATGACAGCGGTAGGATTCTGGACCAGCTCACTGATTTTGTTATACCTGAGACTAAAGCTATAAAAGAGGTGTTTGCAGCCTTCACCGGAGGTATTGTACAGGTGCCGCCAGCCTATTCAGCAATTAAAATCAATGGACAGCGTGCTTATGATTTGGTGCGACAGGGTGTAAAGGTAGAAATCCCTTCCCGCAGGGTGGAGGTTTTTCGACTTGCCTTAGTTGAAAAAAATGATGAGGCAAAGACATTGCTGTTTGACGTGGAATGCTCCAAGGGGACTTATATAAGGACTTTATGCCAGGACATGGGAAGGGCGATGAATATCCCCGCAACTATGTCCTTTTTGGTTCGTACCGGTGTAGGAGGATTTTCCATACAAAATGCCGTTACGCCAGAGGAATTTCAGGTACTGGGAGAAAACGTTCTGCAGCCTGGGGATGCAGCCTTGTCTCATATATTAAAATACAATATTAATCCTGCAAGAAAAAAGGCCTTTTGTAATGGTCTTAGCTCTTTTGATAAAGCATTTTCTGAAAAAATAGCTGATGAAAAAAATATAGAGATTAGGGTGTATTGTGAAGGTATTTTTTTGGGTATGGGGCATTATGATTGTGAAAATAAGACTATAGTCCCAGATAAAGTGCTAATTCGTTAGCATTATCAAATTTGAAGTAGTATTATTGTCATGGATTTGAAATTTTTGACTCATTTTTGCTATTGTACTTCAAAAAATACTTTTGTATAATAGAGTTGGTTGTATGTTGAACGGTTACGTAGTTGATATTTCTGTGTATGGTTTGGCGAATCTGAGGGCGTGATTTCATGTCTGGCATAAAAATATTAATAGTGGATGAATCAGTGCTGTTTAGGGGTATGTGTTCACGTGAGATAGTGAACGAAGCCAAGTCTGGTTGCAATGTGGACAAGGTCGGAGACGCCCATGAGGCATTGAGACATATAAATATATCTGAGCCTGATGCTATATTGGTCAACACGAAGCTTACCGGTATGACCGGTATTGATTTCATACGTGAGGTCAAGGGGAAATATAGCTCCAAGATTATGGCAATCAGTACCATGGAAAGTGATCGTGCTGCGGCCATGGGTGTCGGTGCTGATGAATTTATTGTTAAGCCAATGGGGGTAGCAGCCTCCAGAGGCTCGTTTTTGCAGATGCTGGCCCGAAAAATTGTGCAGCTGGCTACTGGTGTACAGCCTTTTGCCAGACCGCCTTCCCGCGGTGGTGCCTGGTGTAAGCTAGTAGCAATTGGTTCGTCTACTGGTGGGACCGAGGCCTTGTCTGAGGTTCTGTCACATTTACGTGCACCTATGCCGCCGATTTTGGTTGTGCAGCATATCAGTGCAAAGTTTTCCAAGGTATTTGCTGCCCGGCTTAACCGAGAATGCTCCTTCCCGGTTAAGGAAGCCGAGGATGGAGAAATGGCTAAAAATAATACGATTTATGTGGCGCCTGGGGATAAGCATATGTCGGTTGCCGGCTCTGCTGACTCCATACGAATATCCTGTAAGGCAGGTCCACGTATTCATGGTGTTACCACATCGGCGGATGTTCTGTTTGAGTCTGTGGCTAAGCTTATTGGCAATCGCGCTGTAGGGGTTATCCTTACCGGTATGGGAATGGATGGCGCTGCCAAGCTGTTGGAGATGCGTCAGGCAGGAGCTAGGACTTTAGGGCAGGATGAGCAGTCCTGCGTAGTTTATGGTATGCCGAAGGCTGCCTTTAACATGGGTGCTGTGGAAAAGCAGGTCAGTTTGAAAAATATGGCCAATGAGATTACAGCTTTGGTACGTAACGGATAAAAGCGACTGGGCTTCCAGTCGCTTTTAAAGTTGAGAAAGAATGGTATCTTAAACTTCCCCATGTATAATGCACCTATTTATCCCAGGTGAATATCTAACCCGGAGCGCTTCTAAGTTTAGACAATACACCTAGCCTCTCACAAGTTTTCCATGTGGGAAGTTTGAGTGAAGATATATTAAGAGCTGAAACTATTTTAGGAGATTTTATGTTTACATATTTTGATGATATTTTAGCAAAGCTTTTAAAGCTGGCAGATAATGGCAAACGCAATATAGTTGCTATAGATGGTAGGTGTGGTGCCGGAAAGACGACTTTGGCCAGTTATTTACAGGAAAAAACTGGTGCAACAGTATTTCACCTGGATGATTTTTTTCTTCGGCCGGAACAGCGGACAGTGACCAGGCTGGAGCAGCCGGGAGAAAATGTTGACCACGAGCGATTTTTTAGTGAGGTACTGGAGCCATTACGGGCAGGAGCCATTGAACTATCTTATCAAAGATTTGACTGCAAAACTCAGTTATTACAGGAAGCTGTCAACGTTAAAGCTGGTAATTTATGTATTGTAGAGGGAGCCTACAGCTGTCATTCCTCTTTGATAAATATGTATGATTTTCGTATATTTGTGACTGTGTCACCAGAGGAACAATTGGAGAGAATAATAAAACGCAATGGACGAGAAGGAGCAGAAGTTTTTAAGAAACGGTGGATACCATTGGAGGAAAAGTACTTCGCTGCATATTCTATTGAGGATAAATGTGATTATTGTCTCAATACAAAAACATCATTACCAGTCCACCGGAGGCTGACATGGCTACCATAAAAAATTTTAATATTGGACGAGGGGCAAGGCGGGTAAGCTTAGCTCCTAAATATGCTCCAATTGCCTGTCCTATAAGAGTTTGTAAAAAAATAAATAAATCCAGCTGACCATTTAATATATAGCCCATGCCACCGGCAACCGATATTGGCAGAATAACCATCATACAGGTACCAATAGCCAACAGTACCGGCACGCCAAAGAAAATCATTAGCGTGAGCTGAATAAAGGCTGCGGCTCCAATACCAAAGGTACCTGAAATAAAGCCATTAATACAGCCTGCTACTGTACCATATATATACAGCTTTTTTCCTACTAAAAGACCTTCCCTTGGGGGGAAATGCTTCATCAGCCAGTCTGACTGATATACCTTGATGTATAGCAGCAGAGCTGACAGCAGCATGATGACGCCGGACATTTTTCCCAAAATGGCCGATGGGATTATATTAGAAACGTTAGCTCCACCGAAGGCACCAAGCATACCACTTACGCCTAGTACAGCACCGGTTTTTAAAATTACATTGCCCTCACGAAAATGACTATAGGCCCCGGACATGGTGGTAAATACCATAGCCGAAAGGGCTACTGCCAAAGCAGTGTGAATTGGTACACCAAAGCCCACCGTCAAAAGAGCAATGGTTACACCAGCCCCACCAATACCGATAAAGCCAATTATCATTCCCATTATGAGCATCGATATGAATAACATGAGTATTACCTTCTATTATTTACGTTCGATTTCAACATATGACAGTATAGCATAGGAATTAAATTCTTGTCGAATATTTATTATAGGTTGATGTTAATGCCACTTTTTGCAAAAAATGACCACTTTTTGCATTGATATTGTAAAATTATTTGAATATTTTTAAAATGAAAGGGGAATCCGAAAATTATTATGTAGTTATTTTAAGCTTCAATGTGATTTTATTCTGTGCCAGCAGCGGCTGTTTTTCCTTTTAGGTGAAGAATATGCAGCTGCACAGCTCAGGATTAATCGAAGTATGGGCAAAGCTAAAGGGGGGGTGTGAGTGAATAAAAGTAGTGTTCACAGACGAATTAGTAACGGGAAAGTAGTCAGGGAAAAATTAGGTTGGTTTATTTTTTTTGTGATGATAGTTGCGCTTTCTTTTGGTTATGGTAACCTGTCAGTTTCTTCGGCAGCTGTCAACATGAACAATATTGATACCAGTGTGCAGGGGATTATTGGTGTTTGGCGTGAGGATGGCTCCCAGGAATCCCGAACACTTAAGGTCAATCCTGATTATACCTATGAGCTTTCCGACAATAGTGGAAATACCTCCTATGGGACTATTAAAGTCGTTGTGGAGGAGCATCCAGATGGCTCTTATTCCCCATGGTACGTCTTTGATGATAATGCTGGAAAAAACTGGGCGGGATTTTCCAAGGATGATGAGGATGGAACTCTACAGACAGACCTTTGGTCAGGTCAGGATGGAGCCATGCACTTTATCCGTTGCTACAGCAAGGCTTATCAGGATAACAGTCAGGAGGTAGCCGCTAAGGATTATTTAGGTGTATGGGGGTGTGGACGTTGCAGTATCTTAATCGAACAAAAGAACAACGCCTACATCGCCACTATAACTTGGGCAAGCAGTGCAGCTGAGCATAGACAGTGGATATATAATTGTCGCTATGATAAGCAGAATGCTATTTTAATTTGTCCAGGCAATGGAATCTGTACGGATTTGATTGTTTATGAAAATGGCAAAGAGGCTGACATTAATGTCTATGACGATGGGAGCTGTGAACTGGTTATGCGAAACGGCATTCTTAGATGGGATGACCATAAGGAAAATGCCGGCCAGGATATGGATTTCATCCAATGACATGCAGGTACTAAATGATGTTATATTATATTCTCATAACATTAATCGGTTTATTTTTAATGATTTTCGGATTTAGAAAAAGCCGTGTACTTATGCTGGTTGGAATTATACTAACCTTAATAGGTGGTTTCCTGATAACAGCAGTATTATTGATAACACGGTCTCTGGTGTAAGTTAAGGAGGCTGGTCAAAATTGAAAAAAATGCTTTTAGGATTATTTACTGTTCTTGCTGTTTCCATGCTATGTATGATTACATTTTCCCAGTCAGTAGAAGCAAAACCACAAATTCGGTATCATGTGGAAAAGATACAGCTTGATAGCCCAGGAGAGGCTACTATTGTTGGACATTTTTCCAATGATGGTGATGAAACAGGTTATGTAAAATGGATGGACCTTGATTTGACTCTGATAGCTGACAACGGCCAACAAATGTGGGCAGATACGGGGATTCGGCACTATGTTGAAAAGATGGTTCCCGCATATGAAATGGTTCACTATACTTTTTATATCCAGAATGGGGATATACCGGAATATCACAAAAAATTTAGGTGGAAATGTCATTCCAACACTCATTGGGAGAAAAATGCAGGCTGACAGCAAAAATGGTTAATAATACAACTGCTTAAAATCGTATAAAGACTGATTAGTCGAATAAATCCTGACCGCTACGGAAGCATCCGAGAGACAAAGTCGATTGGATAATGCGCCCGTTAGCGTAGGGTAAAAAACTAGTCAGTCTATTTTTTTGGTAACAGCACTTAATGAAAGCAAGCCAACAATGGGCGCTTGAATTCATTGTACATCAAAGAAACTTGGCTGGTTAATGCAGCCAAGTTTTTATAAATATGGTCCGATTCAACAGGATGTAAACTTTTCCTGTAGTGCCTTTAGAAAAATTTGTGATGCCTTGGAAAATACCTGATTTTTCTTCCAGGCGATAACTGGGGTGGCATAAATGGCTGGCTCCAGGGGGAGAATACAGAGCTTTGTGCCACTGGTATTAATGAGCCCATCAAAGGAAATGGCATAGCCCAGTCGTTCCTGGACCATTAGAGAAGCATTGTACAAAAGTGTGTAGGACCCAACAATATTAAGCTCTTTCAGGGGCTTTTGCAGCCAGTTTAACACTTCGTCCCCATGGGTACCCGGAGCCATTACTTGTCGGGACAACAGAAGCGGGCAATTCCATAGGTCGGAAGGCTTTATATTAGCCTTTTGTGCCAGTGGATCATCCTTGCGCAGTACCAGTATCCAGCGGTCTGTAACCGGTAATAAGATATTATTATATTTGTTTGGATCAACCTCTCCATATATATAACCAAAATCTATCAGGCCGGTATCCAATCGCTTCAAGGTTGTAACCCCGTCACCGGTAATAACATGAAATCTTATATTAGGATAGCTTTGCCGTACATTTTGAGCTGCTTCCATTATTAATTTAAAATTTACAGATTCTCCGGCCCCAATGTGAATGTCTCCAGAAATCGTCCGGTCATCGCTTAAAAGCTCTCCCTCGGTTTTTTCAACCAGGGCCAGGATTTCCTCTGCCCGTTGGCGAAGCAAAGCACCATCATCGGTGAGGGATATGCGTCTTGGTTCTCTGACGAGAAGCTGTTTTCCGTATTCCTCCTCCAAATCCTTCAGCTGTCTGGACAGGGTGGGCTGGGATAGGTGAAGAACCTCCGCTGCCCGTGAAAAGCTTTCCTCTTGGGCTACAGTGAGAAAATATTTTAAAACACGTAATTCCATTTACATGCTCCTTTATATAGAGAATTCATTTCATAACAATGTTATAACAATATTATACGAGAAAAATCTGTTATATGAAAGAATGGGTTTGCATCAGGGCTGGGCGTAGGCAGATTGCTTTTGCTCATTTTTTTCCAAATTAAAGGAAAAACGCGTTGAAGCAAGAATATTTAGAGGTGGTAAGGGCGTAATTGGAGGGGGATTAAATGCTTAACATAGGATGTCATGTATCATCAGCTAAAGGATATTTAGCCATGGGCAGGGAAATAGTCAGCATGGGTGGAAATGTGTTTGCTTTTTTTACCAGAAATCCAAGGGGAGGGAAAGCCAAGGCAATCGATAATGATGATGTGGAAGCATTTATTCAATACAAAAATGAGCATTGTATCGGCGCTTTGGTGGCCCATGCCCCATATACCCTTAACCCCTGTGCCGTAAAGCCAGAGCTTAGGGAATTTGCCCACGATGTTATGTCAGATGATTTAGAGCGGATGGAGTATACACCGGGGAATTTTTATAATTTTCATCCGGGAAGTCATGTAGGTCAAGGGGTAGAGGCTGCCATAAAGCTTATAAGCCGTCAATTGAACGAAATATTAAAGAAAAAGCAAAGGACTGTAGTGTTGCTGGAAACCATGTCCGGTAAAGGAACCGAAGTGGGAAAAACTTTTCAGGAGCTGGCAGAGATAATTAGTCAGACCGAGCTAAAGGAATATTTAGGCGTTTGCCTGGATACCTGTCACGTTTATAGTGCCGGATATGATATTGTAGGGGATTTGGATGGGGTTTTAAAGGAATTTGACCGGATTATAGGCATAGAAAAATTAAGGGCTATTCATCTTAATGACAGCATGACTCCTTTTGCCTCAAAAAAGGACCGTCATGCCAAAATCGGTGAAGGCAGCCTTGGGATTGAAGCTTTTAGGGGAATAATCAATCATCCCTGGTTGAAAAATTTGCCTTTTATTTTGGAAACACCAAATGACAATGCCGGTTATGCCAATGAAATTGCTTTGTTGAAAGGGCTATGCAGATGAGTGAAGAAAAGAATTGAAACTTGTAATAGTAAGTTATACATTTTTTATAGAAAAATGGAGGCGGGGACGTGATAATTAATACAGGACAAAGAACGGATATTCCTGCCTTCTATGCTGAATGGTTTGCCAACAGGTTAAAGGAAGGCTTTGTTTGTGTACGAAATCCATATAATCCACATCAGGTCAGCCGTTATCGACTTGACCCTTCTGTGGTGGACGCAATTGGTTTTTGTACTAAAAATCCTGTACCAATGTTTCCATATATGGAGCTGCTAAAGGCATATGGCCAATATTGGTTTGTCACCATAACACCCTATGGCAGGGATATTGAACCCAATGTACCGGATAAGCATGGCTTGCTGGAGGCCTTTAAAAAATTATCTGATATGGTAGGGATAGATTCTATCGGCTGGCGTTATGACCCTATTTTTATCTCTGAGAAGTATACCCTGGACTATCATCATCGAGCCTTTAAACAAATGGCAGCAGCCCTAGCCGGTTATACAAAAACAGTAGTTATAAGCTTTATTGACTTATATAAAAAGGTTAAGAGTAATTTTCCGGAGGTACAGGAGGTACCTGCTGAGGAAAGGATGATTTTAGGGAAATACATTATAGATATTGCTACTGAATGTGGAATGACGGTAAAGCCCTGTGCTGAGGGCAATGCTTTGGCAATATATGGTGCCGCATGCGGCGGCTGTATGCTAATCAGTGATTATGAAAAAGCTATAGGTAAACCAATGAAGGTACCTAAAAGGAAGGGGGCCAGGGCCGAATGTGCCTGTTATATTTCCTGTGATATAGGTGCTTATAATACCTGTAGACATCTTTGCCGATACTGTTATGCCAATGCAGAGCCTGAAAAGGTGTTGGCTCAGAACCGACTTCACGATTCCATGTCTCCCTTTTTGATAGGTAATTATATGGAAGGGGATATTATCCATGATGTTCCGCAAAAGTCATGGATTGACGGGCAGTTAAGTCTGTTTTGAGATATAATACTTTTAGAATCACATATGTATTACTATTAAGCATAGAAAACTATTTGTTATAAGTATTTGTATTAGATTTTCCTCTTTGTTATACTGTAGCCATCAGATGAGTATCATTTTACAGGGAGGAAAGCTAAATGAAGAAAGTAATGAGAAGGCTTTTGGCAGCTATGCTATGTGCTGGAGTTATGACTGTAGGAATAAATTCTGAAGCAGCAGTTCAGGAGGGAAATATTATGCAAAGTGCTGAAAAACGGATTGATCGGCAGATAAATGTAGAAAAATTAAATTTGACTGAAGAGTGGGATAAGGTATTTGCTAAAAGTGATGCGGTAAATCACAAAAAGGTAACCTTTGTAAATCGTTATGGTATTACGCTGGCAGCAGATATGTACATACCAAAGAACGCAAATGGAAAAATGTCGGCCCTGGCGGTAAGCGGTCCATTTGGAGCAGTTAAGGAGCAATCCTCTGGCCTTTATGCACAGGAAATGGCCAAGCGGGGTTATTTGACTATCGCCTTTGATCCATCCTTTACTGGAGAAAGTGGTGGCAGCCCACGCTATGTGGCTTCACCAGATATAAATACGGAGGACTTTTCTGCGGCCGTGGACTTTTTGTCTACCCAGGATAATGTTGATGCAAATCGTATCGGTATAATTGGTATCTGTGGCTGGGGCGGTATGGCACTCAATGCAGCGTCCATGGACACCCGTATCAAGGCAACTGTGGCCTCTACCATGTATGATATGACCAGAGTTAGTGCCAATGGTTATTTTGATTATGAAAAGGATGCAGCAACCCTGGCCAAGGAGCGGTATGCCAACCGTCAGGCTTTAAATAATCAGCGTACCGAGGATTATAAAAACGGTTTCTATAAAAATGCCGGTGGCGTTCCTGATGTATTGCCAGAGGATGCTCCTTGGTTCGTAAAGGATTATTTCGCGTATTATAAGACTAAGCGGGGCTATCATCCACGTTCCCTTAATTCTAATGGGGGCTGGAATGTAACCTCTGGTTTGTCACTGATGACCATGCCTATTTTGCAGTACAGCGACGAAATTCAAAGTGCAGTAATGGTGCTTCATGGAGAAAAGGCTCATTCCAGATACTTTGGAGAGGACGCCTTTAAAAAGCTGAGGGGCAATAACAAGGAGCTGGTGATTATACCAGGGGCTTCCCATGTAGATCTTTATGATAATTTAGAAAAAATTCCTTTTGATAGATTGGCAGAATTTTTCAAGAAAAACTTAGGCTAATACCATTAATGATAATATTTCCTGTTAAAGGGGCGGCAATATATGCCGCTCCTTTACTATAGAACTCCGTGAATTAAGCCCGTTAGGGGGAAAATGAGCGGTAAGTTCTATGTATGCAAGGTGCACTTAGTGAATCAAGCCTAAATGGCTTAGACTGAGCTTAGTGCACTACTGCTACCATATACTAACGAGTGCTAAGGCTCCCATCCTCTTAGGTGGGAGTTAAGCGCCCATAGCGGTAAGTTCTATGTATGCAAGGAGCACTTAGCGAATCAAGCCTAAATGGCACAGACTGAGCTTAGTGCACTACTGCCACTTTTTAATCTCATCGACCGTCAGCGTAGATAAAAAATTCAAATGATAATTGACACTGTGTCAATTATCATTTATAATTTAGATACTGACACGATGTCAACTGAAAGCAGTAATGATTTTAGAAAGGAACGGTTATGTTTAAAGGGACGCCGAAATTAGTTGCTAAAAGGCGGGAGGAAATCATCAACGCCTGTGAACAGTTATACCAGACAATGAGCTTTAAGGAAATCACCATAAAAGAAATAAGTGGTGTAACCTCCTTTTCAAGACCCACCATATATAATTATTTCCAGACTAAAGAAGAAATTTTTTTAGCACTTTTTGAAAGGGAATATGATCGTTGGAACGAAGATTTATCAGCATTATTAGAGAATAATGAAGCTTTAACCAATGTAGAGTTGGCGGATAAAATCGCAGAGTCCCTTACCAGGAGGCAACAGCTTCTAAAGCTGCTATCCATGAATAACTTTGATATGGAAGCTAATAGCAGACAGGAACGGCTTACGGCCTTTAAAACTGCCTATGGCCGGTCCATTGACCTTATAGGCAAATTGCTGGAAAAATTTAGACCTCAAATGGATGGAGCAGCAATACAGAGCTTCATTTATGTATTTTTCCCCTTTATGTTTGGCATATATCCTTATACAGTTGTAACTGACAAGCAAAGAAGCGCCATGAAGGAAGCAGGGGTGAATTTCGTGTATCAGTCCATTTATGATATTACCAATAAATGCCTGTTAAGGCTTCTTAAATTCTATCCACCAGCTTTGTAGGTTTTGACCAAAGCTTGCTCTTGGAGCATGAGCAGTTGCGGCATAAAAAGGAGGGACCATGAACAGGAGAGAATTTTTAAAAATAAGCAGTATGGGGGCTATGACCCTGTTTTTATCAGGCTGCGGTTTGTTTGGCAGTGACCAAAAGGTGAATAGTGCTCCAGAAAAGGGTAGTGTGTCAGGAGGAAAAAGCATGAAAATTGTTGTAATAAACAGTAGCCCACATTCAGATAGTGAATCTACTTCAAAATATCTGGCTGCCAGATTTGTTGACGGAGCAAGGAGTGCTGGACACGAAATATTTGTTTTTGATGCAGCAAAGGAGGATATTCATCCATGCCAAGGCTGTGATAAGTGTGGAATGGATGGCCCATGTATCTTTAAGGATGCCATTGAAAACACCCTGATGCCTAAAATGCTGGAGGCAGATTTAATCGTTTTGGTAACTCCGCTGTATTATTTTGGTATGTCAGCACAGCTAAAAATTATCGTGGACAGGTTCTATTCACGTACAGGAAAGCTTCATGGCAAAAAGTCAATTATGATGTCCACTGCCTATAACAGTGCTGATTGGACAATGGAAGCCCTGATGAACCACTATAACACGTTGGTGCGGTATATGGAATGGACTGATGTAGGCCAGGTATGGGCAACTGGTTGTGGAGCCCGCTCCCTGGTGGAAAGATCAGAATTTGCCGATGTTGCCTATAAAATCGGGACAAATTTGTAACAGATAATACAGCTGGTGTTCAATGATATTCCATATTAGGTATATATCTATTTATGTTGGAGGGCAGATTATGAAGTTTAAGAAAATTTTTACGGCAGGATTGGCACTGGCAATGCTTTTGTCAACGAATATGTTTAGTGTGGAGGCGGCAGATATGTCAGGAAAGGATAACAAATCAGAAAAGGTAGTTCAAACTGCTGGGAAACAGCAGCTGGGAGCCTTTGCTCCGGAGTTTGCTCATAATAGCTGGCAGTGGGATATCCAATCATCTGTTTAAAGATATCATGCCATTGGATATTCGGCGGAGTATTACCTTACACCAATTACATGTTTCCCTGCCATATGTCATAATAATTCTCATGGGACTTCATTGGGGTCTTCATTTTGAAGGCTGGCTTAATCAGTGGAAGAAGGTAGTATCCTTTGATATCCCTG
>JAFVER010000050.1 GCA_017475925.1 Anaerovibrio sp. | reverse complement strand
TACCGAAAATGAACAGTGATACCGCAACTGTACCGATGGAAGCGACTGACATCCAGTTGTTACGCCTTAAGGAGTGAATAACCTCCCGGACAAAATACTCCACAGTATTAATGCTCATAGCCGTAACCTCCTCGTGCCTCATCACGGACTATTTCGCCATGTTCAATGGCAATAACCCGCTTCTGCATGGCATCCACAATGGTCTTGTCATGGGTTGCCATTACGATGGTGGTGCCGGAGGCGTTAATGTTTTTGAAAATATCCATAATCCCCCATGAAGTCTCCGGGTCAAGATTACCCGTAGGCTCGTCAGCAATAACGATGGCAGGATTGTTTACAATAGCACGGGCAATGGCCACACGCTGCTGCTCACCACCAGAGAGCTGATTTGGAAAGCATTTGTACTTGTCACGAAGTCCTACAATATCCAGCACATTATTCACATTGCGCTGCATCATGCGACGGGGTGCCTCAATAACCTGCATGGCAAAGGCAATGTTTTCATACACTGTCTTGTCCGGCAGCAGGCGATAATCCTGGAATATAACCCCCAGGGAACGGCGCAAATAAGGCACATCCTTATTGGACATATGGATAATATCACGGCCGTTTACGGTGAGAATGCCAGAGGATGGCAAAACCTCGCGGAACAGCATCTTAATAAAGGTGGATTTGCCGGCGCCACTAGGGCCCACCAAAAACACAAACTCACCCTTCTTAATATCAACATTGATATGATTGAGGGCAATGGCACCATTCTCATATACCTTCATAACATCATTCATATGAATCATCGAGAAACCTCCATTTCTACACTAAACTTAATTTTATCACAAATGGAGATATTCTAAAAGAATTATCGTCACCAGAAAAACAACCCTTAGTACATGACATCATGCACTAAGGGTAAGATATAATTTGCAACATTCAGTTGAAGGCCAAATTGTTTCTCTTGGCAATTTCCATAACATTTTCCAGAGGGGTATCTGTCAATCTATAGTTTTTTCATATAGCTCACGCTCTGTAGTACAAACAACTTAGTTTCACTAATAATGTATTTTTTCTGCTTCTCAGCGGTAATACCCAAAATCTTCATTGCCCGTTTAATGGAATCCCAAGGCATTTAGCTCGTTATTGTGTATGTCTTATCATGGATATGTACTGTGCCTGTTCATCAGCGGATATCATCAGAGCATCCATCGCTTCTTGGGCTGTCCAGCCTTTATTTTTCATTAAATTACGGATAGAGGTCAGCTGGGCATCCACCCGTCCCTCATTGCGGGCATCAGCTTTCATATCTTCTATTGCTTGGCACATATTAATCCGCTCCTTTCCTTCAGGTATACTAAGCTCCACACTGGAACATATACTTATTGCCTGTGCAGCCTCTCTGTCAAGTGATTTATATTTTGGATCACATGTCACAAGCTCCATCATACGCTGCTTATTCTTGGAATATTTTATAAACTTCAGCACTTCTCTTAAGTCAGACTTGAAGAAGTCCAAAACATCATCATCTAACAGGGCTGGTGACACTAAGTTGATGTGATAATCTGGTGAATACTGCAATAAAGTTTTATCGATATTTTTAGGATACATATCCCGTAATGAAATCGGTGCATTCCACTCATCCGCACCCCAATATATTACAAGGGTAACAACAGGTAAAAGCACATCATTTTCATGAAAGCCACTGAGAAATTCCACATTACTGCAGCCATATTCATGTTTCTCCTTGTGATAGTTGGTTATAGCATTTATTTGCTCAGCCATTGTCATGGCATCATAAAGCATATTCCGCACAGGCATAGCCGTATGTACTTCGGACTGGTTTTCAACCCCCAAAATACAGTAGGCCGCCCTACCATCAGTTTTTACTAAAACCTTCAAAACGTCCCTGGCCTTCTGTGTTGGAAAAATAGCTCCATCTTTACTATATGGGATTACTATACTAGCGGAATCCATATCCTTCAGTTCGTGGGGAGATATTCTTGCTTCACCAGCAAAACAATAGCCATTAAACAAGTCGGCAAAACGAAGTGAATTTCCCATATAGCTCTTTGTAATGGAATCTTTCTTACCCAAAATAATACCCCATTTCTTATGATTATAGCATATAATACACGTAAACGTTATATAGCATATTTAGTTCGTTGGTGTTATTTTATAATAAAATTAATATATTTACATAAATATATTATTATTTTAAGTAAAATATGTCAATGACTATATATTGTTTTATTCAAAAAATATACCCCAAAAGCCACCGGCAATTTGATCTCTTATTTTACATTTTCATTCCCTCTTATTTCATGTACAAAAAATACCC
>JAFVER010000002.1 GCA_017475925.1 Anaerovibrio sp. | reverse complement strand
TGCACTGCTGCACTGCTGTCTCAAAAATCCATCGCCCCACAGGAATAATCATCTTGGTTTCTTCCAAAATACGAATAAATTCCATGGGAGAAACCATTCTACCCTTTGGATTTCGCCATCTTAGCAGGGCCTCTGCCCCAATAATCTTTTTGTTTTTTGTACTAACCTGAGGTTGGAAAAACAGGGAAAAGCCCTCAAAATCGTTCTCTATGCTTAGCCGCAAATCATCCCTCATGGTAAGGGACCGCTTCCAACGGTTGTAGTTTTCCTTTGAAAAAATGCAATTCTTGTTTTTGCCATCCTTCTTTGCCAAATCCAGGGCAGCCTCAGCATGTTTATGCAAAACAAGATAATCCTTCCCAGACTGTGGATACATTACCGTACCAGCTGACATAGTGCAGAAAATACTTTTCCCCTCAATATTGTGCGGTCTGGCAAACGCCTTTTGAACATTTTCAAAAATAGTTGTTACCTGCGCCTCGTCAGCCCCCGGACAGACCACAGCAAACTCGTCACCATCCAACTTGTATAACATGAGTCCCTCTGGCAACACATCAGAAATATATCTGGCAGCCAGTTTCAAAACCTCGTCGCCATAATGACGGTTGTAGGTCTCATTGACAATCTTAAAGTTGTCTATTCCAAAAACCATCAATGCCCCGCCGATTCCATCCGCGCGATACCGATTCAAGGCTACCTTGACAGTATTTTCAAATTGATATTTATTAAGCAAGCCCGTAAGCTCATCGGCATGGTTTCTCTGTCCAAGCTTTTTTACCGTACCCACAAACAGGAAGGGCTTATCTGTCTTGTTGTCAAAGGCGTACTGTCCTCGGCAACGTACCCATATATAATCCCCTTTACGATTCTTAATACGATATTCATGATCATGACCAACATTCAATTTCCTTGACTCAGGAATCTGTAACGACTCCACATAATCATGTAAATCATCTGGATGAATCAATTTGAACCAATACTTGTTCATGTCATAAAAGCATTCACTGGGAACATCAAAATCATTTACCATGTTAGCTGAAACCATCACCAGATTTTCCTGCAAATCAGTGGCAAAATAATAATCATCGGATGTTCTCTGTATCATTTTAAAGAACAATGATACTCTTTTCAAGATCGAGCCCGGTGGAACATTAACATGTTTATTCATCTGTATCACTCATTCCCGATTATAGTTTTCATCACTCCTATACTTATAATGATATACAAATTTCCCTTTTAATTCAATACCATTTAATTAAATTCAATACTATTTAATATTTTCTTTACCCTTGCGACGTCTCTTTTGTAAAAGGAGGACAGCTATAAAAACAATCATTCCCGGTATGTCTGTTTCAACTCCTGGAACAATCATCATTAGACCAGCAAAAAACAAAATGATTCGTTCCAAAGGGGTACAATTATCTGACAAATATCCAATCATTGCAGAGCTTACACCCACCATTCCCATAATGGCAGTAACAGTGGAAAACACCAATCCAAAGGCTGTGGCATCAATCATCAAAAGCACTGGAGACAAAACAAATATGTATGGAATGATAAAGGCTGCTATGGCCAACTTGGAGGCATTGACTCCTGTCATCAATGGCTTACCTCCACTTATGCCTGAGGCGGCATAGGCTGCCAAAGCAACTGGTGGAGTCACATCGGCAATAATGCCAAAATAGAACACAAACATATGAGCAGCCAATACAGGGACTCCCATTTGGAGTAGTGCCGGCGCCGCAATGGTAGATGTAATAACATAATTAGCCGTTGTAGGTACTCCCATGCCTAAAATCAATGAAGTAATCATGGTAAAGAACATGGTTGGAAGCAGTAATCCACCTGATAAAGCCAACAATCCCGAGGCCAGCTTCAGGCCTACACCAGTCTTGGTTACCACTCCAATAATAATACCAGCTGCGGCGCAGGCTATAACCACGCCTAACACGTTGCGAGCACCATTTTCAAGTCCTCTAATAATTTCTATAGGTTTCATTCTGGTTGATTTCCTGAGAGCAGAGGCCACTATCGAAAGAACAATTGCCACCAGGGCGGCCCGCATAGGGGTATAACCAGTTACCAACAAATAAACAATCACCACCAATGGTATTGCTAAATGGCCCCGCTCTCTAAATATATCCCAGGCCTTCGGCAGCTGGTCTCTTGGAACACCTTTTAAATTATTACGCTTAGCCTCCAAATGAACCCCCAGCCATAAACCGGCAAAATACAGGATGGCTGGAATTACAGCTGCTGCCACAATATCAATATACGGTACACCAACAAACTCGGCCATCAGAAAGGCCGCCGCACCCATTACCGGTGGCATAAGCTGACCACCGGTAGATGATGCCGCCTCTACAGCGCCAGCAAATTCCTTGCGATAACCTAATTTTTTCATCATAGGAATAGTAAAGCTTCCCGTTCCGGCAACATTAGCCACAGAGCTGCCTGATACTGTCCCCATAAGGGCACTGGAAAGCACTGCTACCTTGGCCGGGCCACCACTGGCCCAACCGGCAATGGCATTTGCAATATCAATAAAAAATTTGCCTAAGCCTGTAGATTCCAAATAAGCGCCAAACAAAATAAACAAGAAAATGAAGGTTGAGGATACTCCCAATGGAATCCCAAAAATACCCTCTGTAGTGAAATACAAATGTCCCACCAGCTGTTCCACTGACACTCCTCTGTGAGCAAGAACACCTGGCATATATGGGCCAGCAAAGGCATAGGTTAAAAATACCAAAACTACAACCACCATTGGAATACCAACCACCCGCCTGGTTGCCTCGATGACTAATAATAAACCTACAACACCCACCAACATGTCAACTGTAGTAACCATACCGGCACGCATAGCTAATTCACGGTACATAATGCATATGTACGCGGGGGCAGCCGCTCCTAATATGGCTAATATTACATCAACAGGATGTACTCTATTTCGTGACCAGGATTTTCTGGCCGGATAAAGTAAATAAGCCAGTGCCAATGCGAAGCCCAAATGAACAGCCCGTTGCAGCTGTGCATCCAATATACCAAAAATAGCTGTATATAATTGAAAAACCGAAAAAGTAATGGCGATAGCTGATACTATTCTAGCCATAACACCTGTATATTGCATTGTATCAGACTCTTTATCATACTTTTTTCGCACCTGGTCAGCTAAGTCTTGCTCATTTTTCATAGCTGATTACCTCCTTCGTGTTACACATCTACTACAACAAGTCTGTAAGCCAAGTCCTATATCGTGGCACAATTTTGATATCTATTTTCTCACCGCTATCAAATATTTCATATAGTGGATAAACCTTATCATTTACCTTTACCGTCAACTGTGTACCTACACCAGTACGCAGGCTGAGGCTGCCATAATAACGATGCATATCATCCATAATAAAAGTATTTCCTTCCTGACGAAAGCTTCCGTCAGCTTCCAAAAACGGCAAACCTACGCCAAAGGAATGATAGTGAGTGGAATTTAGTACGAAGCCTGCTCCATCCTCAGCTAAAGTAAAATACTCCTTCACTTCAGTTTTTTGTACAGAATGAATGAAGCATATTTCAAGTTTTTCTACCGATACAGCCTCCATGGTCATTACCTGGCAATGGGCCCCACCACTTATGTTCAAGCATGGTCTGGTGCACCAATACACTGCTCCAAGTATTATCAACAACCCAAGTAACAATCTGATTAATTTCATTCTACTCATTTTTACAACAATAAAGGAGCTGAAACAGACACAACTACTCCTGTGCATCATTCACTTTTGAAAGAGACTTATTAAGTGTAGACTTTAAACTCCCACTGAATGTAGTCGAATAATCCTAAGTTTTACAGGTACTTGACTCCCCCCTAAAAGGAGGGGAGTTTTAGCGCCCGTTAGCGTAGGGTGAATGAACTCTGTTACAGCTCCCATAGCTTAAATATGATATTGTTTTACCTATTTATTCTTTAAAGAACTTTTCTGCTCCTGCATTCATTTGGACAGGCATTCCTTTGGTGGCACCATCCTTGGATATAGCCTTTGCAGCAGAATGAGCCGCCTGAAGCCGATCCAGATGGGTAAACAATGCCTTTGCAATATCATAGCCAAGAGCATCATTAACCTTGTCAGAGCATACCAGTATAGCCATAACGGAAACCGTTTCTACTGGTGCAGCCATACCATAGGTACCGGCCGGAACTGTACTTTTTGTATAAAACGGATATTTCTTAATTAATTCATCAATCTTGCCAGACTCCATTGAAATAAGCCTAACTTTGTTTTGCGAAGCAATATCCTGTACCGCAGCAGTAGGATAACCAGCTGTTACAAAGGCAGCATCAACATTGCCATCCTTTAGGGCGCTTGCCGCCTCACTGAAGGACAAGAACTGCTCATCAATATCATCATAGGTAATGCCATAGGCGGCAAGAATCTGACGGGCATTTGCCTCAGCACCACTGCCCATTGCTCCCACAGCTACACGTTTTCCCTTCAGGCCAGCTATTGTTTTTATACCTTTAGACTCAAGGGTAACCACCTGACAGGTTTCCGGGTAAAGAGCAGCAATCCCTCTGATATTGTCAACCTTTTTTCCCTCAAACATTTCTGTTCCATTAGCCGCATAGTAGGTAATATCATTTTGAACAATAGCCAACTCCACCTGACCATCCTTCAACATATTAATATTAGCTACAGTTGCTCCTGTGCTTTGGGCACTGGCATTCATTCCAGTGATATTTTGGTTAAGGAGCTCTGCCATCGCACCACCAATCGGATAATAGGTACCAGCTGTTCCTCCTGTGGCAATGTTCAAAAAACGCTTACCACTATCCCCGCCACAGCCGGCAACCAAGGCAATCACAGACACCAGCACAAGGCTCAGCAAAGAAAGCTTCCCTAACAGTTTCATTTTCATACCCCCTCATACATTTCTAAAGCCATACATTTTCAATACGCCAAGTATAATTCTAACATATTATTACATTTTTGTCATACCTAACATAACTTTTTCATTAATATATGCCCCGGCATAAATCCTTCACCACTTCACTGGCTATAACAAGACCTGCCACCGATGGCACAAAGGACACACTGCCCGGCACACTGCTTTTTCCAGGCGGAATATCCACCTCATGGTCCAACAGCTTAACCCTTAGTGGTTCTTCCTTGGAATACACCACCTTTAGCTTTTCCACACCAAGCTTGCGAAGCTTTTGACGCATAACTCTGGCCAACGGACATACACTGGTGCTGTAAATATCAGCCACCTCAATATCCGTAGGATTCAACTTATTCCCTGTTCCCATACTGCTGATAATCGGAATATGCCGTTTTGTTGCTTCCACAGCCAAATCCAGCTTGGCGGTAACTGTGTCTATGGCATCAACAATATAATCAATATGACCAGTAAAAAATTGTTCTCTGACCTCCGGCAAATAAAAGGCCTCCACCGTATCAACAGCAGCTGTTGGATTTATGCCTCTTATGCGGTCAGCCATCAATCTTGTTTTGTATTTACCGATGGTATCTGTCATGGCATGAAGCTGACGATTAATGTTGCTGACACTTACGGTGTCATTATCTACAAGGAGAAAACAGCCTACGCCACACCTTGCCAAGGCCTCCACTGCATATGAGCCTACTCCACCTATACCAAAAACGGCTACCCTGCTGTCAGCCAGCTTATTAAGTGCCCCCTTGCCCAAAAGGAGCTCCGTCCTCATGAAGCGCTCTTCCATGACTATTCTTTCTTACCCAAATCACCAAGACCAGGTAACTGGTTGGTGCGATTTAAAAAGCTGATTGGTTGTAAGTCGTCCATACCAGTAGGCTTTTGCGGTTTTTCCGGCGAAGCTGGTATCCCCGGCTTTTCTTCCTTTACTTTATTTTGATTAGGATAAAGGGGCTCTACGGGCTTCTTTTTTTCCACATTACCAAACTGTATCGGCTTAATCCGACTGTTCTTTTCCTCAATAACCTCCGGATCGAAATTCGTAGCAATTACCGTTGCTTTTACGGTATTTCCAAGGCTTTCATCCACCACCAGGCCAATTATATTTTCCACATCTGGATGAGTATTTTCATAAAGGAATTCATTGGCCTCCTTTACATCATACAACGGCAGCTTTGAATTGGAGGTGATATTCACAATCATGCCCCGTGCCCCACGGATAGAGGTTTCAATAAGTGGACTGCTGATGGCATCCTGTACAGCAGCCAAAACATTGTCAGCCACGCCCATTCCCATTACTGCATCACAGTTGTCTCCACTTTTGAAAATAGTCGTAACATCAGCAAAATCTACATTGATTACGCCAGTAGTCTGAATCATCTCCACTATGCTGCCTATGGACTGACGCAACACATCATCCACCATGCCAAAGCACTCCCCTACGGAAATCTGTCTGAATTCCGGCAGCTTCTGGATATTGTCATTTTTAACTTCCACCAGGGCATCCATATATTGACGAAGCAGCTTCACTCCGTCCCGGGCAACCTCCATTTTACGGTTTCCCTCATGGGAAAACGGCAATGTCACCATACCAGCGGTAAGTATACCCATATCATGAGCTATCTTTGCCACCACTGGGGCAGCCCCTGTTCCCACACCTTTGCCCATACCGGCTGTTATAAATACCATGTCAGTTCCCTGACCGTCAGTAATCGCTTCAGCAATACTATCCTTATCAGAAATCGCTGCCTGCTGCCCCTTCTCCGGGTCTCCACCCGTTCCACGGCCCTTTGTCAACGCTCCACCGATTAGTAGTGCCGGTATGCCAGCTGCATCTACCTTTTTTAGCTGACGTACATCTGTATTAATTGCCAAAAGTTGGCTTTTATCAATGCCACTTTCCGCAAGACGCATCAATACGTTGTTTCCACCACCGCCTACACCAACAATTTTTATGGTAACGACAGCACCCCTTATGGACGGATTTGCCTCTGTCATCCCTACACTCCTCCTTGTAGCTCATCTAAAGCCAGCTTCTATTATTCAATCGGTTTCTTTTTAAAAATAATTCTTCCCTGAGTAATAAACATTCCTAAGAGCATCAATACACAGCCCAAAATTTCAATACCTGTCATTCGCTCATTTAAAATCATCCATCCACCCAAAGCCCCAAACACTGATTCAAGACTCATTATTATGGCTGCATGAGAGGGCTCTGCATATTTTTGCCCAACAATTTGCAGGGTAAATGCTATGCCCGAGGACATAACCCCGGCAAAAACAATAGGAAACCAGGAATGGAATATATCCTGCCACACCACATGCTCCACAGAAAAAGCCGTAAGGCAGTTTAATATGGCACAGACCACAATCTGGGCCACTGACAATTCGATGTTATCCTTCTTGTCAGCAAACCGGTCTATGTACATAATATGAAAAGACCAAAAAATGGAGCAAATAAAGGCCAGACCATCACCGTAATTCAGAGAAAAATCTCCCTTTACCGACAGGCAGTACAAACCGATTACCGCCGCTATGGCCCCTATCCAGTTTTCTACGTTAAGCACTTTGCCGATGATAACAGAAATCATTGGCACAAATATAATGTATAAGCAGGTTATAAATGCTGTCTTGCCTGCCGTGGTATATTGCAGAGCACACTGCTGAAATGCAGAGGCCACAAACATTATAAGCCCTGCCCCTATACCGGCTTTCCAGCCAGGGCTATAGCTCCCGTTTTGCCTATTTGTATTTCTTCTTCCTCGGAAGAACCACCATACAGGCACCAACGCAAATGTTCCCACCACATAGCGGGCAAAGCCATAAGTAAAAGGGCCTATATCGTCCATCCCCACCAGCTGGGCAACAAATGTTATTCCCCAAATAAATGCTGCCATTAACAGACACAAATTACCCTTAAACTGCAAAATATACTCCTCCTAACTATTTGATTATAGCACATCTGTAAAGAAAAAAAAATCGCATTGCTATAGCAATGCGATTTTTTTCACACATAAATTAATTTTTTCCATCAATAACCTTCAGACACTCCATTATCTCGCCAACATTTTCCGCAATGACCGTAGGCTTAACATCAGATTCTTCGACAGTTTGCAGGGTTGATTCGCCGGAAAGCACCAATATAGCACAAATACCTGCATTGATACCGGTCTTAACATCGGTGTAAACCCTGTCCCCAACCATGGCAAATTCCTTCTTGTCATGCTCATTATTGAATTTCTTAAAGGCACTTTCAATAATCTCCTTATTTGGCTTACCGATTACCTTAGGAGAAACCCCAGTGGAGGCCTTCATCAGCTCAATCATAGAGCCAGTATCTGGAATGTAGGTATTTTCCATTGGGCAATTAAAATCAGGATGAGTTGCAATAAAAGGAATACCTCTCCGCAAAAATTCACAGCCAACCACCAGCTTATGATAGGTCAGGGTTTTATCAAAGCCTAAAACCACATACTCTGGAGCCTGCTCCGTAAGCTCAATACCCCAGCTCCTAAACTCGTTCTCTAGCTCAGGCGTCCCCATAAGATAAACCCGTTTAGTTCCGATGGATTTCAGATAAATACAGGTTGCCTCACCAGAAGTCAAAATTTCCTCAGGCTTAGCCTCTATACCAAGCTTTTTGAGCTTTTCAACATAGCTACCCTTATCCTTGGAAGAATTATTGGTCAAAAAAATAAACCTTCTCCCAGAGGACCGCAGATAATCCAAAAATTCCTTCGCCCTTGGAAGCAGCTTTTCTCCCAGAAAAATTGTACCATCCATGTCCAAAAGAAAAACCCGCACATCCTTAAGCTTTTGAACCTTATCCTCAAAACTATCCATTGTAAACAATCTCTCCCCCCATTCAAACGTCCAATTTTTTTGTATTTCTGGCTTCATCCACCTTCTCCTGTAATTCCTCTAAGGGAGTACCTAAGGAAGCTTCCAAAGCCACAACTACACCACCCTCAGCTACAGGACCATCCAGCATTTTGATTTTTCTGTCAGGCATTGACTCAATAACCATCTCAGTGGTCATGACGGCACTTCCCATATCCATAAGAACCGCCACACCGTCATCCGAATAAACCTTATCAATAGCCGCACTGATTTTCTCAAAGCTGGTTCCCGGCGTACCGTCGTCCAAGCCTCCTGCCGCTGCAATATTGGCATCTGATGCCATAAGCTTGGCTAATTCAACAACACCCTCAGCCAAAGTCTGACTGTGAGATACAATTACTACACCAACCATATAAATTTCTCCCCAAAACCTGAATAAACCAGACGGAAAAGCCACCACTCTGCCGTCTGGCCCATTCATTATCATCTTTTAAACATTTTCCAGCAAAACCTGCAGCAAATAGAGTGCTGAGGTAGCTCCTGGATCCTGATGCCCAATGCTCCGCTCACCGATATAGCTTGCCCGGCCCTTGGTGGCCTTGATGGTCTTTGTATACTCCACACCATCCTCGGCAGCCTTAACAGCCTTGGTCAAAGCGGATTTTAAATCATCACCGGACTCTATGCCTGCCTTTAAAGCATCATAGGCTGGACACAAGGAGTCCAGCATGGTCTTTTCACCGGTAGTCGCTTTGCCACGCATCTGAATACCGCCAATAGCGGCCTCAAAAGCCTTTACAAGATCCATGCCATCCATTTCATTCTTGCCTGCCAGTGCAGCCCCAGCCTTCATATAAGCCGTGCCGTAAAGAGGACCAGCTGACCCCCCCACCGTGGAAACCAAGGTCATTCCTGTAGTTTTAAGAATACTGCCAATATCCTTACCAGCCAGCCCATCCAGCTTAGCTACTACGGAATTAAAGCCCTTGGCCATATTTATACCATGGTCACCGTCGGCAATCTCATTGTCCAGTTCCGTAAGGAAATCCTTCTCTTCCTCAATCCTGGCGGCAGATGCCTTCAGGATTTCAATTATCTGTGAATTAGTAATCGTTTTAAACAACTCCCATCTGGAAATCAGCGCTTTAAAGCTGGAGTATCTGCCTTTGCATCATACAGGGATTTAAGTTCATCATCCAACCGAAGCAGTGTAATGGAGAAGCCAGCCATTTCAATGGAGGTCATGTAGTTGCCCACCATGGTATCATAAATCTTGATACCCTTTTCACAAAGATAATCATGGACATAATTATTGATTATATACAGCTCCATAAGTGGAGTTCCACCCATGCCATTTACAATGACAGCTACTTCCTTGCCCACAAAGTCAATATCGTCAGTAATCTTTCTTAAAAGCTCCTCAGCAACCTTGTTGGCTGGCTGCAGCTTTTCACGGCTGGTACCTGGCTCCCCATGAATTCCAATACCGATTTCCATTTCATCATCAGAAAGCTCAAAGCCTGGTTTTCCAGCGGCCGGTACAGTGCAGGCAGTAATAGCCATACCCATAGTGCGAACGTTGGCAATAACCTTTTCAGCAACTGCTTTAACCTCCTCAAGACTTGCGCCAGTTTCTGCACATGCTCCAGCAATCTTGTGTACCAGGACGGTCCCTGCCACACCACGACGTCCAGTGGTATACAGACTGTCCTTTACGGCAACATCATCATTAACTACCACATAATCAGCCTTAATGCCTTCATCCTTGGCCATATCAATGGCCATCTCAAAATTCATAATATCCCCGGTGTAATTCTTTACGATACACAATACACCCTTGTCAGTAGCTACAGCCTTGATTGCCTCAAAAATCTGATCTGGGGTTGGTGAAGTAAATACCGCACCAGCTACTGCACCATCCAGCATGCCTTCCCCGACATAGCCACCATGTGCTGGCTCATGACCACTTCCGCCACCAGACACCAATGCAACCTTGCCCTCTTTTTTGTTGGCTCTTACTACGACATTGCCGCAGTCCAGCTTACGGAGTTTATCTGGTGCAGATTTTACCAAACCAAGAATCATTTCCTCTTCGACATTTTCAACTGCATTAATTAATTTTTTCACGGCTAAAACCTCCTGAAAAGTTGATAAATGATACTACTACGGCTAATAATAATGATAAAATCATCCCCACCTATGAACTCACAAGTGGGGATGGTCAGTTATAAACTTGGGGAAATTATCAGATTATACCAGTAGCGCTTGCTACTACATAGGCCAACACACCACCACAGAGAGGAGCAACTACAGGAACCCAAGCATATCCCCAGTTTCCGTCGCCCTTATCTGGAATTGGCAAAATTGCATGTGCGATTCTTGGGCCAAGGTCACGGGCTGCATTCATTGCATAACCGGTAGGACCACCAAGGGAAAGACCAAGAGCCCAGATGAGCATACCTACAAGGTATGGACCAAAGCCAGGAGCAAGGCCAAGCTCGCCACCTACGTTCTTGGAGAAGATACACCAAATACCAAACATCAGGAAGAAAGTAGCGATAAGCTCGGCGATAAATCCAGTTACCTGATTACCAGCGGCGTTACCAGTGGAGAATACACCCAGCTTGCTTCCCTCAGTCTCAGCCCAGTGTGGGAGATATGCGAGGTAAACAATGATAGCACCTACGATACCACCAAGTATCTGAATAATAGAGGTAGCACAGAACTGTCCCCAGGTATAAACACCTGCCAAGGTCTTGGCAATGGTAACAGAAGGGTTCAGGTCAGCCTGAGGAGCACCTAAAGCAACCGATGTGTAAACACCAAAGAGTACTGCAAAACACCATCCGGTAGTTGTGCAGATCCAGCCACCGCCATGGCCACAGGTCTTTGCCAGTGTCATGTTTGCATTAACACCGCAACCAAAAACCATCAGAACCATAGTTCCCATGAACTCACCTAACAAATTGTCCATTTTTACATCCCTCTTTCAAAATAAATATGAATAATTGCCTATAATCCAAGCCGGTGCCGACATCCCCAAATTGCCGGCACCTAGTGCACTGACACAATGATATTTTGACCCTACGCTAACGGGCGCATTATCCAATCGGCTTTGCCTCTTGGGTGCTTCCGTAAAGCTCAGGATTTACTCGACTAATATTCAGTAGGAATTTAAAAGCTCCCACTGAATAAGTCTCGTTTTACAAACGTCACCATATATATTCCCAACTGCTTTGTTGTCGTCAATCGACATAGCCACCGCCATGCCTCATTCCTCCGCCTCGCATTTTGCAACATCTCTGGCGTCGTTTTTGTTCAAAAATCATTGTGCCAACACACTAGCTATGAATCCTAATCAGTCTTCATCCAGCCAATGCATGGAGTGCTTAACGGCCTTCTTCCAGCCCTTGTAGAGTTTATCAGCCTCAGCCTTATCCATTACAGGCTCGAAACGAACATCCAGCTTCCAGGCAGTCTTCAGCTCTTCCTTATTGTTCCATACCCCTACAGCAAGGCCAGCAAGATATGCAGCACCAAGAGCAGTAGTCTCAATAATCTGCGGACGATCAACCGGAACGCCCAAAATATCAGCCTGGAACTGCATCATCAGGTTATTGGCAACAGCACCGCCGTCAACCTTCAGGGAAGCCAGCTTAATGTTGGAATCGGCTTCCATAGCCCCTAAAACGTCCTTAGTCTGATATGCCAGAGACTCCAGGGTAGCACGAACGATATGTGCCTTGGTAGTACCACGGGTAATACCGATAATCATACCGCGGGCATTCTGATCCCAATATGGAGCGCCAAGGCCTACAAATGCAGGTACGAGATATACACCAGCGGTGTCACGAACCTTCTTGGCAACCCACTCGGAATCTGGAGCAGAGTCTACCATGCGAACGCCATCACGCAGCCACTGAATAGCGGAGCCGGCAACGAAGATAGAGCCCTCAAGAGCATATTCAACCTTGCCATCAAGACCCCAGGCGATGGTAGTAACCAGACCATTCTTGGAATCATAGATATCAGTACCAGTGTTCATCAGCATGAAGCAGCCAGTACCATAGGTGTTCTTAGCCATACCAGGCTCAAAGCAGTTCTGACCAAAGAGAGCAGCCTGCTGGTCACCTGCAGCCCCTGCAACTGGAATAGAAGCACCGAGGATAGAAGGAATAGCCTCACCATACACACCGGAGGATGGTTTAACCTCTGGCAGCATGCACTTAGGAACGCCAAGATATCCAAGGAGTGCATCGTCCCACTTCAGCTCCTTGATGTTATACATCAGGGTACGGGAAGCATTGGAATAATCTGTTACATGAGCCTTGCCACCAGTAAGCTTCCAAATAAGCCAGGTATCAATTGTGCCAAAGAGAAGTTCCCCCTTCTCAGCGCGCTCACGGGTGCCTTCAACATTTTCAAAAATCCAGGTAATCTTAGTGCCGGAGAAATAAGCATCAATGGTAAGACCAGTCTTGCTCTTAAATTCCTCAGTAAGGCCCTTTTTCTTCAAGCCTTCAGCAATCTCAGCAGTTTGACGGGACTGCCAAACAATAGCATTATATACAGGACGTCCGGTATTTTTGTCCCATACAACAGCAGTCTCACGCTGGTTGGTAATACCAATAGCCGCAATGTCACTGGCAGCAAGTCCACTCTGCTCAAGAGCCTCTTTCATAACAGTAGTCATGGTGCTCCAGATTTCCTCTGCATCATGCTCAACCCAACCTGGCTGTGGGAAAATCTGAGTAAATTCCTTCTGAGAAACACCTACAATCTTTGAATTCTCATCAAAGATAATCGCTCTGTTACTGGTAGTACCTGCATCCAATGCCATTACATACTTCTTTGCCATCTTAATAAATCCCCCTCTAAATGTAAAAATACGGTGGCTGAATGATACCCCTTTAATCACCAGCCCTTATGGTTGAGCTTCAATGCTCCCACGCATCAAATCAGCCGGTCACGCCAAATCCCCTTAAGCGTAGCCATCTTTCTGCCTCACGCAGTCCAGAGTATGCAGGGAATCCATTTCATCTCTTCCATCGTGTATTATTCGCCTTACCTGTCTTTTTTCCTTCTTTAAAAATTAATTTTTTTAAATATTTTTTATTTTTTCATCAAAAAAACTTGGCTGCATTGCCCAGCCAAGTTCCCTTGCCATGCACCCTACGCTGACGGGCGCTAAGGCTCCCATCCTCTCAGGTGGGAGTTAAGCGCCCGTTAGTATAGGGTCAAAAGCGTCTTTTAAACTTTTATTTATAATACTCTACTCCAGCCTCAAAAATCAGTTGATTTTGATTGCCTGGAACATTCATTGCCACTGACTCCCCAATCCGCTCCGAGTGGCCCATCTTTCCGAGGACTCTGCCATTTGGACTGGTAATTCCCTCAATAGCATTTACAGAGCCATTTGGATTAAACGGGGTAGCTGATGTAGGCTCGCCAGTAAGACTGACATATTGGGTGGCAATCTGTCCATTGATTCGCAGCTTCGCCACAACCTCTTTATCTGCCACAAAGCGCCCCTCGCCATGGGAAACCGGAATAGTGAAGGTATCCCCCACTTTGACATTGTTAAACCAAGGCGACAGGTTTGATACCACCTTGGTCCGTACCATACACGACACATGGCGCCCAATCTGATTGTGGGTCAGGGTAGGTGATGTATCCGTCAAATCACGAATTTCCCCATACGGAACAAGCCCCAGCTTAATCAATGCCTGAAAACCATTACAGATTCCCAGCATCAACCCATCACGGTGATCCAGCAGACTTTGTACAGCCTCCTTAATCCTTGGATTGCGGAACATGGCTGCAATAAATTTTCCTGAACCATCTGGCTCATCACCACCGCTGAAGCCTCCCGGCAGCATGACAATTTGCGCTGAGTTTATCCCATCAACAATAGCTGCCACCGACTCCTCTACAGCAGCAGGAGTCAGGTTGCGAATTACCAGGGCTTCAGCAATACCACCAGCCCGCTTAAAGGCCCGGACCGAATCGTATTCGCAGTTTGTTCCAGGGAATACCGGAATAAAAATTCTTGGTTTAGCAATCGTCAGCTTCCGTTTTACACGATTGCCATTGGAGAACAGAAATTCATTGACAGATTTATCATTGTTTTTGGCTGTGGTAGGGAAAATCTTTTCCAGGGGAGCAGTATAGGCCTTCAGCGCATCCGGCAGAGTAACCACTGATTTTCCACAGACTATACTGGTAACAACAATAGTTTCCCCCAGCTCCACCAGCTTGACTCCACTTAGGGCCTCATCCACATCGGCATGACTGGACACCTCGATAATCAATGACCCGTAATCTGCCCTGAACAGGTCCTCCTTGGACATGTGGCCGGAAAACCTAAAACCAATGTTGTTGCCTAAGCACATTTTGGTAATGGCCGCAGCTATGCCACCTACACGAACACTGGAGGCTGAAAACACCTTCTTGTCGGCAATAAACCTGCTGACCTTGCTATAGACCTTCTTAAGATAATCAAAATCCGGCAAACCATACTTATCCCTTGGAGCCTGAATATAATAAACCTTATTCCCTGCATATTTAAATTCAGGGGAAACTGCGTTGCCGGCCTCCATAACATCAACGGCAAAAGAAACCAGGGTAGGTGGCACGCTTATATCCATAAAGGTACCAGACATGGAATCCTTGCCCCCGATAGCCGGTATTTCAAATTTATGCTGTGCCCATAATGCACCCAAAAGAGCAGCAAATGGCTTTCCCCATTTTCTAGGGTCATTACCAAGGCTTTCAAAATATTCCTGGAAGGTCATGCGTATCGTATCTGCCCGACCACCTAATGCCACCATTTTAGCTACAGCTTCCAGCACAGCATACACAGCACCATGAAACGGACTCCATTCCATAAGATATGGATTATACCCAAAGGTCATAGCCGTAGCTGTGGTGGTTTCTCCGCCAAGCACCGGTAATTTGGCCACCATACCTTCAGTTGGAGTCATTTGATATTTACCGCCAAAAGGCATCAATACAGTATTACCGCCGATAGATGCATCAAACCGCTCAGCCAGGCCCTTTTGGCTGCATACATTTAAATCCTTGAGATTTTCCAGCCATGCCTTTTCGATATCTGAGCCCAAGGCCTCCAGCTTTTTCGGCAGCCTGTCAAAATAACATTCCTTCTCGTTGGGAGCTGCTATCTCCACAGTGATATGCTGCTTCACGCCGTTGGTATCAAGAAAATCTCGGCTTAAATCAACGATTGTATGATTTCGCCATTTCATCATCAGCCGTCGGTCACTGGTAACTATGGCTACAACCGTGGCTTCCAGATTTTCATCATCGGCGTATTTAATAAATGCGTCCACATTTTCATCAGCCAAAACAACAGCCATCCGCTCCTGGGACTCAGAAATAGCCAGCTCAGTACCATCCAGGCCTTCATACTTTTTCTTTATTGCATCAAGGTCGATAATCAAGCCCTCTGTAAGCTCACCAATAGCTACTGAAACCCCGCCGGCACCAAAATCATTGCAGCGCTTTATCATACGGCTGACAGTCGGGTTGCGGAACAATCTCTGTATTTTACGCTCAGTTGGTGGATTGCCCTTTTGTACCTCAGCACCACAGGTCATCAGTGAATCCGTAGTATGCTCCTTGGATGAGCCAGTGGCACCACCGCAGCCATCACGGCCTGTCCGACCTCCAACCAATACAATCATATCACCTTCCTGTGGTATCTCCCGTACCACATTCACCTTTGGTGCTGCGGCGATTACTGCACCAATTTCCATGCGCTTCGCCACAAAGCCCTCGTGATATATCTCGGCTACCTGACCAGTGGCCAGACCAATCTGATTGCCATAGGAGCTGTAGCCCGACGCCGCCCCAAGGGTAATCTTTTTTTGTGGGAGCTTGCCAGACATAGTTTCTGAAATTGGCCGCCGTGGGTCAGCCGCTCCGGTCACCCGCATTGCCTGATAGACGTAAGAGCGTCCCGACAACGGATCCCTTATAGCGCCCCCCAAACAGGTTGCCGCTCCACCAAAGGGCTCAATTTCTGTAGGATGATTATGGGTCTCATTTTTAAACATAATCAGCCAGTCTTCGTTTTTGCCATTTATATCAGCACTAACCACTATGCTACAGGCATTGATTTCCTCTGATTGGTCCAAATCCTCCAGCTTTCCCTGTTTTCTAAGGGCTTTCATGCCAATAACCGCCAAATCCATCAGGCTGACATCCTTATCCTTGTCACCATATACAAGGTTTCTGTCCTCCTGGTATTGACGGTAGGCTGTAGCAATCGCCGGAGCATAAGAGCCCTGCTCTATATCCACCATGTCAATGGCCGTAGTAAAGGTAGTATGCCGACAATGATCCGACCAATAGGTATCAATAACCCGAATTTCCGTTATAGTAGGCTCCCGATGCTCAGTATCACGAAAATAACTCTGACAAAACTTCAAATCGTCAAAGCTCATGGCAAAGCCCCGTTCCATCATAAAGGACTTCAGTTTATTCTCAGGCCACTCGGTGAAGCCCACAACGACCTCCACGTCCGATGGAGCCTCCACCTCCATATCCAGGGACTCTGGCTTTTCCAGCTTAGCCTCACGGCTTTCAATGGCATTTATATAATATTTCTCTATTTTTTCAAAGGTATCATCATCAATACTGCCAACCAGCACTACAACCCGGGCTGTAGCAATAACTGGACGTTCCTTTTGCGTCACAAGCTGCACACACTGGGCTGCTGAATCAGCCGTTTGGTCATACTGGCCTGGCAGGTATTCGGCGGCAAAAATTCTGGAATTAGAAAAATTTGGCAGAGACTCCTCATATACAACATCCACAGGTGGCTCAGAAAACACCACCGATTTTACCGTAGCATACTCTTC
>JAFVER010000049.1 GCA_017475925.1 Anaerovibrio sp. | reverse complement strand
GTTCCTTAATCAGCCATTTGCCACCCTGCTTAACCAGCTTATCTGTATACCTTATGTAGTTATCTGATACTACATCCTGTCCATTTTCCTCCATCACCAGTGCTGCCCGACAATAATGAACATCTGTAGCCGTATCGCCCTCCACCGTAATTACCTGCTGACCATTTTGGTGGTGCGACGCCTTGATGCCACCAGTAAAAGCACTGAACTGCTTTTCCAACGTCTCCCGTCCATGAATATCCATGGTGAGCTTATCACCCATATAAACCATAACATGAACATCTTCAGTAAAATAAACCATTTGAGCCGGTACATCACATTCCATATTTGCAAAACCATCGATAACCTCACGAATCGCTTCTTTTGCTTCCAAAATTTCCAATGACATAAATTATTCCTCCTTCAAAATAAGTAATTTCTTCTATGGCTTTATTATAGCTTTATCAAATATAATAATCCAATTGCAAGTTTAGATTATCGATTTAATTTTTTTATTAAAATGTTGTACATTACTAAAAATATCGTTATACTTAAATTAGTACGGAGGATTTAACCATGACTACAAAACAAATGGAATATATCTTAGAGCTGGCTCAGGTGCTCAATTTCAACCGGGCAGCAGAAAATCTTTATATTTCTCAACCCACCCTTACTTATCAAATAAAGCTGGCCGAAAAGGAAATTGGCTTTGAACTTTTTGCCAGGTCTGGCAAGGGAGCTGCTCTCACCCCTGCCGGAGCCCAATTTGTTGGGACATTACGCTCCATATACGGTCAACTGGCTGCTGCCATCGAGCAGGGACAGAATTTTAGTGCAAAATATGCTGAAAGTATCCGTATAGCCTTACCTATCCGTTCAGCAATTTATTTTCTTCCCCAGGTAATTTCCCAATTCAGCAACAGCTATCCTGCTGTTACCATTGTCCCAAGCTTTGACTGGAAGGACGGGCAGGATGCCTTTTTACGCGGTGAGTACGATATTACCTTTGCCATGGAATATATCATGAAACGAGTACCTGATGTAATATGCCATCATCTCTTTGACAGTCGTATATATCTCATAACGGAAAGAAACGATCCTCTAACAAAAAAATCCCTGGTTACTCCCACAGATTTAAAGGGCCGTACCCTTATGGTAGGCGGTGGTTCTCCACCTGTACTCAGAGCTTTACAGCAACGTATGATTCAGGAAATCCATGTGGATTATTTCAACAGCCCCGACCATGACACAACCCTTACCAATGTAGCCTCCCATCGGGGAATATGTCTGGCTCCCGGATTTTTAAACGACCATAACGGTGAATTTGCCTGGCTGGACTTTGACAGCGACGTTGTAATACCCTGTGGTGTATATACCCATAAAAATGACCAACGGGAAGCACTACACGCTTTCATTCAGCTTCTACAGCATTTTTATATTGACCAGCCGGCTTTTAAGGTGTAAAAGCAAAACGTCCCATATATAAATTGCACAAAACCAGGTGTATTGTCTATATTTCAATGAACGATGTAGGAAGCTTGAATTTAAAACATTTCAAAAAAAATTCGCCGCAGGATTATCCTACGACGAATTTTTTTAATGGAGATTATTAGGCAAAGGTATTAATCAAAGCATACTTTATGAGGATTCAAAATATTATTTGGATCAAAGGCTTTCTTAATACCCTGCATAAGCATCATTGACTCCTTAGGGAGACTTTCCTTCAAATATGGCTTCTTGGCAAGACCGATACCATGCTCACCGGAAACCTGTCCCTTAAGCTCGCGAGCCTTGATGTACATCCGCTCCATAGCCTTACCCAGCATCTCAGCCCACTTCTTGTCATCCATATCATCACGAAGGATGTAAACATGCAGGTTACCATCACCGGCATGACCGAAGCTCTTAATGCGGATGCCCATTTCCTTGCGGAGGTCATGAACAAATTCAACGAACTCATTTACACAACTTCTAGGAACAACTACGTCAACCTCGTCCATCATGGTAGTGGAGCCCTTGATTGCTTCAAGGAATGCACCTCTGGCCTTCCAGATTGACTCTGCACGCTCGTCAGTATCAGCAATCAACAGGTCAAGTGCGCCCTGCTCCAAACAAATCTGAGCAACCTTATCATAATACTTACTGATTTCCTCTACAGAAGCACCATCGAACTTCAACAGGAGGTAAGCATCAGCCTGGTTATCTGGGAACTTCTTGCCAAGATATTCCTCAGAATCCATAATAACCTCGCGCTCCATGAACTCAACTGCAGTAGGGATTACATCAGAGCTAACAATAAGAGGAACAGTACCGATAGCCTGTGCCAGGGTTGGGAATGGAATCAGTAAAGATACATTCTTTTGTGGCAAAGGCAGCAATCTAAGGATTGCCTTGGTAACCAGGCAAAGAGTACCCTCAGAACCTACAATCAAATCCTTTAGGTCGTAGCCGGAGCTGTTTTTAACAACCTTGCCGCCTACCTCCATAATGGTACCGTCAGCCAGAACGACCTCCAAACCACGGACATAGTCTCTGGTTACACCATATTTAACAGCACGCATACCACCGGCATTGGTACTGATATTACCACCAATAGTAGCGGTTTTCTCACCTGGATCAGGTGGATAGAACAGGCCCTTTTCCTCCACATACTGACCAATTTCCATCAGCAGAACGCCCGGCTCAACAGTAAGAGTCAAATTCTTTTCATCAAGCTCCAGGAAATGATTCATAAGAGTAGTATCAATCATGATACCCTTTTCAACTGCAACAGAAGAGCCTACCAGACCAGTACCAGCACCTCTAGGAGTTACGGCAATATGCTTTTCATTGGCATACTTCATAACCTTAGAAGCTTCCTCTGCAGAGGTAATCCGAACTACCATCTCAGGATAGGAAGCGTCAGCACTCAACTCGTCATGACTGTATTCTTCATTTATTTCATCAGCCCAAAGAATGCGCTCACGTGGCACAAACTGGCTAATAGCCTCTAAATCGGAAGCATCTAAAACCTTGTATTCGCTCATGCCTTTACACCCTTTCCCTGTTTAACCTGCTCAATGAGCTTTGGAATAACTTCATAAATATCGCCGATAACAGCGTAGTTTGCTACCTTAAATATGCTGGCATTCGGATCCGTATTGATAGCAAAAATATTATCAGAGTTGTTCATACCAGCTACAAACTGAATTGCACCGGATACACCGCAGGTGATAATGAGCCGTGGACGAACTGTACGACCAGAAAGACCAATCTGATGCTTTGGATCAAGCCAACCAGCCTCAGCCAATGGTCTGGTGCAGGCAATATCGCCACCTAACGCATCAGCAAGCTGCTGAACCAATTCCAGGTCCTCCTTCTTCTTCAGGCCTCGACCTGCAACCACAAGAATATCAGAATTTTCAATGCTCTTTTCCTTCTGCTTCTGGGTTATACCCAAAACCTGAGTGCGGGTCTTAAGCTTTTCAGCCGGAACAGAAATCTTTACGATTTCACCCTTAGCCTCTGCACTACGCTCAGGTGCATCCATAATCTTATAGCGTACGGTAGCCAGCTGAGGTCTGGAATTTGGAGTCAAAATCTCTGCCATGATGTTTCCGCCAAATGCAGGACGAATCTGCACCAGGTCAGTATTATCATGAATATCCAAAATTGTACAGTCAGCAGTAAGACCAGTGTTAAATCTGGAAGCAACTCTTGGAGCCAGCTGACGACCAACAGGAGTAGCACCTACCAAAATAGCCGAAGGCTTAACCTCATTTACGAAGGCTTCAAAGGCAGCGGTATAGGACTCCATCTGGAACTCCTTCAGCTCAGGAGCATCCACAACATATACCTTGTCAGCACCATAGTGAAGCAGCTCTTCTGCCTTCTTTTCAATATCACTACCAATAAAGACAGCATATACAGGATGATTAATCTTCTTTGCCAGCTCTCCGGCTTTACCCAGAAGCTCAAAGGTTACTGGATGAATCTCACCATTTACATGGTCAACATACACAGTAATACCATTCCACAAAGACTTGTCTACAGTCTTTACCTCTTCTTCTACGTATTCCATTGCGCCAGGCTGACCTTTTTTCACGCAAAGCTTGCAAAGCTTACAGCCTGCGTTAACTTCCAGCTTGCCATCCTTTTCTTCCAAAGCGTTAAAAGGGCAAATGGAAATCATTGCTTTAATATCAGTTACTTTGTCCTGATGTACTATCAGTTTTCCCATTTTATATCCCCCTTATCCTAACAATTTTCTGCTCTTTATAGCACCGTAAATCTTCTCTGCCAATACATCAGCAGGGTCATCCCAGGTAACCTGAACTTTGTCGGATGTAGGTGGGAATATACGCTGAACCTGAGTAGCGGAACCATTGAGGCCATAGTTGTTCTTGTTCTGATCATCCATGTCCTTCAAGGTGTACATTACTATCTCCCTGGACTCGGTTTCCTTTTTCTTCAAATAGGATGGAAGACGTGGCTGTACAATATCCTTCTGAACAGTGATAAGGCATGGGAAGGAAACCTTCAAATGCTCAATATCCTGTGCCATTTCCATGTCGACAAGTATACTGTCACCCTCAACGCCTTTAATCTCTTTTACATTACATACGCATGGAATATCCAGCTGCTAGGATACCTCAGGGCCAACCTGAGCAGTATCACCATCGGTAGTCTGGAGTCCGCAAAGAATTATATCAAATTTGCCAAATTTTTTGATTCCCTGTGCAAGAGTATGCGCGGTAGCCAATACATCAGCTCCACCAAATGCACGGTCAGATACGATAGCGCCTGCATCTGCACCCATGGAATACGCTTCCTTTATAATCGCCTGTGCCTGTGGCGGACCCATGGTAATAACACTTAGCTTACCACCATATTTTTCCTTTAATCTAAGTCCACATTCAAGAGCATACAGATCATAAGGGTTCATCTTACTGTCTGCGCCGTTACGCTTCAACACTCCGGTAACAGGATCCACCTCTACCTTATTGGAGCCTGGAACCTGTTTAATACACACCAGAATTTCCATGAATAGTCCTCCTCATTACACCTCATACTTTCATTATTGAAAGGTGACTTTATAGTCAACCCTATCTTTTTGCACCTTAGGGCAAGTGAATCATCACCTGCCCAAAGTGCAACCCCTTACCTTATATTATAGCCTTTCAGCCAGTACATCTGCAATATGCTTTACCTTAATTCCTGTATTTTGGTTATCAAGTCCACCGCCAATCTGCATCATACAGGATGGGCACGCAACTACACAGGTAGTAGCGCCGGTAGCCTTAATATTTTCAACCTTTTCCTCTAAAAGAGGAATGGAAACCTCAGCGTATTTCATACCGAAGGAACCAGCCATACCACAGCACTTATCACAGTTCTTCATCTCTACCAGCTCAACGCCAGGTGTAGCATCCAGAAGAGCTCTAGGCTCTTCATATATACCAAGTCCGCGCTTCATATGGCAGGAATCATGGAAGGTTACCTTTTCACCACCGGCAGTTGGAAGAAGCTTACCCTGAGCCTTGTATTCTTCAGCTACAAAGCTGGAGAATTCACGCACCTTCTTGCAGAATGCCTTTGCTCTTGGGCCCCATACCGGATCATCCTCAAAGAGCTTTTCATAGGTTTCACTCAAGGTTTCAGCACAGGTTGGGCAGGAAGTAACTATAACATCTGGATTTACTGACTCCAATGCCTCAATATTTCTCTTAGCTGCCTTTTTACCAGTTTCCCGGTCACCTACACCAAGAATTGGTTTGCCGCAGCAGCTCTGAGCCATAGGATATACAACTTCCATTCCAAGACTCTGTAATACCTTTACTACATTTTCACCGGTATCAGCAAATACAAAGTCGGTGTTACAGCCACTGAAGAATGCCACCTTTTTCTTTGCATGAGCCGGATTTTTCTTCTCTAATGCAGGCATCCGGTCACGGATGGAGCGTTCAGCAATAGTTGGCAGGCTTCTGCCTTTAGTCATGCCAGCAAAGAACAATGGCAGATGACGAATAAATTTACCAGACTTAAACGGTGCCTGACCTACCGAGCCAGCCTTCAGCAACAGCTTGTGGAACAATCCGCGGTCATTGAGTACGTTATCAAAGAAGGACTTGTCCATAGTCGGAACGCCATGCTTTTTAACATATCTGTTTCGCAGCTCATCAATGAGATCTGGAATTGGAATTTTACCAGGACAAACTGTGGTACAGGTTCGACAGCCAATACAAAGGTCACTAAACTGACTGAAGTTTTCAATACCGTTTAAGAGACCAGTAAGGATTGCTCCGATACCACCAGAATAAATATGTCCATATACATGTCCACCAACCAGGGTCCAGATTGGGCAGACATTAAGGCATGAAGCACAACGTACACACTGATATACCTGCTTCATAACCGGATCATGGGCAGCTTCCAGACGACCATTATCTAAGAGAATAACGTATTGCTTGCGATTTTCCTCTACCCACTTGCCGTCCTTCTTATACATTACCGGAGTAGGGCCATCAACCATGGTCATATAGCTGGTCATTTTTTGGCAGGTACCATTTCTTGGCAACAAGCGCAAAATCTTAGCTGCATCCTCAGTCTTTGGAATAAGCTTTTCATAACCTATGAGTACAACATGGATTCTAGGAAGAGTAGTTACCAGACGGGCATTTCCTTCATTGGTAACAAGGCCAATAGCGCCATTCTCGGCAATACCAAAGTTAGCACCAGTTATACCCATATCGGCCTGCAAGAATTCCTGACGCAGAGTCTGACGGGCTTTTTGAATCATGTAAGGAATATCCTCACCTGGAACTTCTTCCTGAAGCTCCTTCTCAAACATCTCTGCGCATTGATAACGATTCAAATGTATGGCTGGCATAACCATATGTGATGGCTTATGACCAGCTATGGCAATCATCCATTCACCCAAATCAGTTTCCTTAACTCTGATATTATTTTGAGTAAAGCACTCATTGAGATGGATTTCCTCTGATGCCATGGACTTGGATTTTACAACCCTTTTAACTCCATTTTCCTCGCAAATCTTCAGGAGGAACTGCTTTACATCATCGCCATCCTTGGCACGATAAACAACGCCACCTCTTGCTTTAACGTTTTCCTCAAATTTGTCAGCCAGATCATCAATCTCCTCAACGGCCTCAGCCTTCATGCAACGGAGACTTTCACGAAGAGCCTCTATATCCTGTCCAGCATAGGATTTCAGGCGGGAGCCTGGATACTGGTCAGCAAATCGGGAAAGGGCATCCTGCATAACTTCATCTTGAAGCTTTGCCTTAATTTCCTTTTTCAGATTACGTTCTGCCATCAGTTCTCCCCTCCTTCATTTTCCACAGCAATGACAATAAGTCTATTCGGTCCATGAACACCCAAGCTTAAAACTCGTTCAATATCGGCTGTACGGCTTGGTCCGGTTACAAATCCACAATAGCCCTTATCAAAAACCTTACCAATTATCTGGCAGGCTGTTGTAACATTTTCTACCATATAATTAGCATTAACAAATACAACGTTCACAAACGGCAACATGCTGGTTACCCGCGCCTCATAGGAAAAATTATCAACAACAAGACTGCCGGTTTCCCCTATACCAAATTCAGCAGTGGAAATTCCCACATCAGCACTTGGCGCATGTTCAGCAATATCGAATTTTTCCGTATACACCTTGGTTGTATCTGTTGCCAGCCTGGAGTAAATCCCAGCCAAAACAGAATTCTCCTCGCCGCCTACAGCAATGATTTCCTTGGGTGAAAATTCCTGCAGTACGTCCTTTAATGTCTTTTCTGCTGCTTTATAATCAGATACCTTATAAATTTCTGCAGCAGCCAACTTGGCATTTTCCTCAAAGGCCTGCCAGTGCTTTGCATCTACCAGACCACTGATAAATGCCTCTGCTGGCCAGTTAGCACACACCTTTTTCATTAACAACTCTCCTTTCAGAAAAATTCATCCAATAAATTGTCAAACCATTTTCGCTCATACCCATTATATTATCCAATAAATTGTCTGTCAATATGATAAAATCATTTATAAACAATTCTAAATTAAAGGTAAATAATTTTAAACCATTAAAAAATATTCTGACATTTTTCAACTTTCTCTTGATTAATAGCTATTAATAAAATATAATTATGGCAACGCCAATATATTATTACACAATTTAATATTTGTTTATCAAAATCATCTTACAAATTAATTCATTCGTAAATAGTCATTAATATACCATTTCGCTTACTTGTGTGTATTGCACTTTTTGTAGTTGTATTATTTATTATTAATGAATGAAATGTAAGGAGATGAGACTTGTGTTAGCTATCGTTGCCGCTATACCAATAATACTTACCATCATCCTAACGGTGGGTGTTAATATGCCAGCCAAAAAGGTTTTGCCGATTGCCTGGCTGTCCATCAGTTTGATTGGTTTATTCTATTGGCAGATGGATTTGCTGCATGTAGTAGCTTATACCGTAACTGGTTTTTTGGGCTCTATTGATACCCTGCTTATTATTTTCGGAGCTATTCTATTGATGAATATGCTTAATGAGGCTGGTGCTATGCATCGCATTGAGTCCATGTTCAATGGTATTTCAGAGGATGCCCGTATCCAGATGATTATCGTTGGTTATGCACTGTCTGCCTTCATTGAAGGTGCTGCCGGATTCGGTACTCCACCGGCTATCTGCGCACCATTATTGATTGGTCTTGGTTTTCCTCCAATGGCAGCTGCTACTGCCTGCCTTATTTTGGATTCGCCGCCAGTATCCTTTGGTGCTGCCGGTACACCAACCAACTCAGCGGCAGAAATTCTGAAGGATACCCTGCCAACCATCGGAGTAACCGACCTAGAAGCGTGGAAGCTTGACTTATCTTGGGCATCTGCTGTTGGCCTTGCTGCTGGTACCTTCTTTGTTATTATGGTTGTTTTGGCATTGGTTACCAGACAGTACAGTGAAGAAAAATCCTTCTTTAAGCATTCATTGCCAGTACTGCCATTTGCACTGTTTACTTCTATCGTTTTTGACGTTTTTTATCTTATCGTTGCAAGATTTATCGGTTCTGAGCTGGTATCTATCTGTGCCGGTGCAGTTACCATATTTGCTACACTTGCTGCTGCAAAAGCAGGCTTTTTGGTACCAAAGGAAACCTGGCGGTTCCCTGGCACCGAACGAAAAGCTTCGGAATCAACAGAATCTGATGATAAGCCAACCATGTCCCTGCTAAAGGCTTGGACTCCTTATCTTCTCATAGCACTTTGGCTGGTATTAACCAGAATTCCGGAGATTGGTCTCAAGGGCATAATCACCAGCTTCGTATTCTCCATGAACAACATCATGGGCGTTGAAGGCGCTGGCTTTGCTATGAAGTACTTCAACAATCCTGGTTTATTCCCGTTTGTATTAGTTGTATTGATTTCCATACCATTCTATGGATTAAGTGCGACTCAGGTTAAGGGCATTGTAAAGAAATCCTACAATCAGCTTTATGGTGCTACTATCGCTTTGCTATTCGGCTTCGCAATGGTATATATTTATCGTTATTCCAATGCTAATCCTTTGGGTTGGGACTCTATGTTGGTTTCCATGGCAAAGGGCATGGCTGATTTGGCAGGTGCCAACTATGTATTTGTTGCTCCATTCATCGGTACCATTGGTGCCTTTATGTTTGGGTCCAACACAGTATCAAATATCATGTTTACCCCACTCCAGTTTGAGACTGCAACAATCCTGAATATCCCACAGGTATTTATCGTTGCTCTCCAAAACCAGGGCGGTGCCATCGGTAACATCGTCTGCATAAACAACATTGTCGCGGTTTGTGCTACCACAGGCATAATCGGTGCCGAAGGTAAGCTGATAAAAGCCGCAGCATTACCATGGGTAATCTGGTATATTGTGCTGATGGCTGCGATGCTTGCGGCTGTTGCCTTTGGAATTATATAAATCAGTTTTAAAAGTAATCTCTGATAGTAGATGATTTACCACCCCGATAAGTCATTTATTATATTCCCTTTATGAAGTCTGTTTTTTCTGTATTTTGTTATCTTTGTTAATGCCTAACAATCCCTTATATAAAGCCATATTCACCAATATTATATTTAACAATATTTATTATTGTGCTGAATATTGGCAGACAAAATGCAGACAAACTGCAGACAAAAAATAAGCCGTCAAGTCAGCTTCCCTACTGATTTGACGGCTATTTATATGTTTATTTTTTCTCCTTAATCATACAGGCCTGCTCGGTCATTTACTACAAAAATCCTCAGCATATCCATAGACAAATCAAGGTCAGCAGGATAACCGCCAGCGTCCTTTAGGCCACCACCTGTAAGCAACCCTTTATCAACCATCTTTTTGACAGTATCATATGCCCACTCAGGCACAGAGGACAAAGAGTTAAAACGTTCTGTCAGTCTGTTTCCTTCCTGTTTGGCTCCGTCCACTGGCTTAGCCTCAGATGGGTTTGCATAATAATTTGCTTTGCCTGTAATTATGCCGTTATCAAGCAACGCCTGAAGGTTTGTTCCAGGGCAGCTGGTGGCCATAAGCTCACCATGGCCAACAACATGGTCAGTATCAATAGGAATGCCATAGCGGGTGCAGATATCGGCTACCAGCTCGGCACAATTCTCAATCTGCTTCTTGGTAGGGACTGCAGCATCAAAATCACCGGAAATGTGGATACCAATAGTATGACTGTTTTCCCCATAAGCATGGGAGCCGATGGCCCACTCTGGGCGGCCACGCTCAATGGTGCCATCCTTGCGAATAACATAATGATAGCCTATGCCAGCCCACTCATTATTTTTATGCCATTCGTGTATCTGCTCTGCACTGGCGTCAATATCATTGCCACCAGTATGATGCAGCACAACCATATTGGTAATACTGCGCTCTGACAGGCTGGTAAAATCCAAATTAGTCTCGACAATTTTTACACTCATTTTTTCTTTTCCTTCCTTTCATGGTGAATTGGAAAAGGCGACTCACGATAGAGCCGCCTCTCAATGTTTTGGAGTATATCCAGGCAAAAGCCATTTTCTTTTGCGACCGCTATGAAATCCAGCGTATATCTGGCTAATGTCTGCCATTTTCTACTTTCCATTTTGGCTTCCTTTTTCTACATGTGTAGCTCCGCGCCCGCCTATATACGACATTAACCCTATTAATATCTCTTTGGCAAAATCGAACGCGCCCATACACACGCAGATTAAAAGACTTATACTCACAACAACTACAACAATAAAGTCAGCCTTGCATAATTCCTTGATTAAAACATTCAATACAATCACCCTTCCTTATTGATATGGTCATCCAGGCGATGATGGGCTGATCTTGTAGATTGGTCAACCTCAGCCAGCCTTACCTCCAATACGTGCCGCCTCTCCTCGGATTTTTTCATATCATCGC
>JAFVER010000048.1 GCA_017475925.1 Anaerovibrio sp. | reverse complement strand
GGATACTTATTGTTTTAATTCCACTAATTAATAATAGGGCTCTCATCTTGCGCGCATCCCCTTTATGAATTACTCACTCCAATTATATAAGGGAAGTTTTATCAACGTGGCTCAACTAAACGTATGTTGATATATCTCGTATAGTCTCCTGCTCTTGCCCATCATTAATGACCTCTGTTACTTTATCCGCAGCATCGTTATCGTTTTTATTTATCATTATATTTTCCCTCCCTGCTTATGTAGCAAAATCATATGTTCTTGAATCCACTTATTTAGTAGTTTCAGATAATTGAAATAATTAAATATGCTTGTTTAGTATCCCCTAGGTCAGCTTCGATACTTCCACCAATAATACTGTATGGATCAAGTGGTATTGCATTTTCTATGCTTTCAACGGCATCTGACATTTCTTGTACCAATTTTCTTCCGTCTATACTTGCCTTAAAATTTGCAATAATACATATAGTATCACGTTGGTAAACCTCCAGAGGAAAAGAGGATATTATTTGCTCTGTAGCATTCCGCAGAGTTGCCCGGGTACCAGCGGACACGCCCACCCCTAAAAGTGTTATTCCTGCTTTTGAAAGCTGGAATTTCACATCGGAAAAATCAAAACCTACAATGTTGGGCGCACCTAATAATCCTAAAACCATATTTAGAGATTCCGATGCTCTCTGATAAGAAAAGTCATATTTCCCCACAGTGACCAACAACGAATCCAAACACGGTAACACATGCTTGTACAAATCTCGTATTTTTTCCAATGTATTAAAAGGGTTCACTTCAATACCGATGACTAAGGGACGTTCATTCTTAGAAAGCTCATTAAAGCAGTTTAATGAAACAACTATCTGTTTATGGACATCATCTTTATCAAATTCAGCTACGATAAAAATAACATCCATATTTTTCATGTCTTTATCTGATGTGCTCATATCAGCTACATAATTGATATTGATATAATCTGGAGAAAACAATTTCTTTATCGTTTTCGGCCATACTACATTTTTGAAATGATTAACGGCTTTACCAGCGTTATCACCAATAACAATAATGGCTACAGACAATCCAGGATTGTAATATTCCTTATGGGCAGGCATTTATTTCTCACCTCATAATCTTTTGAACCAATAGCATTTTAGAACATTGTCAATCACTAATACCAGAAAGCTTATTAAATGCGTCAAATATCACATGAATGTTGTATTTGGTAATGCTCATTAATGGTAGGTCCACATAATACAAACGTTCAACATTATATTCGTTAGGAATATCCACAACCTTCTTATGCAAGTTGATATCCGCCCCGTTTAGACCTTTAAATTCGACATTCAACACCTTATTATCACTATTTTTATCAAAAATATTTGCTAAATCATTTCCACCTATATTTCCTGATATAGATGTTGAGGAAACATACCTTATAACCCTGAGAATAGGATCAGATGAATTTTCTTCTTTTGTGTCAGTCAGGAAAATATTAACAGCATACAATGAAGTATAACTTCCATTAGTGTTATTTCCTTCGCTAAATATCTGCCAAAAATCATTTACTATACCCTTTGTCATGGACGGCTTTGGTTGGCTCATATAGGTATATCCCACACTACTATTCTCAGATTCATTTTTTGTAGCCTCTAATAGTTTCTGGATATTTTGGTATGTCATAAAAATCACACGTGCGGCATTTTTATAGTTCTCCGTATAGCCCATCTTATTATCCGACATGCGGTAATAACCTCCCTTATCAATTGATTTATTGGGAACATTTTTAATTACAGATGAAAATATATCAAATCCTTTTCGGGTTAACAGTTTTATTAGATCACCCAATATTAGCCCCTGCCAATATACATTACATTTTGTTTTTACTTCCTTTAAGGACTGTAATATATCCTCCCAGCTTATAAAAATAAAATAAGCACCTTTAACTTTATTCCTATATTGATTATAAACTGATATGCACGACTCTTGGCCAGCTATGAACAATAGGATTTTTTCTTTGTCGCCCGCTCTATCACAGATAATTTTTGCTTCTCTAATCAGTTGATCATCTGAGGACAGACCACTATGAAGTTTTACCTCAACACCAATATAGCAATTATCAAATTTTAGTAAAACATCCAACTCACCTAATTCATGATTAGGCCAAAATTCGATGTTATCTTTATCCATAATATTAGTACAGCTGATTTGTTGGATTATACCAAGGGCATTTTGGAAGTCCAATTCTTGTGATTTTACGGATTTAGATAATGCATCAATCAATATTCGTTTCAACCCATCATAAAAATCAATATATCGTAACGTGCCAAAAAAATCTCCGGTCAACTTGTCTTCCAAATTATCAGTTAAATTGGAACCTGACCTACTGACTTTCCCATAAAATTCTTCTACCATGAGTGACCACCTCTACCAGTACAAATCAAGTATCTCACTTAATGATACGTCTCTGTATTTATTTATTTTATTTTCATAAATAACAGGTATCGTGTCCAAATTTTCGAAGAATTTATCACGATTTTTTGCAATGATTACATCGATAACTTTTACATCCTTGTTATTTTTCCTATAATAATCATCACTGTAGAGATAAATAACAATATCAGCCATATCTTCAATTAATCCGAAGTTACGCAAATCCCCAAGTATAGGCCGTTTATTGCAGCGGGATTCAACAAATCGATTTAATTGTGACATTACAATCACAGGGATTTGTAATTTAATCGCCACTTCCCTGAGCAGCTGACAGTTTTTTTCAACTGATGGCTCTAACTCTAAGTTCCCTTCTGGCAATAAACACATATTTTGTATATCATCCACTATCAGAAGCTGCATTTCTCTTTGTTTATGAAGTGCAGACACCTTATCAATGAAATTATCCCTGCCAACAACGGAAAATGACTCATATATGCATATATTCGAGAAGGATTTACTTTTCATACAATCGTGTATTACTTTATTGAAATCACATGACAAGGTTTCCCTACCATAAAAATAATGGTAATCAATCTTTGCCGCTGAACATAACAATCGTTGTGAAAGTTCATACTTGCTCTTCTTCATTTCGAGTATTGCAACATTTTTACCATTTGATGCAGTATTAGCTGCCATGTTCATAAAGAAATCTGTCATTCCCATGGATGGACGAGACGCCATTATAACCAGTTCTCCAGGGCGTATTCCCTTAATCAGATTATCAATCTGATTAAAACCTATAGCTATATCTTCCTTTTGTCCCGTCTTATCATGTGATAGGGATTTGTTTACGTTGGATTTTTTGAGCGCAAATTCTATATTATTGAACATTAATGGAAAATCATTTTTTAGTGTGGGAACTATATCCACCGGCCTAATCAGTTCACTTGTTGTTTTATTGTAATCTTCCGTCCTTGCCGCAGTTCTCCGATATGATTCTACTGCATGATACCAGTAATTGCCGGACATCCAATAATAAAGTGCCCCATAGGCTATGCTTTCATCATAACCACTTTTTACGGATAATTCGATTGCCTGTTTTGCGATATCCGATGGCAAGTAAACCTTAGAATATGGTTCATTAGAAAAATATTGTGGCAGTTGTTTTCCCAAAACCTCTGATACTATTTTCTTGTAAGTTTCTTCGAATAACATTTTATCTGCACCGTCCTTTGCAATAATTCTAGTTTACAAAACAAAACTCCTGCTATGCAGCCATTTTTTACAATTACGGATACCTCGTACCAGAATCAGGATTTATCATAGGCGCTTACTTTAATCATTTAGCATCATTAATTGATAATCTTGCTGTTTACCAATAGATTATTTTTCCTGCACACCGGTTAGAAATGTATCTAATTCCGAAATTTTTTCATCAATATCAATACCGCATTCCCCATCAAAGTAAGTCAACACTGAATTCTGCCCCCAATTTCCCTGAACATACAATGCTTTTACTTTTTGTATGTCAAATGCATCAGGTGGAATATAGCCTTCCCGGATAATTTTCCTATCCATAAATACCGGGTAGCCATTAATATCCAATATAGGATTTGCATTTACATCCAATTCCTCATCTTCCATATACAGATAGAATGCTTTTTCGTAAATATCACGGCTAACTTCGGAATGTATTTCATTTTTCACGAAATATCTGGTAGTTGTACAAACACCATACCTTTCTATGGACTTAATGCTTAATCTGTCATCGCCAATTCTAATAAAATCTTTTTTGCTGATCATATTGACCACTCCTTTCCTCCAGCAGTAAGCACCTATATCTTTTTTATTTCTTGACATAATAATATCAGAAGATATGTGCATTACATTGTACATAAAAATCCCAGATGATTTTTTATCACCTGGGAAACAGATCTTTCAATATGATTTTACTCCTTGTATTTCTCCCACAAAGCCTTTGCATCGGATTGCAGCTGTTGACGCAGATTATCTGGCTTTAATATCTCCACATAGGGACCAAATTGAAGTGCCCAATATCTTAAAGCAGAATAATTACATTTTAAGCGAACAATAATATATTCATCTGTCTTTTTCTCAATTTTGAATTCTGTACCAAACCAATCAGTCAAATCCCACATCATGGAAGGAGCGGTCTTGATCTCGGCCCACACACTTTCCCCGCTAAACATGTATATATGCTCTGCCATGTGTTTTGGCAAATTCAATCCATTAGCCAGTTCTGGTATTTTCTTTTTGGATTTGCGAGGTTCATCCAAACATTCCACATCAGTCATTTTATCTAGACGGAAGTGGATGATATTGTCGTACTGATCAACATTACCAATGAGATAAAAACGCCCATTATTGGCCACAATCTGATAGGGATTGACAATATATGGCTCCTGTCTTTTCAGATGCAGCTTAAAATCCGTCCCCATATCATTGTAGAAAAAGCGGATTTTCTTCTGATTGTCTATGGCATCATTGATGGTATCCAGCCAGTACATGGCCTGTTTATTTATGGTGCGATTCAGATTGGGCAGATTGCACACGTGGGAAACCTTTGACGTAAAATACTTGCTGGCAAAGCCCTTCAGCTTGTCGATAAGCTCCTGGGCCTGCTTCGTGGAAATAGATTTTGAAAATAGCACGCTGTCTATTAATATCCGTAGCTCCGATTCATCAAATTCCCGTCCAATAAGTTTATAACCCCCGTCATAAACAATATCCCAGCCCAGTTCTGTCCATTCATCAACATAAGCCTTCACAGTCCGACGATCACAAACTACGCTATAATCATTTTTTAAACGCTTTAATATCTCCTGCTGAGTAATAGCATGATTTTCATCCGAAAACTCCCGTAGAATATTCAGTATATAGACATTGACCATTTTCTTGCTGCCATACATGTTATCACCTACTTTTGTCATATCATCTACATATATCTTTCAATAAATCTTCATGTAAAAGCACTTCACAAATCTGTTTTTTAAATAGTATATTTGATATTTCTACCAATATAAACAATTATACTTCACATTTTCCTCTGCATTCTCCAATTATCATTCATACATTTCCTATATTATCATTTACTTAGCCATTTCATTTCTCCAATATAAATCCACTCCATGTATCTGCATACTGTAAGAGCAATGTCAGTGGTGTTTCATTGGTAGCTACACTTCGATTATCCTCCACATACTGCCCATCGTGATATACAATGGCCTGTATCTCTTCCTCGGTTAGTGGAAATCTTTGTGCCACCAAATACAGACTCCGCACAGGAACACTCAAATAAGTTAGGTTTCCATTCCAGTAATACGGATTCTTGTATTTGCTGTCTGGTGGATTTTTGATATAGAGAGGATTTCCTGGCATTCCCGTTTTCCCCAAATCATGCATAAGAGCAACGATTACACAGCTTTCATCGGAAATTTCCGGAGCAATTGCTGCCTTTATTTTAAGCATGGTTTCCGCCACATTAATGCTATGCTCCAATAACTCCTGCTCACAATTAAGGTGATATTTTGTAGACGCAGGAGTTGTGAGATATACAGTCTCTTTTTCTACAAATTCCATTAATTTCTCAAACTGCTCCCGCCGTTCTACCACCTTATCTTTCAATGCTTTAAGCCGTTTCATCAGCCCTGCTGTTCTAATATACTTTTGATCTGTCATTATATTGCACCTCCGTAATGCATTTCTTACATAATTATCTATCCTGGGTTATAATATATCAAAATCAATGTACATTATAATGCACATTAAAACTCCCAGATGATTTTATAAAATCTGGGAGTCTGATAATTAGATACTTACATTATTGTTTGGTTTCAAATAAAAGCACTATACTGTTTCTGCGCTTCAGCAGGGAGCATAAGGGCATCCATAGCCTCCTTGGACGACCAGCCCATTTTCTTCATTAAGTTCCGAATAGATGTAAGCCGTTCTTCCATACGACCTTCATCCCTACCCTCACGACGACCTTCCATCCGAGCATCGTCTTTTATATCCTCTATTGCCTTGCACATATCTATCAGCTCCTCTTATTGCATTTGCTGGGCCAGCTCCTGCACCTGCTGATCTGACAGACTGGTGTATTCTATAATTTTCTCAACAGGTTCGTTTTTCTTAAGCATTTTCATCGCCATTTGAGATTGACTCTCTGCAAAACCTTCTAGGTGTCCTTCACGACGGCCTTCAATACGTCCCTCATTACGGGCATCGTCTTTCATATCCTCTATTGCCTTGCACATATCTATCAGCTCCTCTTCTTCAGGAATCTTAAAATCAACATTGGCACATACACTTATGGTTTGTACTGCTTCACGACTAAGAGACTTATATTTAGGATCACTGTCCACTAAATCCATCATGCTTTGCTTGTCCTTGGAATGTTTGATAAACTTCAGCACTTCACACAAATCAGATTTAAAAACATCCAATTCCCCATCACTCATCATGGCCGGAGATACTAAGTTAATGTGATAATCCGATGAATATTGCAGTACTCTATCATCAATCTCTTTTGAATACATTTCCTGCAATGATACAGGGGCATCCCATTCATCAGCTCCCCAATGTACTACAATAGTAACAACTGGCAACAGTTTATCACTGCGATAAAAGCCACTGAGAAACTCCTCTTTACCACTGGTCTTATCATGGTTATTTTTATGGGAATTGGCCGCAGCAGTTATCTGGTCAACCAAGGTCATGGCATCGTACAGCATATTTCTTACGGGCATAGCCGTATGAACCTCTGACTGATTTTCCACCCCCAAAATACAATATGCAGCTTTGCCGTCAGTTTTAGTCAAAACCTTCAGCACATCTCTGTACTTTTGAGTTGGCACAGCCGCCCCATCAGAACCATAGGGAACAACGACACTTGAGGTATCCATATCCCGCAGATCACTTGGTGACACTACCTCAGAGCCATGAAAACAATAGCCATTAAACAAATCTGCAAATCTTGCCGGATTCCCCATGTAATCTTTTGTAATGGAATCTTTCTTACCCAAAATAATACCCCATTTCTTATGTTTTTTCCATATATCATATATATTCTCTATAATAATTTCCCTTTGTCTCCCATCCCCTTATATTATTATTATGTTTTACAACCAATTTTAACATTATTATTTATTATAATCAATATACTAAAGTTTTTAATCATTTCGAGTAATTATATTAATATAAAATCCCAGATGGTTTTTTCATCTGGGAATCCAATGTTTGCTGTATTCACATGTTATTGTTTAAATTTTTGCAAGAACAGGCCAATTTCATAATTATCGTTATTAGCGTCTGCGTAATTTAACCATATAGTTTTTGGGGATCAAATATGTATTTTTTTGATTCATCGGCAGTTTGTGCAATTTTGGCACTAACTGAATTTTTATCTTTATTCATTCTTCTGCATCCCCAAACAAAGTTTTCATGAAATCACGCTTGGCCATTATTATTCTCATGGCCTCAATATTATTCCCCCGAACCCGGTAAAAAGAAAAATACTTTTTATATCGCTAGAGAGATATATTAACAAGTTCTTAATTCGTTTGCTATCACACTTTTTTACCACTCTTACACACATATTATTCTCACATAAACATTCTATTCACGGTATGTTTCTTATTTTAGGAATAAATCACACAAGCCCGATATTACCAATCAAAGTTATACAATCTAACGATGCACCCCCTAAAATATCAATGCACTACTGCAAAATCCAACAAATTCCCTTTGCCATCCGCTCATTTGCATTCTGAAAATGATTTCCCTGATTTTCTTCATAGACAGTTCGTATTCCGGATTCTCGATAATGCTTTTCCAGCCAACGGGTATTTTCCTCAACGGATTGGAGTATTTTGTTTCTGGTTTTTGCTTCTTTATTACCCAGGGAGAAATAGATACATTTTGGTTGACGTTTCATTTCGTGTTGCTGTACATAATCGAGAAATTTGGGATACCAAAATGAGCCGGAGGCACTGGCTATCCGCTCAAACACATCAGTATGGTACATGGCATAGACGGCGAAAAGCCCTGCCAGTGAATATCCAGCCAATGCCATAAAAGACGGCGAGGGAACGCAGCTTAATATTTCCGGTAGTATTGTTTCAGTCAAGGTACCAAGATAGGCATCTGCACCTCCTGTACATGGGGTATCCCCCCTGGCTATTGGCGGTATTTCCCAGGGTGACATTTCATCATCCCAGGCGAGCTTTCCAATGGCTGCCAGGGAAAAATCCACCGGCGCCCCCTCCAGAGCCATCCGATAAACATTTTCACCTTCTCCATGCACAGTATGAAGTATCACCAAGGGTGCATTTTCCTTTTTAGAAGGAAATATTTGGATTTCCTTCCCGGCAATGACTAAGCTTTTCATAAATACCCCTTTCCAGGTTACTTGTCTTCCTTGGCCTCAAAGATTTCCTGCTCATATTTAAAGCCCCAGTTCATGATGGCATAAAACACCGGCAGAAGGTCATTTCCCATATCTGTCAGAGAATATTCCACATGAGGCGGTACCTCGTTGAACTGCTCCCGATGCACCAATCCATCATCCTCCAGTTCCCGGAGGCTTTTGGTCAACATAGTATTGGTAATGCCGGGCAGGTCCTTTTTGAGCTGCCCAAAACGGACTCTGTCATAAATGCACAGCTCATACATGATTTGGGATTTCCACCGCCCCTGCAGCATAACCAGTAACGGTGTTACCGGACAGTGTCCATCCTTGGTTACGATGCCCTCCTTGACCTTGACCAGATATTCCTCATAGCTCATGTATTCTTGTTGTTTTTTTGCCATATTACTCCCCCCAATCCTCCCAATTACCGGTATATTTTTCAAAGCAGTTATCATTATTCTCACTTTTATACTGAAAGAACAAGCTCCACAGGGAGAAGTGAGCAGCTCCATTCTTTCGACGTAATATATTTTCTGCTAAAGCTTCAAATAATCCTTCATTTCATGAAACCCCAAGGAATGATACAGAGCTCTGCCACATTCCGAGGTTTCCAGATATATTTTTTTCGTTCCCCTCACCGTAGCCTCGTTAATCAGCCACCGACAAACGGCTTTGGCCACTCCTTTACTCCTGTACTGCTCCCGGGTATAGATATTCATAAGATATCCACATAATCCACTGATATTATCGGGAGAGGGCATCTCCATGTATAGACAAATACCACCGCATCCCGCCAGCTCACCATCTACCAGGGCAAGACAAGCAATATGGCCGTCTTTTTCCAATGCCGTCTGATAGTAGGAGCGATTGGCCTCCCTTAATGCCGTCCATTCACCATCCGTCATAGCTTTACGCTCTTTACAAAAGACATTGGACAGCACCTCCATGCGCAGTGTAATCAGGATATCCATATCGGTTATATGCAGTCTTTTTATTTCAATATTCATGCCGCTACGCACTCCCTTTCCACTTTTGGGAGTGCCCCCTTATCCACCTTGCCGTTAGGATTGAGGGGAAGGGATGAAAGCTCTACAAAGAACTCCGGCACCATAAAATCTGTCAAATAATTTTCTAAATAGGACTTAATCTGCGTCAAATCTATTGCCGCATCTTTTTTTACAATATAGGCCACCATATAAGAAAGGTGCTTATTATCTGTCTTTGGACAGACACAGGCCTGGCGAATCATTCCCGATTGCAGAAGAACATTTTCCACCTCGCTTACCTCTACCCGCTTGCCGCGAATCATGATTTGTGTATCCTTACGGTGAAGAAAGGCAATATTTCCATCGGGTAATATATAGCCTAAATCCCCACTTCGATACATTCTGCGTCCGTCAGTGTGGAGCTCAAAGGCTTCATTTTCCTTTCGGCGGTTGCCAATATAGCCAAGCGAAACACCATCACCCAAGATACAGATTTCTCCCGGGGTTCCCTGGGGTACTTCCTTACCCGCCCCATCCATGATAGCAATATCTGTACCATATATCGGTCTGCCCACTGGATATGTTCCGTCGGCCAAGGGTGCCCCCTTGGAGCAATTGTAGTAAGCGGCACATACCGTGGTTTCCGAAGGACCATAGGTGTTATAAACCGCCATCCGATTTATTAGCTTATCCACATAGGATGAACGTAGCACATCTCCGCCGCTGATAAGAAGCCGGAGACTCTTCGGTAATTCGGCCAGTCCATTCATCTCCTGCAATAAATAAGGAAACCCACTAATGGCGGTGATATGGTTTTTCCTGACAAATTCCATCAGACTACCAATATCCTGTTTGTCAGCTGCCGAAGGTATCGCCAGTTTCATTCCCGACAGCAAAGCACTGAACACCTCCTCAACAAATATGTCGAAGGAGCAGACGGAATACTGGAGCATGGTATCATTTTCATCAGGCTGAAATTCCCGTTGGAACGCACCAATATAATGCAGTACATTGGCATTTGTTACCGCAACGCCCTTGGGCTTTCCAGTTGTGCCGGAGGTGTAGAGAATATAGGCCAGAGCTTCACTGCTGCAGGAAGCAGCAGGTAAAGGCGCATTTTCCTCTATAGTCAGCCCCCGCTCTATGATAATCTTCGGTATATCCTTGACCAAAGGGCAATATTTTTCCTGCGTAATAACCGCCTCCGCCATTGCATCCTGCATCATAAAATAAATTCGCTCCCTTGGGAAGGTGGGCTCCACCGGAACGTAGGCTGCCCCACATTTTAAAACGGCAAGAATGGCGGCAATCATTTCCACGGAATGATCCAAGATAATACCAATACGTTTGGCATTTCCTGGCAACCTGGCGGCTATGGTATCAGCCATACGGGAAAGCTCCCCCCTGCTGAGTCTTCGTTCCCTGTCGAATACGGCAAGGGCAGCCTCGTTCTCGATGACTTTTTTCTCAAAAGAATTTACGATGGTCTGTGACTTCATTATGTATCTCCTTCCAAACTCATACCTTAACTTGATACATAAAGAATATCATCTCTCAAAAATAAAACAAGTACGCAGTTTTCTCTAACATAGTACGTCAAATGATACTATCCCCCGCCAAATATTTTAAAGCTTTGACGGGGGATATAAATATACTTACTTTATTTGTCCTAGAACTTTGCACTTAGCTGGACACGCTAACGGGCGCTAAGGCTCCTTTTACCACCCAACCTAAAGTATAACATCAGTTACTTTCAGTCCCTTGTCATTTACCACAAACTTCACTTCCATTTCACCAAAGCCGAATCCGTAAACCCGTCCCGGATCATGGTGATACGATGGTCTTGGGTCATTTTCCAGCACGCCCATCAACGCCTTACGTTGATATTCCGGCACCCTTGCCAATAGCTCCGATGGAAACTCGACCTCCAGCACCCTATTCCAGCCACCACTACGAAAGCCCTCAGTAGCCTCAGGATGACTGTCAACATAGGGCAAATATGGTTTGATATCCAATATAGGTGTACCATCCATCAGGTCAACCCCACTGACAATCAGTATTTTTCCTTCATCACTGTCCTCCACCCTCTCCAGTCTCACACTGGATAACCCTATGGGATTCGGGCGAAAAGGAGAGCGGGTGGCAAATACGCCCACCCGCTTATTACCTCCTAAAATCGGTGGCCTAACCGTCGGGGACCACCCCTCCTGCACATTTTCCGAAAACTGCCATATAAGCCAAAGATGGGAAAAGCCCTCTATCCCTCTTAGGGCAGCAGCATCCCGATATAGTGGCTCAAACACAATTTTACCTGTAAGCCCTGCCACAACGCCACTTTGCCGGGGAATACCAAATTTTGTAGGGAAATCAGTCCTTATGGTAGCTATTTTCTTCATCAAAAATTCTTCCATCGGCTGCAGTGCTCCCTATGCCTTTCCGAATTTATCCTTTCCCTGCCGGCAACGCGGGCACTTCCAATCATCAGGCAAGTCCTCAAAAGCGGTTCCGGCCGGAATACCATGCTCCGGGTCACCCACCTCTGGGTCATAAACATAATTACAGATAGAACACATATATTTGCCTGTTTCCTCCTGTTCCTCGTAATCCATGGCCGGTGGTATAGGTTCAGGCATATCAGCAAGATCAACCACCTTATCTGTCTCCAAATTCTCATAGCCCAAAGGGGTATGGGTGGAAACATATACTGTCTTATGAGTTTCAATGAATTTTCTGATTTTGTTCAAGGTCTCTCTGGCCGCAACCTTATCCTCGGTAGCTACTGACAGCTTGTTTTTATAAAGTGCCTCGTCAGTATAGGTAACATCACCGTGAATAATATACCGCAAATCACCCTTTTCTACGATTATAATGCTGTTTCCAGTAGTATGACCAGGAGCAAAAATATAATAAACGCCATCAGCGATTTTTTGGCATTTATCAAAATTTTCATAGCTGCCATCAGTAAAATCTACCGGCACAACATTGTCACCGGTGAGGTTCATTGCCTCGGCTTCAACCCGTGAAATGTAAATCTTGGCATTTGGAAAGCTTCTGAGCTCTCCGGTATGGTCTGGGTGCTTGTGTGTTACAAGAATCTTCGTCACCTGATCCTTCTTATAGCCAAGCTTTTCAAAGGCTGTAACATAATCGTCAATACGGTTGCCAATATAAATAGGACCATTAACATCCACTGCCGTATCCGGGGTCTCCAACGACATTCCTGTATCAACCAGGATAACCTCATCACCTGTATCAATGAGGTAGTTTTGCAAACAGCTGCGATACTTCACAGCCTTGTCAAACTTGTCCTCTCCGTCCTCCAGGCCCATGGCAAAGGGCTGGGTCATAAAACCATTTTCATAAAGTTTAACTGCTTTGATTTCCATTTTGAACTCTCCTTTTCTCCTAACATTTATTCCTCAGCAAAATCCGTATCTATGACTGCCTGCAGCTCATAATCCGGAAATTCCTTTTGAACCACATCAACCACCTCACGAAAAACCGCATTGCGGTCTTCGGCCTCAAAGCTTATTACAAGATCAAACCGCATGGTTTTGTTTTTCGGCACTACATAAAAGCCATGAATCTGCCTAACGAATTGATTGGCGAAAACTATATCCCGAAGCTTATTTTCTATCTTTAATATTTCCTCATCCTGGGTGTTGTAGGAATACACTCCAATGGCTGTCAAAAGCACATTATGCTTGTGCTTGACCTCCACGATAATCTCCCGGGACAGCTTATCAATCTGACTGGCACCATAGGTATCCGGGACTTCTATATGCACAGAGCCATGCCATGCATCAGGGCCATAGTTATTTAAAATCAAATCATAGGCTCCCCGCACCCCTGGAAAGCTCTTTACGGTCTCCTTTATGCTTTTGGTAAGCTCCAAATCATTTCGTTCGCCCAGAATTTTTGAAACGGTTTCCCGCAGCATATCAACGCCGGCCTTTATTATAACCAGGGAGATTATTGCACCAAGCCATGCTTCTACGGCAACACCAAAGGTCAAAAAAATTCCGGCAGCCACCAGGGTAGAGGCAGAAATCACCGAATCAAGTCTGGCATCCTCACCGGAATTAACCAAGGCATCAGAATTCACCTGTTCCCCCACTCTTTTGACATATTGTCCCAAAACAATCTTTACAATAACAGCTACCGCAACAATTACCAATGATACTGTGCTGTAATCCGGTGTTTCAGGATTAATAATCTGTTTTACGGACTCTGTTAATGAGGTTATGCCGGCATAAAAAACCAAAATTGATATACTTATGGCCGTCATATATTCAATTCGTCCATACCCAAAGGGGTGCTCCTTGTTCGGCTCCTTGGCTGCTAATTTAGTCCCAACAATAGTAATAAGGGAGCTGGCTGCATCAGAAATATTGTTGACGGCATCAAGCATAATGGCAATAGAATTGCTCATAAAGCCAATAGCCGCCTTAAATGCCGCCAAAAAAACATTGGCAACAATTCCAATGATGCTTGTTCTTACGATTACCTGCTTTCTTGATGTTTCATTTACTAATTCGCCCATAAGTTCACTATCTCCTGCCATTAGATATTTATTTGTATTATACACCATAATTATGATTTGAATATGACTAAAAATAAATTTTATTCTTCATTAATAGGTACTACTACAATAGATACTACTACTGCCAATTTGATTTATCCTGTACAAAAAGCAGGAGTTTTGCTAATAAGTAACGAATTATTAACCATATGTTTAATGATAGTGAGACAATATTTACCTAACATATAAACAGGAGGTTACGAAATATGTTTAAAAAATTTTTTAAATCTGAGCCGGCCAAGCCGGCCCCCACATTCCAAGAACCAGCCACCCTAAAGCAGCGTGTAAAGCCCACTGCTCCATCCTCTGATATATCAGCTTCAACACCAGATACCAAGGTAGCCTATCTTACAGCCAGTGAACTGGATTATGCCCACCTGTCGCCCTTGTTTGATGTGGCCGGTGGTCCGGCCTTGGTTATAGGATATGTGTCCCCTGATAATGATATGGACACTGTGGCTACCAGCATAAAGGGTATTCTTTCCTCCAACGCAAAGCTGATATTGTTATCCACCTCCGGAGAGCTGTGTCGGCCGGCAGGCATCCGCACCCTTTACTGCGAGGCAGATGAAAATCGTCGGCGGGTTTTGATACAGGTATTTTCCCGACGCATGATCAGCGACCTGTATATAATGACCATACCACTGCCAAATGACGACCTGCGTCATGGACGAGTAGATATGAGCGTTGGGGATCGGGTAAATAAAATGGAGCAGGAAATCAACCGACATCATATCCCATTCCGAATGAATGTAAACCATACCTTTGCCCTGCTGTATATTGATGGTCTTTCCAACTGCGAGTCCTTTGTAATGCAGGCGTTTTATCAAAACGGTATGTTCCCTATACCATTTATTGGTGGCAGTGCCGGCGGTAAGCTGGATTTCAAGGACACCTATATTTACAACGACAGTCAGGTTTTGGAAAATGTAGCCGTGGCAGTTATTGTCCATACCAACAAGGATTATCGCTATGGCATACTGAAGACCCAGGCTGTTGAACGCACCGGAACCCGGTTTGAGGTAGTAAATGCCAACTCTGCTCTCCGGTATATATCCACTGTTGCCGGAAGCGATGGCAATCCTGTTTCCTTTATTGAAGCCCTAAAGGAAGAGCTGCATTGCTCCAGTGTGGCGGAATTAAACGATAAAATGCAGGGCTACACCTTTGCCACCGACATAAAGGGGGAAAACTTCATTCGTTCCATATCAGGAATCGATGAAGAGAATGACCGGATTAACTTCTTCTGTGATATTGAAACCGGCGAATACCTTTATCTCATGCGGCGTATGCCATTGGAAAATGCCCTTCAAAAGGCCGTTCGGGAATTTAACGAGGGAAAGCCTGCTCCATTTGGTGCTATTCTAAACGACTGCATATTACGGCGTTTGGGCTATCCTGACGAAATCAAGCATATTGACATTTTCTCCGAGCTGCCGGCTGCCGGCTTCTCCAGCTTCGGTGAAATCAGCGGCCTGCACATGAATGAAACCCTTACTGCGATTTTCTTCTATAGAATTCCATCTGGCACATCTATGCGAGACCCATATGTTGATGCCTTCGCAGCTAATTATGCAGCCTGTCAGGAATTTTTCCTCAATAGAGTAATCGCCCGTCAGGAGCGGGTTGGTAATATCAAAAATCAGGTTTTGGAGCTGTTTGAGGAATACCAGCAGCGTTTGCCATCAATTATTCAAACAATATTGCAGATGTCCAAGGATGTTGATGTGGTGAAAAGCTCCATGCAGGATTTGTCCAATGGCATTGATGAGCAGGGCACCTACTTTAAGCAGCTGCTCTCCCGCAATGCAGAAATAACACCTAAGCTCCAGCTTTTAAGCACCAGCACAGAAAAAATAAACAACGTCATGGAAATAATTACTGAAATTTCCTCACAAATCAACCTGCTGGCCCTGAACGCAGCTATAGAGGCAGCCAGAGCCGGTGAGGCAGGTCGAGGCTTTTCCGTTGTTGCTCAGGAGGTTGGAAAGCTTTCCAAGAGCACTCAGGAAAGTGTTCAAAGCTCTGACGAGGCCATTAACACCCTTATCAATGACGTAAAAGCCATTGATAAAATCCTGGCCAAAAATAAAGAATTTGAGTTAAAGATAAACGAATTTGACAAGCAATTTACCCAGCAGGTAACTCAGGTGCATCAGAGTCTGAACAACAGTCTTGACCATATCAGCCGCTCCTCCCGAGCCATAGAGGACCTTGATGAAGTAAATTCTACTGTGACGGAAAGGCTTGCTACTTTACAGGAAACAATCCGTAATATAGAATTAGGTATATAACCTAGTGCACTGGCACAATGATTTTTCAAGGAGGTATATGCCCATGAAAAAGCTTTTTACCATATTGGCGGTGGCTTTCAGTGTTATGCTTATTGCCGCCAGCTGCTTTGCTGCTGTTGATGAAGGACGGGGTCCCGGAGATCATCAGGCTGAGCTTACTGACCGCCCGGCTATTTACTACGAAGCATACATCCATGGACAAGGCTGGACCAATCGCTGCCGTGAAATGGAGTCAGCCGGTGATGCCTATGGAGGACAGACCATTGATGCCATAAGTATATCCGTGGACATAAACCGTTATCTGAAGGTTGTTTACCGGGTTCACAGCACAAATGGACAATGGTCACCTTGGGTATCTAACGGAGCTGTTGCCGGTACACCAGGAACTGCCATAGATGGTATTGAACTGGGCTTTGTAGGACAAGCCGCCATGTATTATGATTTATCCTGCAAGGTGCTTAGCGGGGAACGTCAGTGGACGGACTGGACGAAGCCTGGCAGTACAGCCGGTAATTTACAGCAGCCTATCCAGGCTATAAGAATCAAAGTTGAATAGCACTTAAAAAGTCCTGTGGAAAATCTGTTAGGATTAGCCACAGGACTTTTTTTGCATCATTTCTTCAATTTTTCAAATTCTTCTCTGGTCAAATATGACTCCTGGGTTCCCTTTCGGGTTACACTTAAGGAAGCGTACTGTGAGGCTTCCTTCATGGCCTCAGGAATGTTTTTTGTTCGGGAATAATTCTCCACAAAGCAGCCGATGAAAGAATCTCCCGCTCCCGTTGTGTCTACTGCCTCTACCTTGACCGCGGGCACTACCAGGTAATCCTCTTTGCTTAACCACATAGAGCCCTTAGAGCCCATGGTTACTATCACGTTTTTCAATCCCTTGTCTACAAGGGTCTGCGCCGCTGCCTTAACCTGCTCTTCAGTTCCCGTTGGCATCCCTGTAAGTATTGACAGCTCCGTTTCGTTTGGCACAAAGAAATCACACAGGCAGGCCTTTTCAATGGATAAAGCCTTGTTTGCCGGTGCAGGGTTCAAAAGCACCGGAATGTTGTTTTCCTTGCCAAAATCAATGGCTGCATAAACAGTCTCTATAGGCACCTCCAGCTGCAACACGATAAGGCCACAGCCCTTTAGGGCCTCCGCTGCTTCCTCTATCACATCAGGCGTTAAACACTCATTAGCACCCTTATGGATAAGAATGCGGTTTTGTGATGTGCTGTCCACCAGAATAGTAGCCACACCACTGGCCACCCCGGTTGCTGTCCATACAAATTCGGTATTGATGTTATTTTCCATGAAGTTATCCATGGATTTTTCACCAAATAGATCATCACCTATGACAGTTACCATCATAACATCGGCACCCAATTTTCCAGCGGCAATGGCCTGATTAGCCCCTTTACCTCCACAGGCAGTATGGAATGCCTGTGCTTCTCTGGTTTCACCAGCTTCTGGAAGTTTGTCTGTATAAGACACCAAATCCATATTGGTGGAGCCAATAACTGCAATCTTCATTATCATCACCTATTCTTTGTTTTTTCCCACACTTCCCCGAATAACCAAATCATTATACAGCCTGGTACAGGACCGTGCTTCATCCCGGTTTTGAATTTGCTCAACAAGCCGACGAACCGCCAGCCGCCCCATTGCCTTAATATCCACGTTTATAGTGGTAAGCCCTGGTACAAAGGCCTCGCCTAAGGTAATATCATCAAAGCCGATTATAGAAATATCATCTGGTATTGAAAAACCATTTTTTTGGAGCGCCTGCATTGCCCCCAATGCAATCATATCATTATCAGCAAAAAAAGCTGTAGGCAGCCTCCGTCCTTCTTCAATATAGCGGTTCATCCCCTCGAAGGCTCCCACTATGGACGGTTTAACCTCAAAAATCATTTCCTCATCAGGGCTGATTCCTTTTTCCCATAACGCCCTTCTATATCCCCGACTACGGGATATAAAATTTCTGATACGGGCATCTCCCTGAATATAACCAATTTTTCGATGACCGTTTTCTATCAGGTAATTCACTGCCTTTCCTACTGAATCCTCATTGTCCATAAGCACAGTATCAAAGCAAAGGTTTTCAAAATAATTATCAACCATAACCAAAGGCTGACTGGCTTCCATAAATACCTCGGCATCTGACTCGCCCATTTCAGTACCTACCAACAATATAGCTGACATGGTATCGTTAAACAGCTCCCGAACATTATCCTCATAATCTCCATGACGGCGATAAAGATTTACAATAGATACATCATAGCCTGACCGACGACTCTCAGCCTCAATACTGTCAAGCAGGGTGGAAAAAAAGGGAGATTCATTAAATACCTCGCCGCTATCCCGGTAGGTAACCATTTTTATACGCTTGATTTTCTCATCCCGGATATAACCATGCTCCCTGGCGATTTTAACGATTCGCTCCGCAGTATCCTTGTTTACTCCCCGCTTGTTGCTTAAGGCATTGGAAACCGTTGCTACTGAAAAACCAGATAGCTCACTGATTTTTTTAATATTTACCTTCATAGCTGTTCCTCTAAAAAACCACACCAGCCCTTAAAATAACATTTGCATAGGGGCTAAATTCCCCTGTGCGGATAGCAAACTTGACTCTGGAAGAAAACCTCTTCAAGTCGTCATGGGGCATGGACTCGTGCTCTATTTCAGGCAGCTGCTCACCTACATAAGCCTTTAGTGATGGATTTTTGTCATCCATTTCATCAGCCAAAAAATAATATTCAACCTCCATTTCGGACAGCACCGCATCCAACACCTGTTTAAAGGAAGGCACCCCCTGTGTAAGGGCCAAATCTACTATAGTAACCCCCTCAGGGATAGGCATACCGGCATCACCAATCATCACCAAATCCTTGTGCCCCAAGGCAGCAATCAGATACGACAAATCCGCATTTAAAATTCCAGTTTTTTTCACACTAATCGCCTCTTATATATTTTATTCTCCCTTGGACTCGTTACGGGCCTGGAGTGCCATTTTTGCTTCCATATTACGCTGGAACTGGTCAATGATTACCGCCAGAATAATAACCATGCCCTTTATAATCATCTGCCAGAATTCTGATACACCGCACATAACCATACCATCGGAAATAACTCCGATAACAAAGGCACCGACTATAGTTCCGCTGATAGTACCAATACCACCGGCCATTGATGTACCGCCAAGAACGGCAGCAGCGATGGCGTTCATTTCCCAAGTCTCACCAGTTGCCGGATGAGCAGCCTCCAGCTGAGAAGCGGTAATAAGACCAACAATGGCTGCACATACAGCAGAGAAAATATACACCAGAATCTTTACCTTATCAACCTTTACACCAGACAGCTTAGCTGCCTTCTCGTTACCACCTATGGCGAAAATATGCCAGCCAAATACAGTCTTTTTCAGGAGAATATGGGCCACAATGGCAATAATAACCAATATTATTGCACCTACCGGAATTTCCGCTATGCGACTTCCGAAAAATTCAAAGCCGGTATTCCCCAGCGCCTCATTACCGGCCAGGCTGGAATAAGTAGCACCGTTGGAGTGGAGCATTGCCCAGCCTCTGGCAATATACATAGTACCAAGGGTTGCAATAAATGGAGCTACCCCAAACTTTGTAATAATGATACCGTTAAGCCAACCAATAAAGGCACCTACCAAAACAGTTAAAATAACCACCAGAGGAACACTGAAATAAAGAGTTACACCGGCAAACTGGAGAGTTACGCCATTCTGAATCATGCCACCGGCAATCATACCCGCCAAACCGACTACAGCACCAACCGACAGGTCGATACCACCTGTTATGATTACATAGGTCATGCCGATAGCCAAAATACCGTAAAGTGCTACATGCTTGGCCAACAGCAGCAGGGTATTGGTTGAAAGGAAGTTATCATTTGCAAAGCTGAAGAAAATCAGCAATAATACCAATACAATCAAGGTACGGCCCTTCAGGAGGGTCATCATCAATGATGTTTTATCTTTAAACATTTTAAATTATCCACCCTTCTTTAATTCTTCTTCGCGGTATTATGCCCCTCGTAGGAAGCCATAACCAGCCTATCCTCAGTAATTTCATCACCAGAAAGCTCTGCCGTCTTTATGCCGTTGGAAAGTACAATAATCCTGTCAGCTATTGATTTTATTTCCTCAAGCTCCGACGAAATAACCAGCAGGGACAAGCCTGCATCGGCAAACTGGTTCATTATCTCAAATACATCCGTTTTTGCACCAATATCGATGCCTCGGCTTGGCTCATCCAAAAGAAGAATCTTTGGATTAGTCATGATACCCTTGCCAATTACCACCTTTTGCTGATTACCACCGGACAAGGAAAGAATTGGCAGACGTTTATCCGCAACCTTTATGTGGATTTCATCAATTGTCTTATCAATGTTGGACTCCTCCTCATTGCTTTTAAGGAAGATGCCCTTTGCGTAATTTTTCAGACTGGACAGAGACAGATTTTTACCGATATCCATGGTCTGCACCAATCCCTCCCGCTGCCTGTCCTCAGGAATAAGGGCAAAACCACGGTCAATCTGCTCAGTAATGCTGTTGATTTTCAGGGTTTCTCCATTGAGAATAACCTCTCCTGTGTGTTCTGGGCGAAGCCCCATTATGCACTCGAATATTTCTGTACGTCCAGCCCCCATAAGTCCATAAATACCAAGGATTTCTCCCTTTTTAAGCTGGAAGCTGACCTTATCCAAAAGCCAGCCGCCACCCTTTTTAGGCAGGGACAAATCCTTAACCTCCAATACAGTCTCTCGGCTAGACCAGTCAATATTACCAGCCCGTTTAGGGTAGCTCTTTCCTTTACCCACCATTTTTTGAACAATCCAGGAAACATCAATATCCTTTACTGCTGCACTGTCCACCAGCTTACCATCCCGAAGAACAGTTACATAGTCACCAATCTGCATGATTTCTTCCAGACGATGGGAAATATAAACAATGGATATGCCTTCGGCAGTCAGCTCCCGCATTATTTTAAACAGGACCTGTACCTCCTGCTCACTAAGAGATGAGGTTGGCTCATCCATAATCAATATCTTCAAATCATCCTGAATGAGATTACGGGCGATTTCAATCATCTGCTGCTGCCCTACCCGCAAATCTCCAACTATGGTGAATGGATCCAACGGATGCTGGAGCTTTTCCATTATACGCTTTGTTTCCTTAATGTGAAATTCATTGTCAAGACCAACAGCGCCCTTTTTACGCTCCTTGGCCATAAATATATTCTGATACACCGCCAGGTTTGGAAACAGATTCAGCTCCTGATGAATAATACCAATACCGTGCTCTCTGGCCTCGGTAACATCATCAAAATGAACCTTTTCCTTCCCCATGAACAGCTCACCTTCAGATTCCTGCTCAATACCGGCAATTATTTTCATAAGAGTAGATTTTCCTGCACCATTTTCGCCAATGAGCACATTGACCTTTCCCTTGTACACATTGAAGGAAACCTCATCCAAAGCCTTGGTGCCCGGATAAATCTTGCTGATTTTTTCAGCATGAAGGCAAACATCCGGCCCATTTGTTATATTTACTGCCATTTGCAGTTGCCTCCTTTACTTTACAATTAATTCTGCTGGGGTAACGAGGATTTCATCTGGCTTATCCACGGTAAAGCAGCCGGTAAATTCTACAGTTTTGCCCATAAGACTGCTTACATTTGCTGGCTCAATAACGTCCTTGGCCACTACATCGTGAATGCTCTGAGAAATCTTTGCCCAGTCAACCTGATTGGTATAATCCTCATATTTAATAAAGCTTAGGCTGTCTCTTATAGCGGAGCCCTTAAACACCGGTCCAATCTGTAGCTTAACTGCAATTGGCCCGTTGTAGCCCTCCAGCTGTACTGTCATATAGCCAGCTCTCTTTTCGGTGTTTATTTCGGTAACCTTACCGTTGCCTTTAACAATAAAGCTCAATTCACCGCTGGTCCCCATGGAATATTTGCCATATTTTCCAGCTACAGATTGCAGAGTTCCGTTAGACTCAGTCAACAGCTTTGTCAAATCCACTGCCTTTTCCTTTAGCTCAGGTACTGCCTGAGACTGCCATATTGCCTCTACGGAGCCAGCTGCATCAAAACGCTTTGTTCCAGTAATCTCATCCTCATGACCGATTTCTACAACCTTTACACAGCCAGTGAGAGATACAATCATTACCAGGCACAACATTACTATAAAACTGATTTTTCTTTTCATATCCTGTACTCCTCGTTTTCCAATTTTTAAGGAAAAAGGGTGAACCGCCTATTGTCCACCCTCACCTCTGTTTTTGTCCTAAGAATTACTCTACGCTAACTTTACTCTTTGTATACGAAAGTCTTAAGTCTGTCTACATTCTTTGCAGTAATAGCTATGCAATCTACCAACTGCTTTTCATCGAGACCGGTGGAACCAGTCTTAAGATATTTATCAGCCTGCTCTACTGCCATTTCGGCAATCTTGGCAGCCTGCTGCAGTGCAGTACCAGTCATGTCGCCAGCCTTGATTGCAGCAGCGGCTTCATCAGAACCATCAACACCGATGATGGCGATTTTGCCCTGAAGGCCTGCATTCTTAACAGCTGCAACAGCACCAACAGCCATGGTATCGTTACCACAAACAATACCCTTGATGTTAGGATGGGACTGGAGAATAGTCTCAGTCTTCTGGAAGCCTTCGGTCTGCTCCCAGTTAGCAGTCTGCTGAGCAACCATCTTCATGTCCTTATACTGGTCAATAACCTCATGGAATGCCTTGGAACGAACACCGGCATTAGTATCGGATTCCTTACCAAGCAGCTCAGCGTATTCGCCTTTTTCGCCCATTTTCTCAACAAACACTTCAGCAATAGCCTTTGCACCCTGATAATTGTTTGCTACAATCTGGGAGATTGCAACACCGCTGGCATTGATTTCGCGGTCAATCAGGAAGGTAGGAATACCAGCCTCACGTGCCTTCTTAACAGCTCCTACAGTAGCGTCAGCACCTGCGTTATCGCAGATAATTGCTGCTGCCTTGTCGGAAATTGCATTCTCGAAGAGTTCGGACTGCTTGGTTGCATCATCATCATGGGATACCATCTTTACCTCATACCCAAGAGCCTTTGCCTTAGCAGCAGCTGCGTCAGCCTCAGTCTTGAAAAATGGATTGGAATGGGATGGTGTGATGATATAGATAATATTGGAGCCGCCCCCCTTAAGAGCTGCCTTGTCTCCGCCATTATCAGCCTTTTTGTCTGCGCCACAGCCAGCAACCAGCATAGCCATTACGCAGAGCGACGCAACCAGCGCCAACACTTTCTTGAATTTACCCATTTTGTTTTTTCCTCCTTTAATAAATAATTGGAAAACGCTTATGACTTATCGGGGTAGGCTCCCCGCTAAATCCAACATCAATCAATTGAGACCAAAGCCCGTTTTACAGCCTTTCTCCAACCATTAATAAGCTCGTCCCGTTTTTCACTACTCATACCTGACACGTATTTAGTTCTAGATACAGCCGCAAAAACCTTTTTATTTTCATAAATTCCTGCAGATATTCCAGCAGAGTAGGCTGCCCCCATGGCAGAAAGCTCTTCTGAAGCAGGTACCTCCACCGGTCGATCAAGAATATCAGCCTGAAGCTGCATCAGATATTCATTTCTGGTAGGACCACCATCTACCCGAAGAGCCTTTAAGGTTTTGCCGGATTCATCTTCCATAAGCATGGCAATATCAGAAATCTGATAAGCAATGGAATCCACCACTGCTCTTACCAGCTCGGCCTTGCCGGTTATCCGGGTAATGCCGGTAAACATACCCGTGGCCTCACTATCCCAATAAGGAGCCCCCAAACCAGAAAATGCCGGAACAAAATATGTTTTATCAGCAGGATTGGCTTTTTGGGCTATGTCTGAGGTTTCACCAGCACCTTCAATCAGCTCTACATTATCTTTAAGCCATGTAATCGATGCTCCAGTGTAATTTATATTTCCCTCAAGAACATATTCCGGTCTTCCGTCAAGGCTCCAGGCCAATGATGTAACCAGCCCATTTTTACTGCTTATTGGCTTATCGCCAATATTCATCATAACAGACGACCCGGTTCCATAGGTTGCCTTTATCATGCCTGGCATGTGACAGCCCTGTCCATAAAGTGCCGCATGAGAATCACCAAATACACCATGAATTGGTACAGGATTATCCAATAGCCCATCAAAGTCAGTGACTCCGTACAAAGCATTGGAATCACATACCTCAGGCAAGGACATCAGGCTTATTCCAAAGGATTTACAGATTTCCTCATCCCATTTCAGAGTATTTATATTAAACAGCTCTGTCCGTGAGGCATTAGAAAAATCTGTCTTATGGTGCTTTCCACTAGTCAGCTTATATACCAGCCAGCTGTCCATGGTACCTACAGCCAGCCTGTCCTGATCCATCAAGGCCTTGGCCTCATGAACATTTTCCACTATCCAGGCCAGCTTGGCGGCAGAAAAGTAGGGTGACAAGGGTAATCCCGTATGATTCTTTACCATATCACCGAAGCCAGCCTTATCCAGCCGTTTACAAATAGCTGCGCCCCTGGCACATTGCCAAACTATGGCATTATAAACCGGTTCGCCGGTGTCCCGATTCCAGGCCATAGCGGTTTCCCGCTGATTACTGATGCCAACGGCAGCTATATCCTGGCTGTTCACCCTGGCCCTTGTCAAAAGCTCCCTCACTATAAGCAGAAGATTGTTCCATATTTCAACAGGATCATGCTCAACCCAGCCCCGTTCATCCACTATCTGTCTATGGCTCTTATCCACCCGACAAACTGCCATGCCAGTCTCATCAAACAGCAACGCCTTAGTGCCCTGGGTGCTTTGGTCAATTCCTAAAATGTATTTAGCCATATCAAAGCTGCTCCGTAACCGTTTTCACAATACCCTCGACATCAAGACCATAGTATTTAAATATCTCCCGCGATTTACCGGTTACCACCGGAGCATCCGGCAATGTCAAATTTATTACCTTAACCGGAGCATTGGCAGCGGTAATCTGTGCCACCATAGAGCCCATCCCACCATACATGGTATGCTCCTCAACAGTAACTATCAGCTTAGTCTCCTTGGCGGCCTTAATGATTGCCTCCTTGTCAATTGGCTTTACACAATACATGTCAAGAACTCTGGCGGATATTCCCTTGCTGCTGAGCTGCTCAGCCGCCGCCTTGGCATCCCCCACCAGCTCACCACAGGCAATAATGGTAACATCGGTACCATCATTAACCAGGGTCGCTTTATCCAGTTCAAAAGGAACCTTAGCCTCCTCGTATACATCCTCAACCGCATTACGGCCAATACGAATATATGCCGGCTTTTCATCCTTTAAAAGATTCCTGACAAGAGCCTCGGTTTGAAAACGGTCACTTGGCAGATATACCCGCATATTTGGCATGGAACCCATAGTAGCGATATCCGTTGCAGAATGGTGAGTCATGCCTAAGGCACCGTAGCTAACGCCGCCGCTTATGCCAATCAGCTTTACATTGGTATTGGAATAAGCCACATCCACCTTGGCCTGCTCCATGCTTCTGGTGGACAGGAAGCTGGCTGGTGATACAGCGAATGGCTTTTTTCCACAGGAAGCCAAACCAGCGGAAATACCCACCAGATTTTGCTCGGCAATACCAACCTCGACAAACTGCTCTGGACGCTCCTCAGCAAAGGTCTTCATCCCGGCTGAGCCCCTAGAATCACTGCACAGTACGATAATATCCTTGTCCTTGGCGGATTCCTCCAGAAGCACATCATTAATTACCTGCTTATTTGCGATTTTATTCATAGCTGGGCCCTCCTTTCATCGAGTTCCTTAAGGGCCTGCTGATATTCAGCCTCAGTAGGAACCTTGTGATGCCAAGCTGCTTTATTTTCAATAAAGGAAACGCCACAGCCCTTTGTTGTATTAGCGATTATAACCGTTGGCTTGCCTTTGGTACGCTTTGCCAGCTCCACTGCATTATCGATAGCTTCCATATCATTACCAGGAATAGAAAGAACATTCCAGCCAAAGGCTGCCCAACGCTCCTCCTGCGCATCGGCCGTCATAACCTCCTCTGTGGTACCAGAAATCTGCAACCGGTTACGGTCTACAAAGGCCGTAAGATTATCAAGCTTATAATGGGCACCGGCAGTAATTGCCTCCCAATTGGAGCCCTCAGCCATTTCACCATCACCCATTACCGCATACACACGATAATCCCTTTTGTCCATTTTTCCAGCCATGGCCATTCCTACTGCTACAGACAAGCCATGCCCCAGAGAACCGGTATTCATCTCCACACCATTTATCTTGTTGTTAGGATGACCGATAAATTTCGACAAATGCTGAGAATAGGTATCAAACAGCTCCTTCCTGTCAAAAAATCCCCTGTCAGCCAATACGCAGTAAAGAGCCTCCACCGAGTGTCCTTTACTGAGTACAAAACGATCCCGATTAGGGTCATCCATTTTGTCAGGAGCCACATTCATCTGCTTGTAGTACAGGTCAACCAAAATATCGGTAACACTAAGGTCGCCACCGATATGTCCACAGCCTGCGCTATAAATCAGCTCAATGATATCCTTACGAATATCCAAAGCCTTAGCCTTAAGATTCATAATCACTCACCTCTCAAATAAGCCTTAACATATTCCTCAATTGGGTCATAAAGATCCGGTTTTACCCCAATATATTTGCATGCCTCATAAAGCACAGGCACTACATTCTTATGAATACCTACACAATGATGGATATATGGCCCTTCCACCACCTTAGCCTCCAGACGCTTAATATTTTCTACCTCAATCCAGAGATACGTACCCATGCAGCGTGGGCCCTCAACCCCCTTGGCATTACCCAGCAGCATTGAGTACTCACCATTATCTCCATCGAAGCGGCACAAGGTAACATCACCATGACGGGCCTCGGCAGTCAGAGAGCCTGGATGGTCAAAGGCCAATGGATAAGTCAGCTGAGCCTTTTCTTTGGCAATGGAAATTGGCCATGGCCCACAATGCTGCAGCAGCTCACCATTTTCAATATCAGGATGGCGAATAGTCCAATCAGCAAAGAAGGAACGGGTCTCTCCCATGCCGGCAGCCTCTACCAGCAATGCTGTAATAGCACCATGAATATCAGTCTCACAAACTACCGGAATCCCCTCATCATTCAGCAACGCATTAGCGGCACACGGCATAATGCCCAATTCAGATTGAAGCGCATTCCAGCACTGGATTGCCGCCGCATTGCAGCCATATTTCTTAATCAGGTTGGACATCCCTACCTTAAGAGCTGCCACATTCTCCAGCTCATGGTCCTTTACCTTGATTTCCATATTTTCACGACAATATGCTACAACCTTCTTAACCTCTGTGCCCTCCTCCTTGGCTGCTTTTACAGCATCCATTAGCTCAGGCATTGGAATAGGTGCAAGCTGAATATTAAATCTCTCCAAAAGCTCACCCTCATTGCACATGGTAGTCCAAAAATCATAAGGACGTGGCGCAATCTGAAGGATACGAATATGCCTGAAGGTCTTTACCACATTACATACGGCCAGGAAGTCCCTGAGTCCACGCTCAAACACCGGGTCACTGAGACGGCAGTTGGTCATATAGGTAAATGGAACCTGAAAACGACGGAGAACCTTGCCGGTGGCAAACAAACCGCACTGAGTATCACGAAGTCTGACGCCATTAGGCTCCGGACGCTCGTCAAGTGGTCCCCACAACAACACCGGAACATTCATGTCCTTGGCAAGGCGTGCACACAGATACTCTGTCCCAAAATTACAATGTGGCAAAAATAATCCGTCGATTTTTTCCTTCTTAAATTTTTCAACAATCTTTAACCGGTCGTTTTCGTCATATAGGAGGCCCTCTTCGTTAATATCATCAATATCAACAAAGTCAATGCCCAGCTCCTCCAGTCGCTGTCGGGTGAGGCCCCGATACTTTATGGCATCCGGGGCACTAAAAATACTGCGTCTGGTTGGTGCATAACCTAATTTGATTTTAACCATGTCTTTTCCCCCTAAAAAAATATATTTACTTTATACTACACACCTATTCATATCACATAAATGATAACTTATTCAGACGGAGTTTTAACTCCACCTGAATTTAGTTGAATTTACCCAGGGCTCTACGGAAGCATCCAAGAGGCAAAGCCGATTGGATAATGCGCCCTATGCGAAAGTGTCCTGTGAGACAAGACTTTGTTGAAGTTGAACAGTAGACACTGACCGCTACGGGTGCTTAACTCCTACCTAAGAGGAAGGAGTCTTAGCACCCGTTAGCATCGGATAAAATCATCTGTTTATTTTCAGGAATATTATAGCACTACATATATAAAATTTTCAATAAAATTTTATATATTTTAGCACTATTTTTTATTATTCATCCTCTTTTGATAATCATTTGATAAACTTCACCCGATAAAATACGTCAAAACAAGATATTTGTGCTTGATATTGATGTATTTAAGAAAAATTTTTATATAAAATTTTAT
>JAFVER010000047.1 GCA_017475925.1 Anaerovibrio sp. | reverse complement strand
ATGGTCTCAATGAGAGCCTCTTCGATGATACCATCCTTAACATTCAGAGTCAGCTTGCAGCCGCCCTGCTGAGGAGCACACCAGCCGATGCCGTGAGTCAGACCGCTGATATCCTTAATTTCCTTGGACTGTACCCATTTACCCTCTTCAGGAATTGGAGCTGGACCATGGTTTACTTCTTTTGCAATGCAAGTCATGTCTTCAACATGCTTATCATAATAAATCATTTTTTATTCCTCTCTTCGCTATAATATAATACTAAATGCTGAGTGACCCTAAAGCCAGGTCCGGGCCACCAGCATTGTCTAACACATTGGACGGTTACTTTGCTATTTCAGCTTAACCATAGACTTACCAGTCATCTCAGCCGGAATTTCCATACCTGCCAGAGTCAGCAGCGTTGGAGCAATATCACAGAGAGCACCATCACTGGCAATCCACCCGACATTATCTGCCACCACAATAAATGGTACCGGATTCGTCGTATGAGCTGTAAACGGAGCCCCACTGACCGGATCAACCATCTGGTCTGCATTACCATGGTCAGCGGTAATACATACAACACCACCAACCTCCCGGATAGCCTCTACAAAGCGACCTACACAGGTATCTACTGTTTCAACAGCCTTTACTGCAGCCTCAATGACACCGGTGTGCCCAACCATGTCACCATTTGCGTAGTTTAATATAATGAAGTCATATTTTTCGGATTTAATGGCTTCTACTACCTTGTCAGTAACCTCAATGGCACTCATTTCAGGCTGTAAATCGTAGGTAGCAACCTTTGGCGAAGGTACCAAAATCCGATCCTCACCCTTATAAGGCTCTTCAACGCCGCCATTGAAGAAGAAGGTTACATGAGCATACTTTTCAGTTTCTGCTATACGGAGCTGAGTCATTCCATGCTGAGCGATAACTGCACCTAATGTATTGTCAATGGACTCCGGTGGATAAGCCACCTTAACATTCAACCCTTCTTCGTACTGGGTCATGGTTGCAAATGACAGCTCCAGATTTTTCCGTTCAAAGCCATCAAATTCTGTATCAGTAAAGGCATGAGTTAGCTCACGGGCACGGTCAGGACGGAAGTTAAAGAAAATAACTCCATCACCATCCTTCATCCCGGTGTAGTCACCTACAACAACCGGAATGACAAATTCGTCGGTAACCTCCTGGGCATAAGATGCCTTAACTGCCCCTACTGCATCAGCCGCCTCAACTCCCTTACCGCTGGCAATGGCATCATAAGCCTTTTGGACACGCTCCCAACGCTTATCACGATCCATTGCATAATAGCGGCCGGCAACGGTGGCAATCTTACCGTAGCCAATCTCAACAATTTTCTTCTCCAAATCAGCAACATATTCTGCTGCCGAGGAAGGATCCACATCACGACCATCAAGGAATGCATGAACATATACATCCTTGAAGCCCTGCTTTTTAGCGAACTCCAACAGACCATAAAGGTGATCGCTGTGACTGTGTACCCCCCCTGGAGACACCAGTCCCATTAGATGAAGTGCTCCACCATTCTTCCTTGTTTCCTCAGCAACGCTTAACATCGCTTCATTTTCAAAGAAGTCGCCATCCTTAATAGCCTTGGTAATTCGGGTCAATGCCTGATAAATAATACGACCTGCACCGATATTGGTATGCCCGACCTCAGAATTTCCCATCTGTCCATCAGGCAGGCCGACAAACTCACCGGACGCCTGAATATGCGTGGTAGGAAAATTCTGTCTCAGTCCATCAATAACCGGAGTCTTTGCAATCTGAATAGCATTGTTCGGGTCATCGGTTTTTCCGTTACCATAACCATCCATAATAATCAATGCAACAGGTGCGTTTTTTAATTTTGCCATTATCGTATCAACCTCAATCAGAATTTCACAATAGCGGAGAAGTCAGCAGCCTTCAGGGATGCACCACCAACCAATGCGCCATCAACATTTGGCTGTGCCATAAGATCCTTAATAGTAGCCGGCTTTACAGAGCCACCATACTGAATACGGATAGCGTCTGCTGCAGTCTGACCGAATACCTCAGCTACTGCCTCACGGATAGCCTTACATACCTCTTCTGCCTGGTCAAAGGTTGCAGTTTTGCCAGTGCCGATAGCCCAGATTGGCTCATAAGCAATAACCAGCTTGGCAACCTCGTCAGCAGTGAAGCCATCAAGGGCAGCCTTAATCTGCTTAACAACGTGATCAATGTAGGTACCAGCCTCACGGATTTCCAAGGACTCACCACAGCAAATAATTGGAGTAATACCAGCAGCATAGGCAGCACGAGCCCGCTTGTTAACGCCCTCATCAGTCTCACCAAAATAATCACGGCGCTCAGAGTGTCCAAGAATAGCATATTCTACACCAATCTCCTTCAGCATGCCAGTGGAGATTTCACCAGTGTAAGCACCCTTTGGCTCCCAATGAACATTCTGAGCACCAACATGAATCTTGGTTCCCTTGCAGGCTTCAGCTACAGCAGCCAAAGCAGTTGCCGTAGGGCAAGCCACAACGTCTACATTCTCAACATCGGCTACCAATGGAGCCAACTCTTTAACCAGCTTAACTCCTTCAGCAATAGTATTGTTCATCTTCCAGTTACCAGCAATAATAGGTCTACGTGCCATAATAAAAATTTCCTCCTTAGATTATTTATATTACTAAAATCCACTATAAATATAACAACAAAGCTATGAAGTGAATACCTCATCCGCCCCTGCGGGGCACCTTCCCCAAAGGGGAAGGCATATCCTAATGCACAGGATTTTCGCTGCAGAGCGCGAAAACTCGTATAAAATATCCGCTGTCGTACAAAGCAGCTACATCGAGAAATATTTTCAAGAGTTGACAACGCTATGCAGTGAAAAACCTCATCCGCCAACTTCGTTGCCACCTTCCCCAAAGGGGAAGGCATGTTCAATGCGCAGGATTTTCGCCGCAGAGCGCGAAAACTCGAAGAAAAAATCCGCAGGCGTACATGAGCGGTACGTCGAGGAATTTTTTTGATAGTTGACAAAGCTATGCGGTGAAAAGACTAGCATTTTACTTGTCTGCGATAGCTGCGATACCAGGCAATTCCTTCCCCTCTAAGAACTCAAGGGTAGCACCGCCACCAGTGGAGATATGAGAAATCTTATCAGAAAGACCGGTTTTCTTCAAGGCTGCAATGGAGTCACCGCCACCAACAATGGAGGTTGCACCATTCTCGGTTGCCTTAGCAACAGCCTCGGCCACAGCAAGAGTCCCCTTTGCAAAGGCATCAAACTCAAATACACCCATTGGGCCGTTCCAAATAACCGTCTTAGCTCCCTCAAGAGCTGCAACATATTCATCACAGGTCTTAGGGCCAGAATCCAGTGCCTCCCAACCATCAGGAACCTTATCAACATCTACAATATCAGTTTTTGCATCAGCGGCAAATTTATCAGCAATGGTAAGGTCTACTGGAAGTACGACTGTTACTCCCTTTTCCTCGGCCTTCTTTAACTGAGCAAGCGCCTCTTCAAACTTATCCTTTTCACAAATAGAATTACCAATTGGCAGGCCCTTGGCTGCATCAAAGGTATGAGCCATACCGCCACCAATAATAATGGTGTCTACCTTTTCAATCATGTTGGAGATAACACCAATTTTATCAGAAACCTTGGCACCACCAATAATAGCTACAAATGGACGCTTTGGATTCTCCAGGGTCTGACCAATAAACTTAATTTCCTTTTCCATCAGGAAGCCAGCTACAGTCTCCAGATACTCAGAAACACCAACATTAGCCGCATGAGCACGATGAGATACACCAAAAGCATCATTTACAGCAATATCAGCTAAGGATGCCAGCTGCTTTGCGAAGCCTGGATCATTTTTCTTCTCTTCCTTATGGTAACGAAGATTTTCCAAGAGAAGAATTTCACCTGGCTTTAACTCTGCTGCGGCCTTTTCAGCCTCTGGGCCTACACAGTCAGAAACCCACTTTACATCTACACCCATTACCTCAGATACACGCTTTACAATATGCTTTGTGGAGAACTTTTCCTCACGGGCCTCAGTTGGACGACCAATATGGCAGGCCAAAATAACTGCTGCACCCTGCTCCAGCATATATTTAACCGTTTCCTTGGTAGCCTGAATACGAGTATCATTGGTGATATTCATATTCTCATCAAAAGGAACATTATAATCTACACGACAAAAAACCTTCTTACCCTTAAGATTTACATCTTCAATGGTCTTTTTATTCATACCCATGTTAATACAAAACCTCCGCTTAATAAAATAGGTCCGGCCCAAACAAAGGCCGGACCGCAATGGATCTTCTTTATTTTGATAGTAGCTATCAGCCTAACTCAGCGAAGTACTTAATGGTACGAACCATCTGGCTGGTATAGGAATTCTCATTATCATACCAGGAAACAACCTGAACCTGATACAGGTCATCGCTTACCTTGCTAACCATGGTCTGAGTAGCATCAAAGAGGGAGCCGTACTTCATACCAACAATATCGCTGGATACGATTTCATCCTCGTTGTAGCCAAAGGACTCAGTAGCCTGTGCCTTCATAGCTGCATTAACCTTGTCAACAGTAACATCACTGCCCTTAACAACAGCATAGAGCAAGGTTGTGGAGCCAGTAGGGGTAGGAACGCGCTGAGCTGCACCGATAAGCTTGCCGTCCAACTCTGGGATTACAAGACCAATAGCCTTGGCTGCACCAGTGGAGTTAGGAACAATATTCACTGCAGCTGCACGGGAACGACGGAGATCACCCTTACGCTGTGGGCCATCAAGAGTCATCTGATCACCAGTATAAGCATGGATAGTAGCCATGATACCGGACTGGATAGGAGCAAAATCATTCAGTGCCTTAGCCATAGGAGCCAAGCAGTTGGTGGTGCAGGATGCTGCGGAAATAACCTTGTCATCCTTGGTAAGAATCTTATGGTTTACATTGTAAACAACAGTAGGGAGATCCTTGCCTGCTGGAGCAGAGATAACAACCTTCTTAGCACCTGCGGTAAGATGTGCAGAAGCCTTCTCCTTGGAGGTGTAGAAACCAGTGCATTCCAAAACAACATCTACATCATGCTGTCCCCAAGGAATTTCTGCTGCATTTGCCTTTGCATAAATCTTGATTTCCTTGCCATTAACAGTAATGGAATCCTCACCAGCAGTTACCTTATCCGCATACTTGTATTTTCCCTGAGAAGAATCATACTTCAGAAGATGAGCCAACATCTTAGGGCTGGTCAAATCATTGATTGCAACAACCTCATATCCCTCAGCGTCAAACATCTGACGGAAAGCCAAACGACCAATGCGTCCAAAACCATTAATAGCTACTTTTACTGCCATGTGTAAAATACCCCCTAATAATAAAATATACAGATAATTTAATTTGAGAACACATCAAGCTGCCGAATATCGGCAAAAAAAGCGGAAATACCGCTTCCAGCCTAATGTCCCTTATCCTTCAATTACTATTATAGTACACCAAATTCCGCGCTATTGTCAATGTAAAATCAATAACCTTCACTAACTGTAGCATAAATAATATATATCGTACCAAACCAATTTTCAAACCACTAAAAAGTAATAACTCAAATTTCCCCTACATAAATATCATTGAAAGCTAGGTGTATTGTCTATAAGCGGACATTATTTGCCTTGGTACTTAGTGCACTGACACAATGATATTTCAACAATCACTGGCCGCAATGGTAAATTGCTTTTGCCCAATTTTTTCCAGGGCTAAAACCGCCTGCACCGCCAAAGCACATTCCAGTCGTTTCTTTTGGATTGCACAGCCTGTTTCATAAGGAATACGGATATCATTGTTGAACAAGTCCGCGTTGGCATGACAACCACCACTACAGAAAAACCTTGCCCAACAATCACGGCATTTTTCCTTGTTTAATACATGGGACTCCCTGAAATAACTGGTAATCTGTTCAGCCCCTTCATCCAAATCCCTGAACACGTCTCCTAATTTATATTTCTTTCGT
>JAFVER010000046.1 GCA_017475925.1 Anaerovibrio sp. | reverse complement strand
TGGCAGGAAAAGCAGCTTTTTTGTCGAATAGAAGCAGGTAGACGAGTGTGGCCAGAGGAGTGATAGCTATGCAAAAAACAGTTTTATTAATAAATAAAGGTAAGTCCTTTATGGTAGTGACCATTGCCAAGAGCTTTACTGATGCCGGGTATAAGGTTGTGGAAGTGGAGCCCACTATTGAGGATATCGGGGCCCATAAGGAAGATACAAATTTATTTGTATTGTATTTGGGCGATTATGTAGACGATATTACAAATACCTTGGTATATCTAAAAGATATATGTACAGAGGAGGATAAGCTTCTTATTGTTATTGGTACTGCCGCTGAAATTGAAACATTGACCCAAAGTATTCCGGTGCCACTGATTTCCGCCAGCTTTGAGCGTCCCTTTGATATGAAGAAGCTGGTGGCTCAGGCAGATTGGTTGTTGGAGGCTAATGATGATTTGGCTAAACGGAAGAGTATTTTGTTGGTAGACGATGACAGTACCTTCCTGAAAATGGTCAAGGATTGGCTGTCCACCAAATATCGGGTAACCATTGTCACCTCTGGTATCCAGGCACTCATGTACATTGCCGACAATACGCCGGACTTAATCCTGCTGGATTATGAGATGCCCGTAACCTCCGGCCCTCAGGTGCTGGAAATGATTAGAAGCGAATCCAAGGTAGATTCCATACCGGTTATTTTCCTGACTGGAAAGGATGATCAGGAAAGTGTAATGAAGGTGCTGGCCTTAAAGCCTGATGGATACCTTTTGAAGAACATGGAACGAGGTCGCCTGTTGGCTGCTGTAGATGATTTCTTTGAGAAACAAAAATTCAAAAAGCTTCATGAGTCCAATGTATTATAAATATGAAATTGGAAACCTTCCGCCCTTGTGTTATGCAGGGGCGTTTTCAAAATCAACGTTTATTGAAGAAAACCAAGGAGGCACCGTAACATGCTTCAACGAAAATATATTGTATATAAGGAATCAGGCCAGGAAAATGATGATAGGTGGCAGGATATAAATACGGTTTTGGCTGATGTAGAGGAACGTTTAAGAAAAAAGGAAAAAAAATCTCAGGAAAAGCGAAAGCTCAATGAAACACTTATTTCCATAAGGGATCGGGTTCGGGAACACGTTTTAAAGGATAATCCCCAAAAACAGGAAATAATTGATGATTTTGACAAGGTTATAGTCGACGTAAAGAATCGGCTGTTCAAAGAAAAGCTTGTCCGGGAAAAATGGTGGCAGGAGCTAAATGACAATTTAACTGATATAAAGAATCTCTGTAATACCATGAATACCAAAACGTTGTACCTTCATCTCATATTTCATGGGATGAATGGAGCTCTGGCTGAACATATACTCACTCGTATAAAAGAGGTATTGCCTGAGGCTGTTGTAACTGGTATGACTGAAACCCTGTTTGAATATACCAATGAAACAGAATCTCTTATAATAAGTGCCAATTTCTTCATACATTCTGAAATAAAGCTTCTTCAGATAGATGGTGCACCTGCTGATTATGCACAGGAGGGAAAACGCTTTGGTGAATTAATCTCCGCATACCCTAATGCCAAAGCTGCTGCTGTTTATTGCAGCTGTATGGGAACTGAATTTACCACCTTCTTTAATAACATGGTAAATGGCAATGAGAATATAGTTTTTTTTGGTGCCTCTGCCGGAACCTTTGGGAAAATAACTGAAGTAAAGTCTGCCAGCAAAAACCTTCTGCTAATGGATATGCACAATAAGCAGGAAAGTCAGTTCATTGTCGGAGATAAGACTATTTCTCTGGGGATTGTTGTTGCCATTTTTTATGTTGATGATTTACATGTTCAGGGGGATTATGTACTAGGCTGGAAGCCTCTGGGTAAAGAGCTGACCATTACCGAGGTAATTGGGACAAATTGCATTGCCCGTCTGGATGATATTCCGGCAACTGATGTCTATTATCATTACTTAAAGGTTCTTCCTGATGAAAATTTTATTTTCAATATCGCCGAGTTCCCTCTGGTAATTGAGCGAAACGGTTGTCTTATTGCCAGGGTTCCGCCTATCCATGACGACCAGGGACGGATATATTTCAATGGTGACGTTCATCAGGGAGAAAAGGTTCGGCTTACCTATGCCGTTCCAGCTGAGCTTTTGCATAAAACTGCAAAATACAGCGATAAAATGTGTGATTTCGCTCCAGAAGGAATTTTCTTGACCATCTGTGGTAATCGCACCATGTTTTTAAATAAGGCTGCCGATGAGGAGCTTGGCTTTTATCGGCGTTTTGTTCCTCAACTGATAGCCAACTATGGTACATCGGAGATTTACTTCAATCACGGTCAAGGGGGAATTCTTAACAGCGCACTTATCGCCATTGGCTTTCGGGAGGGTGAGCAATCTGACCATTGCGTATGCCATCCTTTAGTTCCACAAAAGGAGAAACACAATGTCATTCCTTTGGCAGCCAGAATGGCAACCTTCTTGGATGCCATGACTCAGGAGCTCACTCAGTCCAACAAGGATTTTAAGGAAATGGCCGAACAGGCCAAGGCCGCCAATCAGGCCAAAAGCGATTTTTTGTCCAACATGAGCCACGAAATTCGCACCCCAATTAACGCTATCCTCGGTATGGATGAAATGATATTGCGGGAGGCCACTGATAATACTATAAGGGAGTATGCGGAAAATATTCGTACGGCTGGTACAACGTTATTGGGGCTGATAAATGATATTTTGG
>JAFVER010000045.1 GCA_017475925.1 Anaerovibrio sp. | reverse complement strand
TTGTTAAATAGCAAAAACCTATAGTCCAAGCTCCGCTTTGATTTCATCTAATGTATAGGTAACAGGATTTGCCTCAAATTTCTTCAGAGCTTCCTCGGCAACAATCCTGTCCAACTCATCCTCCCACGCTTCTTCAATAAGATACTCAACGAGCTTATCCTTTGGCATTTTTTTCATTTCCGTAAGCTCATTTAAAAGCTCACCAGAGCTCTCATTAATATTAAGGACCATATCTATCACCTCCAAGCTGATAGGGTTCTCCCCCGTTCTAACCAAGGTCATAACCATTTAATTTCAAAGGTGTAAGCATGCCTTCTCTACATGAAGTAATTCCAATCATATCTTTGGCATAGGCATCAAGTAAGTTCTCCTTTATTAATGGCGAATACATTAGATTCATATAGGCGGCCGGCCCATAATAATCAAATTCATCGGAGCCTATAACAATCATATTATTATCAGATGATATAAACTCTGCCTTTGTGTCATTACAGATTTCTTTGATTTCTTCAACCAGTGCGTCAATATCTGCGTCTTGCTTAAATATCATCATAACTTCAAATTTCATTGCCTTATTCCTATACACTTACAGACTCTGCTTCGCTTTCCCTATTTCGATTACCTTGCCCATTTTGCCAAGTATGGCTTTGGCGGTTTCTTCGGCAATGCCTGGAATATCCCCGCCACTGGCCTTAGGATGACCGCCGCCACCATAGAACTGCTTCATTATTTCGCCCAGATTCAGGTCATTTCGTATGCTGCGGACTTCTATTTTGTCATGATTAAGATTCACCATGAAGGCAATATCCACGCCATATTCCTCGCATATTTTATACCCCAGAGATGATGTGTATCTGCTGTTATTGTAGGTAAGGCAGAAGGTGTATTCCTTGCCCTCACTTTCCAGCTTTCCTTTAAATCCCGTTTGCATAAAGCCGCTTACATCTTTGGCTTCCCTTTCCGCCTCATAGGCAAGGATAGTACGCTCGTACTCGTTAAACAAGGTCAGCTCATTCAAATCCTTTTTGGCCAAGCGTTCCGTGAAGGTTTTCACAGTGTACTGCAAGCCCAGCTTAAATACCATTGTTGCCAGATATTTTGGCATCTGGCTAGGATACTTGGCATATTCCCATGTGTCAAAAAGGCGCACCTGCTCAATGAAAAAATCTCTTTTGGTAATAAGGCCCTTGCTCTGCAGATATCTGTAAAACAGCTCCGCCCCACAGGTTGGTCTGCCATCCAACATTGTAGTAACAGTTGCCCACTTATAATCCTTAAAGGCTTCCACTGCTGTCAGATGGTGGTCAAAGAGCTTTATATGATTGAGAATTTTAGGATTCTGCTGTCGTACTTCCTCAACAGCAAAGCTGCAATCCGTAACAAAAATTCCTTCATACTCCTTGTATTCCGTTCCCATAGCTATCAGCTTTTTGGTACAGTCATTTGGATTGTTTATATATGTAATATCCGTATTGCCCTTGTATGCAATATTGGCCAGTATTGCACAGGCCGCCCCATCCATATCTGTATAGGTAAGTAATTTATATGGTTTCATAACATCATTCCTCATTATACTTATAACTCGCCCCGCGCCCGAAGCTCTTCTCTGATTTCATCCACCAGTTCAACTATTTTTTCTGACATTGCTTTTTCTTTCTCATTTTCCCGCTCATCTAAACTATCAATTAGTTCCTTCAAGCCCAATAAGCAGTCCTCATCTTCGTTATCAACAGTACTTATTATAGCTTCAAAGAACTGCAGACATTCTGGATATTTTACAATATATGCTGCGAGATACTGGAGCATGCTGTAATAGAATATTTTATTCTTGGGGAGAGTAAACAGACCGTATTCTGATTCTGTAATTCCTTTTGATTCGGAATATTCCCTAAATGGAGCAAGCACCTCATCACTTGTAGTCCCGGCTGTCGCCATGGTTTCCATATTAAATCTGAACCTTATGATTGGTAAATTGTCATGCAACATATTCTCACCTCACACAACACTTTTGTTATTAAGCTGAATGGTTCTCTATTCGCTACTCTTTAATACGAACTGAAACACGTTCCATAGACCTTGCTGCGTGTATGGTTGCGGAATTGATACTTTTACCTTCTTTATGTCATATTTATCTTCTAAAGAGTGTTCTGTAAGAAACTTATTCATTGAATCATACAATCCGTCTTCGTTACAACTATGAGTACCACCGAAATCTGCGCCGTTTGCTTCTGCGTTTAGTATAATACGATTGATAAGTGCAATAGTTTCAAGTTCGCTGGAGCGTTCACTAATTTTAATTGCCATATAATTCATCCCCCATCACTTTACTTTGTAATATACTCATCCAGCCGTATTACCCTGTTATAAAGACAGGTGAATTTGCTAAAGTCCCTGCTCTGGTGCCAGTGGCCAAAGAACCACCGCTTAAATTCCGGATTGTGGTTGTATATTAGCTGGAGGGCCTTTTCCACGGTGCTGTACCCTATTGGATTTAAATGAAACATTGGCCTTATCAAATCAATAGGGCAAGTATGGGTAAGAATATAGTCCACCTTGTTACCAACCTTTTCAAGATTATCCACGGCCTCATTAAACTCCGCCCAGGAAGGTACCTCCTGTGGCCACCAGCTCAAGCCTTCTCTGCGGTGTTCCTTGTCGGTGGAATCAGCTCCACCAAGCACGAAAAAGGACTGGTCCTCTATTTCATAGACTTGTCCCCGCATAAGGTGGATAATGCTGCCATCCTTGTGTACCTTCCCACCGTGCCACTGGCTGACTTCCATACTGTTTATCCAATCATGGTTTTCGTGGTTTCCATCAAGCCAAAGGGTAGTCCACGGCTTTTCCTGCAGCCACTTGTGCCAGTGCCTAAAGGTATTGTCCTCGTGCCAGTAAAGTCCAAAATCCCCCAGGATAATGACAAAATCCGCCTTGGTCATTTCCGCCTGCTGGGGGAAATAGGTAGTATTCAGTTTGGATATATCAAGGGGAATATGGGTATCCCCAGTTATGTAAATCATGGTTTATCACCTGCTAAAAATGTTCTCAGTTGTTTATTGGGCACATCACAGTTCCTGACAGCCACATCAAGATTTCCGCCATTTTCCAGCTTAATATCATCGCTTTCACACATCTCTCCCCTACAATAAGGGCAATAGAAGCAATAGTCATCCATCAAATGCTGCAAGGGCTTATCCAAATGGGATTTATACTTTGGAAAGAGAAGATATTTTTTGAATATCTCCTTGGTGATTGGGATAAGCATGCTACAATTCCCCCTTTTTCTTATTGACAAATCCTTTTCATTTGATATTATGTTTACAGAACCACTAATTGGAAAGGCTTGGGGCCATTGTTGCCCTAAAGATTCTGACCATGATGTGTGTTTTTTTTAAGCATTTGCGCTGGCAATGCCCTATATCATAACTCTTTTAATATATTTTCCAAATAAGAATGAAAGCAATCTTTGTCAGACCATATAGCTTTAACCAGATATGGCTTTATTTGTTGGACATGTAATAAATGAATAAATACAGGTCCAAACGGATTATATTCATTGGCTCCATAGATGATGATATTACCTTCGTGCTTAATATTTTCACATCCAGCTTTTTGACATATATGCTTAAACACCACCCCATTCCCACATATCTTCAGTAGGCAATTTAATGGGGCTAAGGCTATTGTAGTATTTTGCCCCTTCCTCGGATAAGACAAAGGGAATATAGCTTTCATTTATTACGATTTGCTTCATTTAGAATCATCTCCTTCCAGACATTCATCAGCTAAAGGCAAGATAAAGTGCCCTAAAGAACGACTTGGCATCTTGGCGGTCGGATAAACCAGATACACTGCCGTCACCAGTTTCAATTACCTTCCATGAGCCGTCAGCCAATTCAGCATAATCCACGGTATAAAAAGGACTGTCAACTGATTGGTATTTTTCCAGCATTTGCGCTGGCGGTGTTGGAGGAAAGGTCCCCTGCCCGGAATTTGGTTCACGGGAAATCATTTCATGATTGGCATAAAATGCCCTGTACTCATTGGTTTTCCCATCATATTTCTTCAGATTGAGATATTCCTTAATACATATTCCCCCGGTCAGAAGATCACCACGGAATTTGTAAAATACCTCCATCCAGTGCTCAAAATTCTCCTGGCTGAAGGAGCCATCAAAGAATTTCGGGAAATCCGTCCCCTTTACCGATTTTACAAAATCCTTAACCATAAACCTCGGAAACTCCTTTAAAACAGAGGATATCTGAATTGTCTCATGGAGCTTAAAGCAAAGAATACGGGCGCTGTCCTCCTTGACGTAGTGATAGGCATTGGGGAAAACGTGAAGCCGCTCATATTCCTCTTGGCTAGTGGTAAGGAGTATATTCCTCTCCTTCAGTGCTTCATAAAACTGGGCATATTTCTCCGGCTGCATCATCCAGCCACGATAAATAGCCTTGGAGGCTGTCTTTGGCAAATCCCCGAAAAGAATCATTTTTCCTTGCTGAAACCACCCTTCATAGCTAAAGATGAGAGGCATAAGGTTTGGCTGCTCCAGCACCGCCCCATATTCTTTTTTAAAGTCCCCATCCACAGCAGAGGGATTAAAATAATCCGACGGGAACAATACTATGCTTAATCTGGCTGCTTCCATACTGCTATCAGACCTCTTTTAATATATTTTCAAGACAAGATTCAGCGCCTTCTTTCTTGTCGTACCAAATAGCTCCTACAAGGTATGGCTTTATTTCTACGGCATAGCATAAACTAATGTAAGCTGCGGTGTACTGTTCAAATGATTCAGCTCCATAGATGATGGTGTTACCTTCATGTTTTAAAATTCCACATCCTCTTTCATGGCATATTTCCCTTATATAGCTTAGCATTTCCTCCATATTGGCCTCAGGTGAGAAGGTCAGCTCCATGGTGTAATCCATAGCTTTTCTTACTGGTGGTACCAATATTTCAGTAGCTTCCTCCAAGTCACAGCACTCACTGCGGCGCAGATATTCTATAAGTGCATCAGGGTCAGCGCACAGCTTTCTGATTTCATCCTCCCTTGGCAGCAGCACCACACGCTCATAGCCATCATAGTCTTCTATGCGGTAACTATACCCATCTGGGACTTCCTCAATTTTCAACTTACAATGTGGGGCTGCAGCCTTTTCCTTTAAACTTATTATTGTTTTGATAAGATTGGGATCGTCCCTATCAAAACAATATATTATTCCATTTACGCCCCAAGCTCGCGGTGCCTTGGTAGGCAATTTGACAGGGCTAAGGTTGTTGTAGAATTTTGCCCCTTCCTCTGATAAGGCAAAGGGGCTATAGCTTTCATTTATTACAATTTGCTTCATTTAGAATCATCTTCTTTCGAGCTTACATCTGTCTTTAATCTCTTATAGCAATAATCCTTCAAAACATCGAAGTATTTTCTGACTTCCCTGAAATTTAGTTTTGTCACGGCGGGGAGTTCCGGTTCATACATCTGGTTGAGGCTACGATTCATTGACCAATATACCCTTTTGATGGTTTTACCGTATTCCTTTGGGAAAATACCAGTATTTATATACAGTCTGCAAAAATGAACATAGGCCTCTTTATAGTTGTGAACAACATATTTTTCCAGAAGTAGTGTAGCTCTAAGGCAACGGTAAAGAATAACATAGTTTCTGGTATCAGCATAGTCAAAATGTTTTTGTATAATGGCAAGCTCAGCATCATATATGATTTCCTCTGCCCTTTCAAAATCGCATTTTATCAAATAGGGCAGTTCGCTTTCATCATTAAATGAAACAATATATTTCATTATCAACACCCCCAAAAAGCCTCACTATTTATCTTCACCCAGTAAACGGGGCAGCTCCTGCAGCAATGCTTCCTTTTGTGCCAGTATTTTCTCCTCATCCTTGGGAGAAGCATTTTCCTTGGATACAAGTTTTTTCTCCCCTGGGGCCAGTTCAATATTCCCCACAGGAGTTTTAAAGGTCATCGCCGTAGCCCCGACATTGTATAAATAGACAGATAAGCCGTCAGTATCGAAAGAATAAAACTCTATATTCGCACCGGGATAATAGCGGATATCAATTTCCGATGCCTCTGGGGATTCATCATAAAGCAGCATACTGTCCACAAACATCCCCAAATGAGGATAGGCAATAAGATGCGAAGTATAACCGTCACGATTGTAGGCCGCACCGACAAAATTAAGATTGCTGTCACCTTCATCAAAGGCCAGCAGAATTGTATTTGGCTCCTCTGGAGCATTAATAAATGGCTTAATTCCCGCTGCAGCTATTGCCCGAACTGGCTCTGGCAATACATCAAAAGGTGCCTGTTTATTTCGTCTGCACGCATCAACATTGCAAACATAAATTGAATTTAGGGTATGAATGTGAAGCAGATTGCTTTCTGGTATAAACTCCAGCTTTCTGATGACTGATGTGCGCCATCTTGCGCTGCCAGAAGGCTCAGATTTATCTAAAATTCGGCCATGGGCAATATAAAAGTAATCCTCTTTCCCAAGATATTCCACACCGTCCAATTCCTTTATAGCATTGGCATTGATTGGGTGCTTTGTAATATACCAATCAAATAGCTTCTTCATAGTAAATCCCTGCCTATCATTTCCTTATCATATACGGCTCCCATTCTATAAACTCCTCATAGCACTCATCACAAAATGGTGATACCCTTTTGTAGATTATCTCGTATGATTCCTGCAGCTCCGCACATGACAGAAAGCCTTATTTAACTTATCTTATCAAGCCTCCGGGGCCTTATCAATCAACGATTTGACTGTGTTAATACTCATTGTGATGATTTTAGATACCGTTCCTTTCATTCATCACTTTGTTCATAAAGCTTGTCCCAAAACTCTGAACCATGGATCATTTCCCACCAATCATCAATGTCTTCTGCCAAATTGCAAAGACCGCTACCGAAAAATAAATCTCGCAACCCTTCAGGTGGATCTAATCTCTGATATAACTCTTCTGCTGATATACCCCAATGGAGGGCCAAAAAGCATTCTACTAATGGATTAATTTTTTTAGGACTGTTATTCCCTATCTCTTTTAGGTAATACAGTGCTTTCATACTTCCTTCGTCTATATAATCCGGTCTATTTTTCTCCCATTCTTTACATATTTTGCATGCAAAACCGATAGGTATATTCATATTTGAATTTACTACCTTTTTATAAGTATTTAGCTTATCTAAAACATCATCAAAGGATTCACTAATATCTAATCCAGTAAAGTACACCCAGTATATGGTATATAATATCTTCTGCGCCTCTGCAGCTATCTTGCCTTCCTCGGTTTCATTCCTTAATTCTATCACTACGGCCTGTATATCAATTTTGGCCTGTGCTGCTAGCTTTTCAATCACACCATAGTCGTACCGTAACACCTTGCATAAAGCTTTTGCTTCTTCAATTTTGAAATTTTTGGCTGCCTGCTGCAAAATACGATTACGCTGTTTATTTATTTCCTCTTTTATTGCTTCTTTAATTTCCTGTTCGCAATGTTCCTTAGCCTTATCCACGGTCTGTTCATACCATGACTGTTTGATATTAATAGAACCATTCTGGGTTCGTACTCTAATTAACACATCTTCTTCCTCTCCAGCATTTATCCCCTCTGAATCCCACAAACAGGCGCCTACATAGTTTTCAATATTATCTAAGTAATGATCCCTTTCCCTGCCAATAAGTAAATAATCAATCGTGGTATTCAGTTTCTCTGCTATTTTTACCAACAGATAAAAATCCGGCTGCCGTTTGTTATTTTCGTATTGACTGTATGTCGTGTAGGGTATACCAATAGCCTCCGCAAAATCCTTTTGGGTTGCATATTGTCTACTCCTGACTTCTTTTAAGTTTTTACCAAAGTTGTATCTGTCTTTATTAGCCTTGGAAATATTATTCATCTTGCCATTCGCCTCCTGTTCTTGGATACATTCTAACACTTCCTTAAATTCTTTCTTTGTTGCTTCATTTCTTCCATAGCCTTGAAAGTATCATACCGTTTCGTTACTACTGGCTTCTGGCCACGGCGGAAAAACAGTTCCTGCCCTAAAGGCATCTCCAGCACGTCATTCATGGGGCGATTCAGACGAAGGCTCACATTGACGGCAGTATCCACATCCATACCTCCAAGGTAAATATATGTATCGCAGTTATTGATAATGGTTGTGGCGTCATTCTTGCCATACAGGGAAGAAAGCTGGCTCTCGGACTGGACAAGCATGGTGGCAGATATGCCCTTTTCTCTGATTATTGAAATCAGCTCATGGAAATCCTGCACCTTGCAGCCCGTAGCGAAATCATCGCAGAGAACGTGGACAGGATATGGCAACATCCCATCTATTCTCACCTCTCCCAGCTCAAAGAGGCGCTTAAAAAGCTGCTGATAGATTATAGAACAGAAACGGTGCTGGGCCACATTAACTGGTGATACATAAATAAATAACACCGTCTTTGGCTTCAGAAGCTCCCTGACATCAAGCTGTGGCAGATTTTCGCCCAATATGTTTCTTATATCACTATTAAAAGTGGTTACAAGAGGAGCCTTGGTCGACCCAACAACACAACCACCTGTCGAATCCGGATAATTCACAAACATGCTCCACTCCATATAGGCAGCTCGGTCAATGTCATACCAGTTCCGCATTTCACCATGGAGAGGATATTTTCTCTTAATCCGCTCTCTCCTCTCCATCTCATCCTCCAGAAATGATAGTCTTCCATAACCACGTGATTTCTTACAGAGAGCGATTTTTTCGTCCGTAGGCGGATCACTTTTCACATCATCATCATCCGCATAGTTAAGATAATCCAACAAGGACAACGCTTCAACCATGGTATTACCCTTTTCGTAATACCCTTCATACACATAACGTAAAACCAAATTCAATATGCTTTCGGCATTCTGTTGCCAAAATGGCTCCCTTGGTGGTTCAGATTTTGAACTTTCTGTATAAGCAATGGTATGGGCCAGGTTCCGCACATCAGCAAGGGAATTACATTGAAGCAGGGGATCATAGCCATAAGGACTTTTAGTCGGGTCATTAAGATCCAACAGCAGCACATTGTACCCTTTTTCCTCCAGCAATTTCTTGGTCTTGTCGTAAATCCCCCGCTTGGTGTGAACTACCACCGCATTGGAGCTTTCAAGGTTGCAGATCATAGGCAACATAACGCTGAGGGTCTTGCCGGAGCCGGAGCCTCCCACTACCATAATATTATTGTTAAGCCCGGTCTTGGTGCAGTCCGTGGAAATATGGCACCGCTTGTCCTCTCCTAACGGGAATATTTCATTTATATTCTTATCCATAATTCACGCCTCCATCATTTCAGCAAAACCAATAACCTTGTCAGCAAGGCCAAATTTCACCGCTTCTTCTCCTTTAAAAAAGGCATCGTTCAAGGTGATTCTCCGTAGCTTGCGTTTGGTCTGTCCCGTGTGCTTGGAAAGGATTTCCACCATTTCTTCCTTAGTTTTTTTCAGATCATCCGCAATGGTCTGAACAGAGGAGGTCTTTCCTCCTGCCCCGTATGGAATCAACGGCTCATGTATCATTACCTTGCTGTGGGGCAAAAGATAACGGCCATGACCACCACAGCAGAACAACACTGCAGCCATACTGTAGGCCCTGCCCAGGCAATAGGTTTTGATAGGCATTGGGGCACTCTGGATAATGTCATATATCACCATGCCCGCATCAATGCTGCCGCCCCCGGAGTTAATGAACATTTTCACCGGCTCATTGGCATCCTCCTGAATAAGCTGGCTCAGCTCCTTGGATACCTTCACCGCCATGACGTCATTGATTTCTCCCTCAAGGTAAATCATTCTTTTATGGTTCAGTAAACTATCAATTGAAATCTCATGAATTCCATTGCTGTCATATATCGCTGTATTCATTTAGTATCAATCCTCCAATATTGTGCTCATCATATACTTATCCTTAATCGCACCTTGCAAAGTGTTGTTGATTGATTAACTAAATAATACATGGCTCAAAATGAAAAAACAATGAACTATTCGACTGAATAAATCCTCAAAATGAGGATTTATAGAAGACTGTCTAACTGATAATAAAAATGCTGGGAAATAGGGGTAATCGAGTAGGAGGAGGATTTAAATAAATCCTCCGACCTCTCACACCACCGTGCGTACCGTTCGGTACACGGCGGTTCTCTAGTTTTCACAAATATGCAGATAATAGCTGGTCATGGGTATATACCCTTGGCTGGCTATTT
>JAFVER010000044.1 GCA_017475925.1 Anaerovibrio sp. | reverse complement strand
CCAGCTATTATCTGCATATTTGTGAAAACGAGAGAACCGCCGTGTACCGAACGGTACGCACGGTGGTGTGAGAGGTCGGAGGATTTATTTAAATCCTCCTCCTACTCGATTCGAGTTTACCCAGGGCTTTACGGAAGCATCCAAGAGGCAAAGCCGATTGGATAATGCGCCCTATGCGAAAGTGTCCTGTGAAACAAGACTTTGTTGAAGTTGAACAGTAGACACTAACCGCTACGGGCGCTTATCTCCCGCTTTAGAAGCTGGAGTCTTAGCGCCCGTTAGCATCGGATAAATGTATTGTATGACAGAATTTAAGGAGAAAAATATGTTTGAGGTTGTTTCAAAATCACCAGATGATACGGCAGCCATAGGAGAAAAACTCGGAAGAATAATTTCTACTGGGACAATAATTTGCCTGTATGGGGACCTGGGCGCAGGAAAAACGCTTTTTGTAAAAAATCTTGCTAAGGGACTGGGAATAACCGAAGAAGTAACGAGTCCTACATTTAATATAATGAATGTTTACGATGGAAAATTGCCGCTGTATCATTTTGATTTGTATCGACTGGAGCAGGAGCAGGAGCTTGATGACATAGGCTTTTTTGATTATGTGGAGGAGCCTGATGGCATCATAGTCATAGAGTGGGCGGATAAGTTTGGTGAGTGTCTGCCGGATGACTATATATCACTGACAATCGAGCATGTGGAGGAAAGTCCTCTGGAGCGGAGGCTTATTTTCGATGTACGGGGGAGCGTATATACTAAGCTGTTTCAGGAGGTGGAAGGACTGTGCCGATTTTAGCAATGGATACGGCAACAATGGTATCTAGTGTGGCGGTTGCCGATGAAAAAAGGCTGCTGGCTGAGCTGATAGTGGAAAACAAGCTCACTCATTCGGAGACACTGCTTCCCCATGTGGAGCAGGTGCTGTCCATGGCCGGTCTGAACAGGGAGGATATTTCAGGAGTTGCTGTAAGTATTGGTCCAGGCTCCTTTACTGGTCTTCGTATTGGCCTGGCAGCAGCTAAGGCTATTGCCTATGGTCTTGATATTCCTTTGATTGGGGTTCCAACAATGGAGGGACTGGCCTGGCATTATCCGGTACCTGGGGTTGTGGTGGCAGGCTTTATTGATGCCCAAAAGGGTAATGTTTATACTGCCCATTATAAATGGACCGGCAGTGGCTTTGATGAAATACGGCCTATCCAGGTGCTGCCAGTCACCGAGGCGGTAGCTTTGTGTGAAGAGGTTAAGGGCACCGTGGTGGCGGTAGGTGATATGGTAAATAAGAAAATAGCCAAGCTTGATGGATTACCAGATAATTTACTCCTTCCCCCAAAGCATATGCTGATGCCAAGAGGGGCCAATATTGCCATGGCCGGGCTACAACGGCTTGCCAGTGGGCTGTCAGATTCTGTGATGAATTTGGAGCCAATATATATAAGAAGGTCCGAGGCTGAGGTGTTGTGGGAAAAACGGCATGGGACTACTTCATCCACAAGCCTGCCGGATGCCACCGACGGGCGCTGCCCTGGTGCCCTCAGGTCCTAAGTGCTTGTGGGTATCCCAGGAGGGAAAGGTGAATAACATGATTGAGTTCAGGCAGATGGTGCCGGCGGATGCTGATGCAGTGGCGGCAGTAGAGGAAAAATGCTTTTCTACGCCATGGTCGCGGGACTCCTTTTGGCGGGATGCCTCCAATACAGATGCGTATTATTTGTTGGCCATTGATGAAGAGGCCAATAACCGAATAGTGGGCTATGTTGGTTGCTGGATTTTATCCCATGAGGGAAGTATAACCAACGTGGCTGTGGATCCGGAATATCGTCGACAGGGAATTGGGCGGAGGATGCTGCTGCGGCTTATTGATGCTGTAAAGGAAAAGGGAGTGACAGCCTTGACCCTGGAGGCCAGGGCTTCCAATATGCCGGCAATTAAATTGTATGAAGGCCTTGGCTTTAGAAGCGTTGGGCAACGGCCAAGGTATTATACCAATCCGGTGGAAGCAGCAGAGATTATGTGGAATACGAGACTATAGAAAAGCGTAATGTTGAAATACCCCCACCGGCTGCTACGTAACCACCTCTACAGGGGAGATAAGCTTGTGAAAACACTTTGTTGTGTTGTGTAGTGTTACCCTCGGCTCCCTTGGGGGAGCTGCCGAGCTTTTTGCGAGGCTGAGGGGGTAAATGCCACGCTATAAAACAGCCTCCCCCAAGGGGCAAGAAAATGAGGCTTCATAAACACTTTACCTACTTAAAGAAAAACAGCTTATTTTATCGTATCGCAAGGGAGACGATGGGTACAGCGCCTTGTTCCCCCCCCCTGGGGGGAATGTCACGGAATGACAAAGGGTGTCTATGTATAATTATGTGTAATTATAAATGGAGAAAAGATGGATAAGGATAAAATTATTACATTGGCAATTGAATCAAGCTGTGATGAAACCTCCGCAGCTGTTCTTGAGGGTGGACGGAAAATACTTTCAAATATTATTTCTACCCAAATACCAGTACATCAAAAATTTGGTGGGGTAGTACCGGAAATTGCCTCCCGTAAGCATATCATAAACATTATGCCGGTTATTGATGAAGCATTGAGAACAGCCGGGATTAAGCTTTCAGATATTAACCAGGTGGCTGTTACCTACGGACCGGGGCTGGTGGGGGCATTGCTGGTAGGGGTGTCTGCTGCCAAGGCATTGGCCTTTTCCCGCAATATTCCCCTTATTGGCGTAAATCACTTGGAGGGACATATTTTTGCCAATTTTTTGAGCAGCCCGGAGCTGGTTCCCCCTTTTGTAGCATTGGTAGTGTCAGGCGGTCATACCTCCTTGGTCCACGTCAAAGACTATAATTCCTTTTCTCTTATGGGGCAGACTAGAGATGATGCGGCCGGTGAGGCCTTTGATAAGGTGGCAAGAGTCATGGGACTGCCTTATCCAGGGGGACCGCAAATTGATAAACTGGCTCAGGAGGGCGATCCGTTGGCCATTGATTTTCCCCGTGCTTTGCAGGAAAAGGGGAATTATGAGTTTAGCTTTAGTGGGCTGAAATCAGCGGTATTAAATTATCTGAACAGCATGAAATTAAAAAAAATAGAGGTAAACAAAGCTGATGTGGCAGCCTCCTTTCAGCATACTGTAATAGAAGTGCTGCTGGTAAAGGCCATGGCTGCAGTTAAGGAGACAGGCTGTGATACCCTGGTATTAGCCGGTGGTGTGGCGGCCAACAGCTCCTTGGAAAAACGGCTTCGGGAGGAAGCAGCCAGGAAAAATGTGAAATTTTATTTTCCTGATAAAATTTTATGCACTGATAATGCTGCTATGATTGGCTGTCGGGGGTATTATCAGGCATTGGCAGGTCATTATTCGGACCTGTACCTTAATGCAGTGCCGGGATTGGCGTTGGAGGACTTATAATTAATGCGTGATTTGTAATGTGGTAGAGGTTGGGGTACATGTATGATAAATGCTCATGAGAGTGATACAGCCATATATAAAAAATATACCTGCCTGACAGCCATGCAAATTGAGCTGTTAAAGCGTATGAGCAGCTGTTTTGCTTTTATTGCGGATTTTGCTCATGCCCATTTGCTGCTTTATCTGATGACTTCGGATAAGGATAATTTTTTGGTAATGAAGCATCACAAGCCCCATACATTTTTTAGCCGTATTGAGCTGCCGGAGGCCGGCTCCTGCATAAATCTTTCTGAAGAGCCTATTGTAAAAGCAGTGTTTGAAAAGGGCAGGTTTATACATGGCCGACGGGAATGGTCCCTTGGGAATACCCTTGATATGTATGCCTACCCTGTAAAGGATGGTGGCGATGTAATTGGGGTAATTACATTGGAAACCAGTCAGGGATATGCCGCCTCCAACAGCTATTATCAGATCTTGGATGTGGCTGAGCTTTTGTTGCAATATTCAAAAAAGCAGCTGCCAACGGAAATGTTTTCTCCGATATTTGCCGGCACAGGCATTATAATAGCTGATAAAAACAATCGTATCACTTATGCCAATTTGTCAGCTACCAGAATTTACCAGGCCCTGGGGATTTATCATCTCATGGGCTGTCGTCTGCCGGATCGGGAAATAAGCTCCATGCTTCATCGGGAAATCATCGACAGCAGCCGTCCCTTTGAGAAGGAGATTCAGGTAGGGGATTTGATTTTACTTCAGCGGGATATTCGACTGGAGGAAGCCGGGGTTATGCAGCGACGGATTTTGCTGCTTTCTGATGTAACCCAGGTGAGAAAAAAGGAGCGGGAAATCAAGATAAAAACGGCGGTTATACAGGAGATACATCATCGGGTAAAGAATAACCTGCAAACAATTGCCAGTCTGCTTCGTTTACAGGGACGTCGTTCAACCTCACCCGAGGTGAAGGCGGCATTGCAGGAAAGTACCAATCGTATTCTAAGTATGGCAGTAGCTCATGAGTTTTTATCCCAGCATGATACAGAAGAAATCAATGTTAATGAAGTAACTAAAGGTATTATCGAAAAAGTGGTTCCGCATATGGTGGATAAGGATTTTGTGCTTACTACCAAAATTGAAGGCCCAGAGGTAGTATTACCATCACAAAATGCCAGCAATATTGCGGTAATAATCAATGAGCTCATTCTTAATTCCATTGAACATGGGTTTAAAAATCGTACCCATGGACTGATAGGCTTTAAAAGCAGCCTAAGTGACAGGGGATACACTATTGAAATTTATGATGATGGAGTTGGACTGCCAGAAAATTTCAATATAGAAAATACAAAATCCCTGGGGCTGCAAATAATAAAAACCCTGGTGCAGGATGATATTGGTGGCACATTTGAAATGCGAAATGCTGGAGGCACTCATTTTATACTTTATGTGCCAAAGCAGGTTATGGGAGGCGAGTAAGGTGAATCCCTTGAAAATTGTAATTGCTGATGATGAAACAATAATCCGAATGGACATGAAGGAGCTTTTGGAGGAGGCCGGTCATCAGGTTGTTGGTGAGGCGGCAAATGGTGCCAAAGCAGTGGAGCTGACTAAAAGGCTTAAACCGGATTTGTGTATTTTTGATGTGAAAATGCCGGAAATGGATGGTATTGAGGCAGCTAATATAGTCAGCAGGGAAAAAATAGCACCGGTGGTGCTGCTGACAGCCTTCAGTCAGCCTGATATCGTCAAAAAAGCCAGTGAGGCAGGAGTGCTGGCGTATTTGGTAAAGCCGGTTCAGGAAAGCAATCTTTTTCCTGCTATTGAGGTGGCTATGTCCCGTTATCAGGAAATGCAGGCATTGGAGGATGAGCTTTTAAAGGTAAAGGATACCTTGGCAATGCGTAAGCTTTTGGATCGGGCCAAGGGGATTTTGATGGACGCCCATAATATCAGTGAAAGTCAGGCCTTCTCACGGATTCAGAAATACAGCATGGCAAAACGCAAGACCATAAAGGAAGTGGCCGAGGCCATAATTCGTTCAGCTACCAAATAAATAGTAGGGTAAAATGAGGAGACTTGTTCAGTGGAAGCTTTAGATTCCCACTGAATAGGTCTTATTTTATGATTTATCCGATGCTAACGGGTGCTAAGACTCCTTCCTCTTAGGAGGGGGTTAAGCCCCCGTAGCGGTCAGTGTCTACTGTTCAACTTCAACAAAGTCTTGTTTCACAGGACACTTTCGCATAGGGCGCATTATCCAATCGGCTTTGCCTCTTGGATGCTTCCGTAAGGTCCTGGGTAAATTCAACTAGATTCAGGTGGAGTTAAAACTCCATCTGAATAAGTTATCATTTATTTGTTTTTTTGACTTTTTGCTTGCATTTTTTTCAAAAAGGATTTATT
>JAFVER010000043.1 GCA_017475925.1 Anaerovibrio sp. | reverse complement strand
CAACAGTTAAATCATCACCAAAGCGCACACAAATTTTATTCTCAGTCAGCTCCCGAATAAATCCGATGTCCCCGTTAAAAACCCCTTTGTCGTAGTTGTTTTTCATTTGCATTACCTTGTCTCCAAGGCGAAAGCACCGTATGCTTCCAACAAATTCTGGTTTGTATGCTGCTGGTGGATTAAGGGCCTGCTGCAGCCTTTTGTTTAAATTTTCTACTCCACAGCTTTGCCGATGCATTGGAGACAACACCTGAATATCCTCCATGGGCGAAAAACCCAGCTGGGGCAATGTTTCAGCACATAGCTTAACAATATGCGCTTCCACCATAACCGGATTGTCCATCTCAATAAATTCAAAATCACTGTCCAGCCTGCCAGACAGCTTAGGAACTCGCCCCGCATTTATGGCATGGGCATTCATTACTATGCTGCTGGCCTCACTTTGACGGTATACCTCCGACAGGCACACGCTGGGAATAACTCCACTCCTTAAAATATCCTTCAGCACTGCGCCGGGACCAACTGCCGGTAGCTGATCAACGTCACCGACCAAAATCACATGGCAGCCTGCCGGTACAGCCTCAAGAAAATGCCGCATTAGTACAATGTCCATCATGGATACCTCATCCAAAATAATGACATCGGCTTCCAGCTGATCATCAATATCCTTGGTAAATACGGCTCCACCAGGTCCACCCTGAGCCTCCAGCAATCGATGAACAGTAATAGCACTCCGGGAGGTGGCTTCACTTAGCCGTTTGGCCGCCCGCCCGGTGGGCGCCCCCAAAAGAATCCTAAGTCCGCAGCCTTCCAGCATATCTATCATCCCGCGGATAACCGTTGTTTTACCTGTACCTGGTCCACCGGTAAGAATAAATATGCCATGGATAAACGTCCCTTCAATGGCCTCCCGCTGACTGGCAGCCAAAGTAAAGCCGGTCTTTCTTTCCCAGTCGCTTACCATTTGGGCAATATCGCCTACCTGAATAAATTCCGCTTTTTCCTGCAAAAACAATATATGCTCGGCGGTTTCCGACTCAGCCTGATAAAGATATTCAGGATAAACCAATACGGTGTCGCCAACCATCTCCTGATTTAAAACGCCCTCGGCCAAATCACGTTTTAGGGTATCCCATACGGCGCCACGGCTTATCCCTAAGGCCCTAGTCACCTCATCTACCAACATATTTTCCGGAACACAGCAATGGCCGGACAAAGAAATCCGTTGCAGCTGAAATTCCAATGCAGCCGAAACACGGGCTGCATCCTCGGGCTGGAAACCAATCCCAGCCGCTATAGCATCAGCGGTGGCAAAACCAATACCCTCCACCTCCCGCATGAGACGGTACGGGTTTGCCTCCATAACCTCCACGGAAAAGGAGCCATATTCATCATAGATTTTAGCGGCATAAATTCCCGACACATTATGCTGCTCCAGCCACACCATAATCTGCCGCAGCTCGGCCTTTTCCATATAGGAAGCATGGATTTTTTTGACGGTTTTAGCCCCTATGCCGGGAATTTCCCTCAATCGGTTTGGAGCATTTTCAATAATTTCCAAGGCTTCGCCACCAAATTTATCCACGATTTTTTTTGCATAAACCGGCCCTACTCCATCAACCGCTCCCGAAGCCAAAAATCTTTCGATACCCTCCAGGCTTGTGGGAGCAGCTACCAGCATGTGCTCCGCCTTGAATTGCTGACCAAACCGTGGATGCTCCACCCAGCTTCCCTTCAGCTCCAGCTGCTGTCCCTGCAATGGTGGCTCCATCTGCACAGTAACAGTTACTATCCCCCGCTGACCATCCGGCCGCAGACGGAACACACTGAATCGTCCGTCCGGGCTGGCAAAAATTATGTTTTCAACTGTTCCCTGCAATTCGTCCATGTATTACACCTCATCCATAAATAACCCCCTCGGTCAACTCCGTTGACATCTCCCCCGGGGGAGACAAGCACTTAAAATTTCGCATTACGAATTCCGAATTACTATTCCACCTCACCCGTCACGCTTCGCGTGCCACCGACGGAGCTCTGCTCCCAGTCCTTTATTGCTTCTCCAGAGGAAAAGGCTTAATTCCGCATTCCGAATTCCAAATTACTCCTCTACCAGCTGCTCCCACTTTTCGTACCACTCGTCCAATTCCCTGGTCTTTGCTTCATATTCCTGGGCTATCTCCATACTTTGGACTGGGTCAGCCTGAATCTGGGAGCTGTTCATGGTCAGTTCTAAATTTTTTAAATCCATTTCAATAGTAGCAATTTGGGCCTCAGCTCGATGAACAAGCTGCGCCCGCTTATCGTCACTCATGCTTTTAATAGCACCCCGACGGGCGACATTTTCCCGCTGGTCCTCGTCATGTTTCTCTTTAGTAGCTGTGACAGGTAAAGCTTTTGTTGCATTTTTTTTGCCTATGGATTCATGCTGCAGACCTGTTTCTGCAATTTTAGCTGCCTCCTTTAGCTCCTCATCCTTCTTTTCACGATAATAGCTATAATTACCATCATATTCTGTGAGCTTACCATTGGACAGCTCCAAGACGCAGTTGGCAACCTTATCCAAAAAATACCGGTCATGAGACACGGTAATATACGTCCCCGGAAAAGTTGACAGTGCTTCCTCCACCGCCTCCTTGGCTGGAATATCCAAATGATTGGTAGGCTCATCCAATATCAAAAAATTCGCTCCGGTAAGCATCAGCTTTAAAAACGCCAATCTTGACTGCTCACCGCCTGACAGCTCACCTATCTGACGGAGCACCTCATCCCCGCGAAACAAAAAGGCTCCCAGGTAACGTCTGGCCTGCTCTTCATCCAGACCATATTCATATAGCATTTCATCCAAGAGGCTCCGCTCCATATGCAGTCCCTCATGCTGTTGGGAAAAATAGCCTATTTTCACTCTTGAGCCAATCTTCAATCGTCCGGTGGGCGACTCCAGCTCTCCCACCAGCAGCCTGAGCAAAGTGGTTTTTCCTGCCCCATTGGGTCCGACAATAGCTACCCCATCACCCTTTCTTATAAGCAAATCAACATGCTCAAACAGGGTCCGGTCAGGAAATCTGTATGAAATGTCTTCCAGCTCGACTACCCTTTGGGCACACTCAGCTGGTGGATTAAAGGTAAAATAGTTAAAGGCAGCCGTATCAGCCGGCTTTACGATGCGTTCAAGTCGATTGAGCTGGCTTTGACGGCCTCTGGCCTGCTTGGATTTAATTCCAGCCTTATACCGGCGAATGTATTCCTCAGTCTTTTTTATGTATTCCTGCTGCTTTTCATAGGCAGACAGCTGAGCCGCCCTACGCTGCTCCCTTACCTTCATATAGTGGGAATAATTCCCATCATAAGCCGTCAGCTGTTTGTTTTCCAGCTCAAAAATCCGATTAGTTACCTTATCCAAAAAGAACCGGTCATGAGATATAATCAGCACCCCTCCTGTATAGCCCTGTAAAAAGCCTTCTAACCACTCAATCATTTCAATATCAAGATGATTTGTTGGCTCATCTAAAAACAAAAAATCTGGCTCCCGAAGCAACGCCTTGGCTAACCCCACGCGAGTCCGCTGACCGCCGGAAAAATGCTCCACCAGCCGCTGTAAATCCTCTTCGGAAAAACCTAGACCAAAGGCAGCTCGCCGTATATTGCTTTCAAAATCATACCCGCCCATATGTTCAAACCGGTCCACAATACGGCCATACTGGGCCAGCTTCTCTTCGTCATGGTCACCAGCCAATTCAGCCTCCAGGGTCTCCTTGGCCGCTTCTAACGCCGTTACATCAGAAAAGGCACTTTTCAGCTCGTCATACAATGTGCCACTTATTTCCAAATCAGCCTGCTGCTCCACATAACCTATGGTATCTGCCGAATCTCTGCTAATGGCCCCCTTATCGTATTCCTCCATGCCAAGCACGCATCTCATAAGGGTGGATTTACCGGCTCCGTTAGCCCCAACAAAGCCAACACGGTCTCCCCGTTTTATTTCAAAGCTGACGTCATTAAATAATTCATCAATACCATAGGCCTTGGACAGCCCTGCAACCTTTATTGTTCCCACGCTTGTTTTGCGATCCTTTCCATATATTTATTCAAAATCCTTGCCCACATAAACCACCGCTTCCATAGGATCAGCCCCATCCATGATAGTACATGGAAACGGCATACCATAGAACCAGTTTACATTCGATGCATCAGTAACAATGATGGTATGCTCCCGGTCAGATTTGTTACCAGTATCTACACCAGTAACGTTAAAGCCCTGGTCAACAAGCTTATTAACCATCCTGGCCCCGGCACCGTTTACTCCGCTGTCATTAATAACCAAAACAGAAATCTGCTTTGGTCCCTCGGCCTTCTTTACAGGCTTTTTATCTGTCCTTTCTGATTCAGGAATTTCCTGGGTTGGCTGGTCGGCATTGTCCTTGCCTTTTTTAGGAGCTGTTCCTTCGGTGAGAGTAACAATTCCACTTGGTAAGGACTCATCATAGCTCTTTTTCTCTGCTTCAGCGGTTTGTCTGGCATTAGCATCCAGGGTCTGCCCCATTTCCTCTGCCACCATTTCCCGTAAGCCTACAATATCCGGCAGCCAATAGCTTACATCATCCAAATAAGCAGGTGTTCCCGGAACCATCTCTGCCTCCATCCCCTT
>JAFVER010000042.1 GCA_017475925.1 Anaerovibrio sp. | reverse complement strand
TTCCATTTATAGATGGTTTGCTCGACTAAGCCATATTCATCCGCGAGCTCTTTAACCGGTTTGCCAGATAGGTACAAATCGATAATCTGTCGTTTGAATACTTCAGAGTATCGGTTGCCGTTGTGGGCCATGTGAAACACATCCTTTCTTAATCAGGATTTTAATGTGTCGCACTTTTTGTGTCCACTAAATCATACTAACATCAAGAGTTAAGCGCCCATAAGCTCAGGATTTACTCGACTAAAATTCAGTTGGTATCTAAAACTCCAACTGAATAAGTCTCGTTTTACAAATCTTTTTTGCAAACAAAAAACACCGTGCCTAAAACACAGTGCCTAATGCAAAAATGATGTTAATATCCATTATTTGGAATGTTACCATAGGTACTCTATGCCAAGTGCTCTACCTCATAAGGTAATGATAAATTGTATAGCATCGTAGTACCAATATCAATTTCACCATCCAACCAGGTTAAAACTCCATCATCCACTGTTACAGAAGAAAAAACCTCCCAGTCTTGAATTTTCTGATATACTGGGTATTTTAATAAAACAGTAGCATCCAATATTCTCTGTTCACCTGTGGAAAATTCAACTATCATATACATTTCATCCAATATTTTAACTTTTTTTACAGATAATTCATTACATAATTCACTAGCATACACTATACCATCAGCCACATACATATCTGCCACCACCTTAGCTCAAAGGAGCAATTTTATCAAACTCTATACCACGAACAGCCTTATTCCACGCCTCATACAATTCATCTTCATGAATAATCAACCAAGCTTGAACTAATTTATACTGTTTTGACGGAATTGAGCCTGCCAGCACTTCACCATCAATACCTATTGAAGCTTTATAATCACCATACTTCACGTGAACATGTGGTTTATGATGTTTTTCATCATCTAAAAAAATCATTTTAATGACTATTCCCATAAACCTTGACAATTCCGGCACAGTCACTCCCTCCTTGTTATGAAAATACTTATGCAAAATATATAATTCATTCGATTAAATTATAACTCATTTGTAAAAATTTTCCCATATGTATGAAAATAAGTCAAAAAATATAACTGCATGTTTCGATGCAATATTTTTTTCAAAACAAAATACACCGTGTATTAAAACACAGTGCCTAATGCAAAATTATAACAACTAATAATATCCATATTATCTTTTTACTTCACCAATCTTATACCGAAACACCCAATCAGCTACTATTCTGTCCTTATTGGCAGATATATACCTAAGTATCTGTTTTAATTCATGTGCAGGGATCTTTGAGCCATTATGGGCGAGTTCCGCACCATTTTCTGTTATCCAAATTTTAGTAGCACCTTCATGTGGTTTTCCTTTACATACATGTACATGTATTGGCTCATTTATTTCAGGCCAAAAATAAATTAAATATCCCAAAAATTTTTCAAGCGCTTGCGGCATTAATCATCTCACCTCTAGCCATTTCCCATATTATCGCTTCATTGTGCAGCAAATATTTATTAATCTCCAATAATTCCTGCTCACTAAATCCATAGGATTTCCGGCAATAAAACTCAGGTAAAAAAATTTCTGCAAAAGACTCGGCCTCTTCTGGCTTTTCAATGCGCATAGCAACATGTTCGGCCCCATCTCTATCTTCAGTTAATTTCAAAATCATTACAACGAGTGTCGATTTTTTTTCACCGAAATTATAAAGCTCTGAATATATCATTTGATTCACCTCTAAGCCTAAAACACAGCTATACAGCAGCAATTTAACAATTAATGTGACATTTATTATGTCTCTGTTATCTTACCTACATGATATAACATTTTTTCAGGTTTGAAAAGTTTTAGGTTGCACGCTATAGCACATTTACCTTAAAATTATTTTAGCCAATACAGGATATGGTAGTATGGGGTAGTATGGGGTACAGCCATGGACAATCTTTCACTGCAATTTATTCAAGACCAATATGAAAAAATCCGTCTGCTAAAGGAGTCTGACAAAGGGAAGATATGGCTGGTGTCGGATATTACAGGAGATCTCTTTATACTGAAGCGTATCAATTATGTTGGACTTCCACTAAAGGCATTAAAAGACCACCCATGTGAATTTTGGCCAAAAATTATTTTATTCGGCGAAGACACTAAACAAAGCTTTACTATTGTTGTTGAAGAATATATTAACGGCAAGCTGCTATCTGAATTAAATAATGAGCAGCCGCTTTCCATCGAGAAAATACATGACCTTTTTCGCAGCTTTTGTGGTGGATTGAAAAAGCTCCATAAATTAGGAATTATTCATCGGGACATAAAGCCATCAAATATTGTCATAAAGAATAATCTCTCCCCGGTACTGATAGATTTTGATTCAGCCAGGGTGATTTCCGATACAGCAAAGCAAAATGATACCATTCTCCTTGGTACTAAGGGCTTTGCCCCGCCGGAGCAATTCGGCTACGGCACCACTGATATACGAAGTGATATATATGCTTTGGGCATTACCTTTGAAGGTCTGCTGCCAAAGGAATATTCCGGTGTGCTAAGAACTATTCTGAAAAAATGTCATGCCTTCGACCCTGATGTACGATATCAAACTGTAGATAGTATACTTCGGGATTTAGCATATAGACAAATCAGGCTGCCGATTGCCGGTATGCTGTTTTTTATTGTGCTATTGACAGCAGCACTGGTAATTAGTCGTCATTCCCTACCGGCCGAACCCCCCCTTTCAGCCTTCACCAATGCTACTATAAACCAAATGTCCGATGAGGAACCTGAAAATTCATCCTCTTTAAAACCAACGCATGATAAAGAAATTACTGAGAAAAAGTCCTCTGACAATGAAGCTGCTCTTTCTACTGATAAAAATGCTCCAGGCAGCCAAGTATACGAAAAAAAGCCTTCCAATAGCGCTTCTGCTTATAATTTTATTGACATGAAAATCAATGGTCAGGATATGCCATCTGTAACAGTCCCTCTACAGGAATACTCAACCTGGAATTATGCCCCCCTCGATATAGATGACGGTCTTTTCCGCATCTTCATCTTTCCTGAAAATTGGATCGTTGAGGTTGTATTTACTAATAACTCCAGCATGATAAGCTGGGAAAATCCAACTATAGATATTGAATACTCCGGTGGATTAGACATTGAGGCAAGTGAAACTATCTCCCTACCAACCATTGCCCCTGGTGAAGCCTACACTCTGCGATACAGCCTGGGGGGCAAGCAGGTCAGAGCAAGGATAGCTCTCTTTGGGAAAAGTGGCTACGGTGGCAGTGCAGATATAACCTTCCGCCCCCGCATTAACAAAGCAGCTAATGTAAACCAGTCAGCGGGAAGTATCACCGAAAGAATTCACTTCATGCGGGAGTTATAATAACCTCAATCGTCAGTGTTCTGTCAGGACACCAAAAACTTTTTTGGATATGATAAACTGTAAAATAGTAAGGAGATAAAGGGTCTCCCTCAAATAACCAAAGGAGCATTGACATGACTGACAAGGATACTCTTGAACTTGAACATCAACTATCCATAGCTGAAGAAATTGAAACTATCCTGTTGGATGACCGTGACAACATTCCTGATATGACTGTGAGTGAATATCTCACCGAACTGCTGGAAAAACACCAATTAAACAAAACCGATGTGATTGCTGCCTCAAATTTGGATCGGCACTATGCTTATCACATCCTATCCGGTGAGAAAAAACAACCAAGCCGACAAAAGGTATTGGCTTTAGCCATTGCCATGGGATTAAGTAAAACGGAGACTCAACAGCTACTTTATTATGCCAAGGTAAATCAGCTTTACGTAAGAAACACCTGGGACAAGGTTATACTGCACGCCATTGAAAAGAAATTATCCGTGCAGGAAACGAACCGTATTTTAAGTGATTTTCACCTATCGCCACTGTTGCAGTAGGAGTAAAAAAAGCAGATAAATCATTTCACAGGATGATTTGTCTGCTTTTATTTTTTGTTCTATCTACGCTTCATAAAAGAAATTACATCCCGGGACACCTGCAAAGGAGACATATCAGTGGTATCAACTGTATAATCCGCCTGGGCATACATAGCCTTGCGCTGCTCAAGCAGCTCAACAATCCCCTGGCGACGGTCTTCATAGGCATCCAAAAGAGGCCGTTGGCCTATGGTGGCGGTCCGCTCCAATATGGCTTCCACACTGGCCATAAGGCACACTATTTTTCCACTTTGCTTCAATATCGCCACATTGTCCGGGTCTTTTACCGTTCCACCACCAGTGGAAATAACCACGCTTTTCTTACCGGCAACCTCCCGGCACATTTCCTTTTCCTTTTCCCGAAAAAAAGCCTCACCATGCTGTTCAAACATTTGTGGAATAGTCATTCCCCATTTTTTCTCAATAGCCCGGTCCATATCAATGAACTTAAAGCCAAGCTGATTGGCTATCATTTTGCCGCTGCTGGTTTTACCGGTTCCCATAAAGCCGATAAGCACTACATTTTTTATCATAGGCCACCCTGCACCCTCCGCCTGTAACAAACCAGACTATGTAACAAATCCACCATGGCATCACAACCAAATTTATCCAGCATAGCTTCAGTCATAACAATGGCGGTCATTGCCTCACCCACCACTGAGGCCGCTGAAACTGCACAGACATCACTACGCTCCTTGCAGGCTGACACCTCGGTTTTAGAGCCAATATCCACTGAATTAAGGGGCTGCATAAGGGTCGGAATCGGCTTCATACAGGCCTTTATACATATTTCTTCACCGTTGGTCATGCCGCCCTCCAGGCCACCAGCCCGATTGGTCTTTCGATAGACCCGCTTTTCACTATCCAAAAACATTTCATCATGTATCTGACTACCAGGCAGCTCACCACATTGGAATCCTGCCCCTATTTCCACACCCTTAATGGCCTGAATGGACATCATGGCCCCGGCCAGCCTTCCGTCCAGTCGCTTATCCCATTGAATATGACTGCCCAAGCCCAAAGGAGCCCCACGAACGATTACCTCAAATACGCCTCCCAGAGTATCACCGTCCTTGATGGCCTGCTGAATTTTCTCCTTCATCCTTTCCTCAGCCATGGAGTCATAGCAATTTAACTCTGAATTGCCACTGCCAATCAGGGACCGGTCAATATTGGCTTCATCAACTGCTATACCACCGATTTTTACTACCTGAGAAACCACCTCAATACCACAGGCCTTTAAAAATTCCTTGCACAAAGCCCCAACAGCAACCCTGGCCGCTGTTTCTCTGGCACTGGCCCGCTCCAAAATATCCCTGGCATCGGCTCTATTGTATTTAAGGACTCCAGTGAGGTCGGCATGTCCAGGACGTACCGCTGTTACCTTGTCGCCGTATTCATCCCCAAATACAGACATTCTGTCCGTCCAGTTTTGCCAATCCTTATTTACAATCCGCAATGTTATGGGATCCCCCATGGTTTCAGCAAAGCGTATACCGGAAAGCACCTCCGCCTTATCGGTTTCGATTTTCATTCGCCCGCCACGGCCGTACCCCTGCTGGCGACGTGCCAAATCACGGTTTATTCTGTCTATATCAACCTTCAATCCAGCCGGCAGCCCCTCTACAATTGCCGTCAGACACTGCCCATGAGACTCCCCGGCCGTCAAAAACCTAAAATTCCCCATAAAACACCTCATAGAATGATACATTACATAAAAACATTACCTATTAATTCTATGATAAGTGTTTACATAAAGCAAGAAAATACGAAATATTGTTTTTTCGTTACAAATCTCCACCAGAGGCAAAACCACTTCCTGTGTATTCACCACCTAATATGCCCTCTTGCTTACACCATTCACACATGAACCTATCACCCTTGATATTGTAGCAATTCAGATGCCCACAGTCACAAATAATAAATCCAATTGCCTTACAATACGGACAGCCGGGATATTTGTTATCCATTACTACTTTTCCCACCAGCTTGGTTTCATCGTAATGTTCTCTGGAAGCTGCTTGTAGACTTATTCTAAACGCCCAATCATATTTCCATGCCTTACCAACTTTTTCAAAACGAACACCATATGTTTTGTGTGACAAAGGACATTTACATAAAGCAATTTTCCCTATTCTCTTCAGATTTTTCATAAGTTTTCCCCTTCATCTCTTCTTGAAAATAACAACTCATATATAATACTCAACATAATATTAATGCACCAGTAAAAAACTACTCCAGCCGGCAAATTAATTGCAATACAGCCAACAGCTAATAGTATGATATATTTAATATACTTTATTTTCTTGTTGGCCTGAGTATTTACTTCAGTGCCGACCTTTGAAGGTATGTGACAAAGCAAAACTAGAAGCATGGGCATAACAAAAGTTGGATCACTTTCATACAAATTGGTCAGCCATAACAATTCCGAACTATACCCATATTTATAGGTATAAACAGAGTACAATAAAATAATGAAAATAATCATTTGAATCAAATTTAGCAAACAACCTTATAGGCAGCCATCATATTTATAATTACATTCTTCAACGACTCCATACTTCCTATACAACTCATTCGTTTTTCTATGCACAAACTGGGGATATTTTTTATATACCTCCTTAATTTTCTCCAACTCATCTTTTCTTTCTTGATTAATTAGCTGCATTTGCATTTTTCTTTCCTCATTAAGAGCCTTTGTACGCTTCCAAACTGTATTATATTTAGCCTTTTTCTTTTTAAGTGGATACATCAGTAATCTTACGCATATTGCCATTAGTATAAATGCAATACCATAGCTTGGTATTCCAATAGCCATAGTTAACACATAAAATTCATCTATTATCATATGAATTAGTTCTACAAACAAGCTAAAAGGGGTTAACATAATCTCCATTATCTTCCAACCTCACAAATTATTTTTTTAGCCCAAATATCTTTAAAATCATACTTCCAATTCTCCGTTCTAAAGCGCTTCTGCTTAGTGGTATACCAGTTTTTCTCGAAAATATCTGTTTAAATCTGGTTATTCCAATCAGCCTTTTCCAGCTAAATCCACCGATATTCAAATGAGCACCTCTATTTTCTGTTAAATTTTATATTATGTAACACGCAATACTTGATAACATACATATTATTCACCACTTCAATACTAAAATCCGGTGCACAGCCAAGAAATGCGTCCCTGCCTATTTCCCTTACATTTTGCCCAATTCTCATAATACGCAAGCTTCTACAGCCCATAAATGCTCTGTCACCAATAGAAATAGGAGTCAATGTATCTGGCAAGTTGATTTCCTCCAAGGCGGCGCAATCTCTAAAGGCTTCATTCCCTATATTTTGTATGACTCGTGGAATATTTACATTAACCAAATTGGAACACTTTTTTAACATTGCGTCAGGAATAGATTCCATATTGGATGGTAAAATTATACTCTACAATGAAGAACATCCCTTAAAGATGCCTTCACCTAATTTTTTCATATTTCGTAACAATACGACATTAGTCAAAGAAGTACAGTTTGCAAATGCTTCTTTTCCAATAAAAATAATATCGTTGGTAAATGTTACACTTTCCAAACGACTAGCATTTGCAAATGCCTTCTCCCCTATCGAAGTTACACCGTCTTCAAAAACATATGAATCTGACTGCAAATCTCCCTGTAAAACTATGCTACCTGTGGTATCAAATTTAATTTTTGCACCATGTCTATCATGTATAATATTGCTTTTAGATGTACTAGACAAAAATCTACTTGCCATTTCGCGCATCCGTAATATATCATCTGACTCCTTATTATTGGCTGTATTTATAGGCAACTGTTCATTATTTGATTTTTCGGTTTCAGCGTAAGACAATTCAAAATCCTGCTGGACTGGTTCATAAACAGCTTCATATTGCTTAGGCTTTGGCAAAGACTCCCTCACAGAAAACGCTGCTACAATCCACTCGATAACCATTTCAGCCGCTTCTTCCGATACATACGCCTCCACCAAAAACCTTTTGCTAGAATTTCTTGCTTTATTACTAACCTGTCCATCATTTCCCCTATTGTTGTATAATTCATTTCCCACTCCACAGGACAACGCTGTTAATATAAGTCTTCGTTCCTTTGAATATTTCGGGAGCAAATCCATCAACAGGGCTTTAATCCTTGAATACGGGCTAAGCATTTCACCACCATATCCATTTATAATTTTTCCTATAGCCAATATAATCTCTTTATTCTTATCCATGCTATACCCATTATCACATCAATAAATAGTAAAAGAGTAAGATCCAACTGCGCCTTACTCTTTTTCCTCCCTTTATTACGTATTGCTTTTATGCCCCTCATTATTTGGGGCATTATTACCTTTGCCGCTATTTACATCTACACTATAAAAATAGTTTATTGCAGTTGTAGATTGTACCGCTTTTAATATTCGTCCATTATTTACCCTCATATAAGTGCCTAACGTATTATTAAAATTTATTGATTCTATAGTTGCACCATTATTGCCGTCAGAGCTTCTATTTGGATTTTCACTGCTGTCGGCACTTTCGTACAGCTTTTCCACCGGCTCAACATTAGCTACGTTTTCTTCTGGCGGTTTTGCTTCGGCAGATACAAACGGCTCCTCTTTATGCTCTACATTCTTAATTTCAGCTGTCGTCACAGGTTCTTTTGTAATATCTGAAGCATTAACTTTAACCTCAGCTTCAGAAACTGCCTTAGGGGTAGTATCGAAATTTTGTATTATATCTAGTTTCTTAGATACATCAAAATCGATTACAGCCCCTATGGATACATCGTCACCACTCCCCTTGGCCGACAGCCTTGGCAGATAATCCGTTAACTCATAAATTGCCTTATCATAATCTGACGTAACAAATGAATACAACGTCGTTTTGTACAGATTAAATAATTGCTCATCCCTGTTAAAACAGTCATCTATGCCATCTGTACCAATGAAAACAGCAGCAGGTCTTTCATGAGAAAAGGCATAGCGAAAATTATCTATGGCATTTTTGTCACAAATTGATGTAGTGGCATTCAAAAAACAAATCCCATCATCAGGAATAGGCATACTAAATTCGCTAGTTTTGCTGATTGCCACACATTTTCCATCCCCCACCTTTATGCCAAACCAATATGAGTCAGTAAAAACCACAGCAATCAGGGTCGTACCATATGCACTAGCAATATTCCCATCAGCATATTTTTTGCGTGCCTTATCTGATAAAACAGCCCATTCATCGTCGGTAAAGGGATTATTCTTAAAATGTTCTTCAATTCCTTCCCGCCACTGACTGATTACAGAAGATGCCAATCCCCGTAATATCTCCTCATAATGCCGTTGCAAATGATCTAAATCATATTTCATAAGAACGGTTTCTACAAAATATTTGATGCATCTACCAGCTACGGTTGCAGCTTTCTTTGAGCCAACATCACTGCGAATATAGTCATCGCCGCCGTGCCCATCGCACACTATAGCATAAGAAATTTTTTCATCACCATAAAATGATAAGCTGCTGTCCTGGCACACTTTATTATGTTTTATATGATTGGCACCTTGGGCCGTGATATTAAATGCCTTGACATTTTTCATAATGTCACCTCATTTTACCATGCACCATCTGCATCCCATTCTTCAGCCTCTGATGTTGCCTTTTGGTCCTGTATTTCCTTTATAAATTCATCCTGCTTGCTTGGCATATTATCATCTTTATTACCATCAGAACCGGCATTAGAACTCTTGCTCCCAATTTCAGACGCACGAACACTTACAAATTTAATCCATCTGCCCAAGGCCTCAGGTGAATGTACTGTGATAACTGCCTCAACATTACCCGTAAATTCTGTCAAAACAGCTTTGTTCGCATCATCGCCTATGGCAATTGCAACTTTTATAGCCTTTTTAAACCAATTATTCTCTTTTAGTTTCTTCAATCCGTGCTGATAATCATCCGTTGGTTCACCATCAGATAAAAGAAATATAGCAGGAGCGAAGGAACCTGTTGCATCACTCATAAAGGCATTTCTTGATAGCTTTTCATTTAACTGGTGACATGCCTCTCCAAGATCAGTTAATCCTTCTGCCTCCAAAAAACTCCATCTAAAATCCTCTGCCGCTACTGGGCTATCACACATCCAACGGGCACCTGTTGAAAATTCCAGTGTCGCAACCTTTATTTGAGCATCAGCATTCTCAGAAGATATCTTTTTAATTTCCGGAACTATTTCGTCAATTGCCGTATTAACTTTGCCAATCTTATCACCATACATACTTCCAGATGTATCAACAACGAAAAACAACACCATCGTCCGTCTTGGAACCTCTACCACATCGTCATATAACCCCATAACGCATTACCTCACTCAATTAAATTATTTCACCAATGTGATTGTATGCAAACTTTATTCTCATACCTTTTACCAGTTTTACGGTTTCGTCGTCCTTTATAAGTCGATTACTGCCATCAGGCAACACTGCCTCCCAGATGTTTCCAGAATTATTTTTGAGACCAAATACACCAGGATTTAATTTATTATTCATTACTTGTCCGACCTTTGTTTTGTAATCCGGTTTATCCGCTGTAACATGACAAGGGTGCAGGAATTTACCCGGAGCCAATATTACTTCATGCCTTCCCACCTTGAGAATAGGTACTCTTTTTATCGGTGTATCACAATTTATACAAATAGGCTGTTTACCTCCCGTTCTGTCAATAAATGTTGATTCCCCACAGGAGGGGCAGGTTATCTTCACATCAAGTAGTTTGATAAAGGCATCCTCCCATTCTTTTTCATTTACCCGATAGCTGTCAGCAGCATCACCTACCATTGCCTCTTTAGCAAAGGCTTTCTTGAAGATCTCCCGTATAAATTCAGGGTAAACATTCCAAAGCTTCAGCTCATTGGAATGCACCCCCGGCACTGGTCTATTGGTATCATTGTTATCATCATAAACAAATATCGGATCTTCACCATAATATTTTCTTTCCAATTCCTCTGTTAAGCAGGGGCACATGGTACGCTTCCCTTCCAAAGGATGATTTAAAAATAGCAACATATACAGCACCACAGCCAATGAAAACTGATCAGTCTTCATACCAGGTTGTTTTTTACCAACAACTATTTCCGGTGCCATATAACGACATTTACCAGCAATTCCTAAGGCTTCGCCGTATGGAGCGACATTATCATTATCACAGATTAAGACATCACCAGTTTTAGGATTTATAAAAAAGTTCCCATCATTGAGGTCTTGATAACTAAACCCTTTCTGATGCAAAGCACGAAAGCTTGTTATAATGGACAATGCAGCATTAATTACAGCATCAATACTCGAAAACCGCTCTTTTGCCAACAAGAACATCGAAAAATCTTTGTACTCAGCAGGTCTAAGTTTCATTAGATATCCAAAGCTATCATCATATTCCTCAGTTATTTGTATAGGCCAAAAAAAATTATTGGTAGGAGCCCCCTTTTTTATATTGTTGTCTATATTGTTATAGAAACTCGCCCTATTATGAAGCTTATTATCAAAATACCACTTTAAAGCAAGTTTTTCTCCACCGTATTTAACCTTGTAAACAGTTCCTTGTCCACCTTCACCAAGCTTTTGAATTATTTCTAATTCATCACCATCTATAGTGGGTATTCTGGTTCCAGGTTTAAAATCTGCCATTGTAATCCCCGCTCCT
>JAFVER010000041.1 GCA_017475925.1 Anaerovibrio sp. | reverse complement strand
TGGGTGATAAACTTCACTGTCTGGCCATGGGCCTGAGCAATGGCCCGTACCAGCTCACCAAAGCCTATTCTGAACTCTGTTTCCATGAGCCCCGCCTTAATCTCCAGCAGAGCATAAAGGAACTTCATGGCCTCGCCACTGGTGGAATCAAGTCCCTGCTGTTGAGGGTCAACGCCCTGCCCCATATCAAAAATGGCCTTGCGGGTAATCTCCAGCAGAGTTTTTCTTGCCTCCACAGGGATATCAATATTGAGGGTGGACACACCACTCTTATCTCCATCTCCGGAGGAATCCACCTGTATGGCCTTGTAATATTTAAGGTCCTTCAGGAACTCCTGCAGGTTCGCACCGCCGTAATTGGTCAAGATGAAGATAATCTCCTGAATATCCTCTAGGTCATCCGCAAACCCGCTGAAGGTCTTGTCATAAGAGTCTATTAGCTTCTTGATATCATCAAGGTCACGGCTGGATGTGTTGTTGTTGAAGAACGGGATAAACGGCACCCTGCCATAATTGTGCCTGATCTGATTTTCAGCATCAGACAGCCCCGCATTGTAGAAGTCAATGAACATAGGGCAAAACTGGAGGCCCGTCATGATATCGTCAGCACTTTTCTTCCGGAAAGTCTCACACATGTCCTCCGTCCAGTATTCGTAAATGTCCCATTCATCCCCGACATCATCAAAATCCTTGTAAACACGGAGCACCGCCAGCAATTCCCTGTCCAGCTTCTTACTCCATACCGGTATGATCTCATAGCTTGGAACAACGCCATACTGGAAGCCCTTTTTGTCATCCTTCCAGTAGTGCAGCCATGCTACACCAGCATTGGAAGCATTCACACAAAGGTCTTTACATTTTTTGGCATAAGTATCACCCAGGGTATCAGCGATAATCTCGTTCAGCCCATCACTGCCCACATCAAAGAGGGGTGGTGCCGTGAACATATACCCGGCTTTTTGGTTTACCAGTAGCTTGTGGAAGCTAAATGGGATACGGTTATCCGCCTGCCTGAGAGGATTGACAGCATCAATACTTTCCTGTTCGGAACCTTTCTTGGCTAGTCGAAATAGGATGTCGTTCTGCACATGGTAATACCTATCACCCTCAGCCGCCCTTGCAACAAAGTCCGCATGGCCCGCCGTGTATTTCTTTATCAGCTTTTTGGCCGCTTCTAAATACATCATCTCACCTCACTTGAAAATACGAATACCACCGGCCCGCATAACCTCTGATAATGCGTATCTGGTGGCATCTATTGCGTGATTATTTTCATCAGGGTAGGCGGAAATAAACTGCCCCTGCCTGTTCCTCTGATATTCATAAGTCATAAATTCCCGGTAGGTGTTTGGGCACCTGTCGGGGTCTATATAAATTTTTGCACGGTCCTGCAACCATTTCATGCCATGCTCTACTGAGTCCCTGCCCTTACGGGCTCCTGTAATCCTCAACCCAAAATCCTTCATTTCGGCAATAGATTTTGGCTCGGCTGAATCGGCAATCAGACGATCAGTTTTAAGCCTTGGTCTTATCAGTTCTGCAGCTGTACTGTTTTTCAGCTTCTGCTGGTATATCTCATCAAAGATATAAAGCTCTTCATGCTTCTTGTCGTAGTGCATGGCCACGTATGCCAATGGGTCCATTGAAAACCCGAAATCAAGGCCGTGGTACAGTCTATCAAATGAATTAACCATGTCATCAGACATCTGCAGGCCTTCCACGTTATCAAACACCGCTCCGCCGGTTCCTGTTACCTCGCCCAGGTATTCATGGCGATATGCCAGCTCGTTTTTCTCCTTCAGCCTCTCGGCGTCATTAAGGAACTGCTCACCCAGCCATTCACCCGGAACATCTTTATAAGTGGAATGATGTACCATACGTGAAGAATCAATTAACAACTGTTCTTCGTTCACCCAATTGTTCTGACTTTTGGGCGGATTGAATGAGCAGAACTCCCAAAACTTTGAACCACCACGAAGTAATGACTGGTTAAGGTTTCGTATTTCCTCCATGCCTGCGAACTGGTCAAGCTCCTCGAACCACACAAAACCAACATAGCCAAAAGGCAATTTGATTGACTTGATTTTCTGTGGATCATCACAGCCAAGGAAAAGAATCTGCTGACCTGTCTTTTTATAGACAAGCATCGGCGGCGAAATCTTACGTGTGAATTTAGATGATAGACCTAATTGTTCAATCCCCCACTGCATTTGCGGGTAAATGCTATTTTTGATAGTATTCCCCACTTTTCGCAGTATCACTGCATGACAGAGGGGATTTTTGATTAACAGCATTGGTATTTCAAGGCTGATATAGGAAGACTTGGTAGAGCCCCGCCCGCCTTTCAGCCAGTAATATGTGTGCCTGTGGGACATTACGTCCCGGTGTACCTCCCGGAACTGAGCGGACGCTATTTCGCTAAGTCTCACCTTCGGCATCTTCGCCCACCTCGCTCCAGTCATCCACGATTATTACATCATCCGTATCATTGGAGGTATCCAGCTTACCGGCCTCGGAAGCCAGCTTCTTAATTCTGGCTACCTGCTCATCCTCATCCAGCTGGCGAGGGTACCGCTTCAAGAGAAGCTTTGCAGCCTTCAGCCTGTCCTTGGATGCCACTCGGGTTTCCATCCTGCGGGCCTCGGACATTCCATCACCCACGCCCTCCACAACAATGTTCTCATCGGTAATTTCGCCTCTTAGTGTTGATGTGAGAAATTCCAGCACTTCCTTGACATCGGCGGTCTTTTTGCTGTCCAGCTCTTTGAGCCTGTCGGCCAAAGCCCGCTGTATGACAGGTTTAGACAGGTTTTCAGCCCCCATCCTGTTGGCAGTCTTAACACTATATCCCGCCCTTCTGGCGGCTTCACTGGCATTGCCCGTTATGATATATTCATCAATAAACCGCTTCTGCTTAATGCTCAATTTCACCACATCACCACCTTTCAATAAAAATCAGCATACAAAAAGGACGGTCCCACTGCCCGGATCGCCCACCTGGTAAAAACAGGTATAAAAAAAGCGCCATGCCGACGCACAACGCTTTAAATATTTTCCCCTGTTCATAATTTTTCCATGATACCATTTTAGCACATTTTTCAGCGAAAAGGGAACACTTTACGGGAAAAAAATAAATTTATTTTTTCCATAATCCCCAAACACCGCAATTACCAATGCTTTCAGCGCATAATTCAGCAGCCTTTTTTTCTGTTGATATTCATCTTTTGGCATCTTTTTACGGTCAATATATCGCTCCTTTATCAATGTTCTGTTAGTATCATCAAGCTGCGATATACCGGCATCGATAATATTGATACGGCGCTTTAGCTGATTGATTTTAGGTTCCAGCTCTTTTATTGCTTCTTTTTCGGAATCCATATCATTCACAGCTTTTTCTACACAGTTGAGTTCGCCCGTTCCCCCGGACACAAAAGGGCCGTAATTGGGTACAACTTTGACGTTTGGTATATCCTCCAGCTTTTTTCTTTCCCTGTATTCTTTCTGAAGCAGATCCAATTCCCTGCGATACGAATTGTAATTCCCCAGCCACCCCCGTACAAGTATTTCATAATCACTAATCAACGTTCCCCGTGCCTCCCTTCGCGTTAAATATTGCAATCTCGCAAAATTCCGGTCTTTCGACCAGGGGATTAATTTCAGCTTCGTCAAATTTCTTTTTACAGACGATTTCACAGCAGCAGGCCTTTTTATCATATAAAGGACATTCCATACAACATTGAGAGTCCTTGAGTTTGGCCAATATCATCTTACCCTGACCATTGGTCATGCTCTGACAGAAATCACCGGTAAAAAAGGCCTCCAGCTCCAACAACTTGTATTTTAAATCGTCAATGTTTCCTTTTTTCTCACCCGCTTTGATTTTTTCCAGTTCTGTTTTGCCTTTACGATACTGGATACCGGCATCCCTGAAAATCCCAAACAATAGATTTTCAAAGCCTAAATCCTCAAAATTATCCTCTAATGATAATCCATATTCGGCTAAAACAGTACGCTCCTGGTATGTAGGAAAATACCTGACTGTTCTGCCGTTTTTTACCAACCTTGAAAATTCACATTTGTCATATACTTCTTCTTTTGCCCTTTTTCCCCCCTCCTGCAAACTTATTATTTTAACTTTTTTGGTTGCTGTACCCCTATAGAGTTGATAGCAGCCAATTTTCCTGAAAAGCTGTTCATCCGAATTTAATTGTATGCTAACAAGCTTTTTATACTTGCCCGACGGATATACAGTAGTTTTATACATTAAGCCACCCCCATTAATCAATCCAAATCAAGCAGCTTTTCAAGCAGATCATCAATTATATCCTGCTTATCGGCTGACAGCTTCGCGTAGTCATCAATAAGCCATGAATACTTTTGGCTGTTGTTATATGACTTCCTAAATCTGCAGCTTTGACACAGCTCCTGCTTGTTTCTGGCCAAACCTTCCTGAAGCCCCCTCCCATATCCTTTTGCAGAGGCTTCTTCTTCAATGTCCGACATTCTTTCATACTTTGCCGCAAGTGTTTCTATCCGGCCAATCAGAAAACCCATTTTCTGGCGTATAGCCCGCCAGTCATCTGTTAATTTATTCATCTTCTTCCCCCAGCAAATACCCTCTCACAAAATTCTTTGAGTTCACGTACTGGCACCCGGCCAATATTTCATCATCGGTATATTCCTGAAAAACTGCTGTCTGGACAGCATTCATAAGGTCAAGCAGCTCAAAAAGTACCTCGGCCCTGTTTTTCGCTGATTTATCTCTTGTTGCCCTTTCCGCAGCTAAACGTACCTCACAATATTCTTCCTGGATTTTCGCCATCTGTTTTTCGACTGTTTCTTCAGGTCTGCATACATCCAAATCAATAATCATATCAATTACCCTCCCTTTATTTCATCTATCCTTGCCTTTACGGCCTCCAGCAGTGCATCCTGCCCGGCGGCCTTGTTCTTTATGGCCGTCATTACACTCTCATCCATGGTGCCCTTTGCCACCAGATGATGAACAATCACCGGTCTGTCCTGTCCCTGGCGGTAAAGCCTTGCGTTGGCCTGCTGGTAAAGCTCCAGGCTCCAGGTAAGGCCGTACCAGATTATTATGTGACCCCCGGCCTGCAGATTCAGCCCGTAGGCGGTGCTGGCAGGATGGGCCAGCAAAATACTGATTTTTCCGCAGTTCCAATCCTTTATATCACGGGCATTCTCCAGTACACGGCTTTCCGGAAAAGAATTTTTCAGGGACGTCAGGTCATGCCTGTATGCGTAAAACACTAGAACCGGCTGTCCCGGGTTGTCCTCTATAATCTCCTTCAGCTTATCCAGCTTGGCACTGTGTATGCTGGTGACTCCGCCTTTATCGTCGTAGACGGCACCGTTGGCCATCTGAAGAAGCTTGTTTGAAAGGGCCGCCGCGCTGGTGGCCGTCACTGCCTCACCACCCAATGACAGAATATAATCCTTTTCCATCTGCCGGTATTTCTTCATGGCCACCGCCGGAAGGTCGATTTTTACCACATTGTCCATCCGGTCAGGCAGCTTCAGATAATCCTCTGCCTTAAGGCTCATTACCTCATGCCGGATGGCAGCGTATATTTCTTCATCGGCCCCCGGCAAAAGCCGGTAATTATAGACCACATATCCTTTGGTCTGCCCCGGTTTAAAGTATTTTTCCCGGTAACATGAAATTGTTTTACCCAGAGCCCGCCCACTGTCCAAAAGATATATCTGGCTCCATAGATCCATCAGGGTATTGGGCGCCGGGGTCCCGGTAAGTATTACAACACGGTCAATCACCGGCATACATTTTTTCAATGCCCTAAAGCGCTTCGCCTGATGGTTCTTGAAGCTGGACGACTCATCAATAACCACCATGTCAAACGGCAGCCGGAACCGGTAAAGCTCACACAGCCACACCACATTTTCGCGGTTGATGATATAGCAGTCAGCTTTTTTTCTGAGTGCAGCTGCACGCTGGGCGGCGGTACCCATTACCGTCGAAAAAGTAAGATGCAGATGGTCCCATTTGCCTGCCTCGTCCTGCCATGTACTTTCCGCCACCGTCTTGGGTGCTATAATCAGCACCCTGACAATGGCGAAATCGTCAATAAGCTCCTGTATGGCGGTCTCAGTGATAACGGTTTTGCTAACCCAGGCCCATATCCAAAAATAATCCGTAATGGGTATAATCAAATATTCTGTTTATGGCCTCCTGCTGATAATCATGGGGTATGAACTTCATCGGCATCACCTCCTAATGCTTCCTTACATTGCTGCAGTGTATCAGTATATCCACGGCCGCAATAATAGTACACAGCTTGTTGATATCTTCCTCATTGCGTATAAGTCTGTAGTTTCCGCCCATGCTTTCAATACGTTCTTTCCATATTGCCTGCAGAGGTCTCAGCTTCCCGTTATCACGTTTCAGCTCCACGAACCAAACTATCCCCCCCGGAACCAGCACAAGCCTGTCCGGCACACCTGCATTTCCGGGGCTGGTAAACTTCAGGACCATACAGCCTAATTTTTCCAGCCGGTCCTTCATTTTTTTCTCTAAATCTTTTTCCAAAATGTCCACTCTATAAGGACACCTCCAATATGTTTTTCAGGTGTTGCCAATGTTGCCAATTTTTTTTGAAAACTATATATATACGAATTAGAGGGTATACGCGCGCGCGTGTATGCGCCTAAATAACCTAATTCATATTTTTAAATATATTTTTGGCAACATTGGCAACATTGAGCCTTAACCCATTGAAATTATTAATCTTTTCTTGTTGCCAATTACTGTTGCCGATTAAAAATAATTGGCAACATCGGCAACAATTTACATCAAATCATCAACATCAATTTCTCTAAAATCAGCAACACCATTTTCATAATCGGCAACATTTACGGCAACATTATTTTGTACTTCACCTATGGACTTTCTTATAAAAGCTCTCTGTACACCATAAATTTGAAATCTTAATTTTCCCGATTTATTTTCATGCGGTTTCCATTCAGGCAACAGCTGCATCATATTATTGATTTCACGGGCGTCAATGTTCTTGAGGTTTTTAGGGTGATTGCCGAAGCATTCACACCATATCTCCATGGCACAAACCCGCTCACGCTGGTTGATGCCTGCCCCCGCTACCGAATGGTCACCCTCCAGCCATGCCTGTCTTTCGTTAAGCGGCATTGTGTCCCATTCGTAAGGCAGCAGGGTATCGAGGTAGTTCTGGATAAGCCCCAGCTTCTCGGCGCCCTCTGTATGGGCCTCCTGAAGCTCCCTGGCGGTCTCCAGTATTTCCTTTGATGGCAGCAGGCTTTTGTCATTTTTGTAGATTTCCATTACCTCCGCCCAGCACTGCCCGGCTATTTCCTCGGTAAAGGCATCAATATCCTTTCCGCCGCTGCACATAACAATCCAGAAACGTCGCCCGCCGGTACGGTCCTTGAGGAATATCCTCTCATTTGTAGTGGCAGCGAAAACGCATTGCCTTGGATGCTCTTCGGTCCTTCGGCCGTAAGGTGTACGGTACTTGTCATTCTGCCTTGATATAAAGGCCTTCAGTTCGTTGTTTTCGGCCCTTGTGGCAGCCTGCATCTCACCCAGCTCCACTATCCAGTAGCCCTGAAGCTGTTCCATGGCGTCCTTGCCCTTGATGGTTGTTACTGTATCGTTGAACCACTTCCCGCCCATACGGGCGAGCAGTGTTGACTTGCCTATGCCCTGTGGCCCGGAGATAGTAAGACAGAAATCAAACTTGGTACCCGGGCGGTACACCCTGGCAACCGCCGCCTTGAAAAACTTCTCGGTGATTTCCTCGGTGTATGCATTATCCTCCGCCCCCAGATAGTCAATGAGCAGCCGCCGAATCCTCGGCACACCGTCCCATTTGAGGCCCTCCAGCCAGTCACGGACAGGATGAAAAGCGTTCTTCTGGGTAATCTCAGTAAAAGCATCATCTATAATCTGTTTGCCCACAAGGCCCTCATAGTTGGTGCTGATAAAGTTGCGCAGCTGGCTGTCATCGGCATCTGTCCATATATCAGCTGATATGTTATTCAAATGCTTACGCCACGGAAGGTTTCCCAGAACGGCCACACGGCTTGCAAAAAGGTCAAGCCCTACCTTGTTCTTAAGGCGCGGGTCATTGCCCATAATGAGAAGCATATTCCTGGCGTTGCTGACAATTTTCCCCGTGTTCTTCATTCGTTCCAGCCTGGACATCCAGCTGAGGTCAATATCTTCGCCCCCTTCCTCCAGAAGGTCATCACGCATCATATCAGCGATTTCCTTGTTCCTCAGCCCCTGAACCCGCGCATCCTTCTGGCATAAATCAGTCATGGCCACATAGGATGGCCGTTTGTTGACAGGTACCGTCGGCTCCGTGTCCTCGTCGAGAAGGCCGAAAAGATTCAGGCGGACCAGGTCAAAGGCGTTCACATCCTGCCCCGATATTGGGTCAGTGGCGTGATGTGAGTAGGCGTGAAGGCCGTCATCGTAGACAATGAAGCCTCCTGTTGTGGAGCCACCGGCAAAAGTGTAGCGGTTATCGACGCCATCAACCTTGGTGTACACTCCCGGAAGGAATGTATCCATGGCCTCCTCTATGGTGTAGCTCTGACAGAAAAGACCGATAACACCCGGCTTTTCCCTCGGATCCCCCAGCTTCTGCAGCACCTTTTTATGGGCGGCAGCCTCCGTACTGGCAGTAGGCCATGTGGTGGCATCTTTCCAGTTCATGAGGCTGGTAAGCCTGATATCAGGACTGCATAGGCAAAGGCCCCTGCCATCCAGCTTCTTTGGCTCCTCATGGACCTGTATGTACTCCCCGTCACTGGATACACTCGGCCAGTACATGAGCCGGATATCCTGATAGGTTGTCGGGTCGAAGAAGTCCATACCGATAAGATGTGCAATAGACCTTGCCACAGGCTCGTACTCCTCCGCCGTAACCTCCCGCATCAGCGGTATAACCAGTCTGAAACGGGGCTTTCCCGGTGTATGGCTGTGAGTTGAGTACAGGACATATGTGGTCATCAGCAGCTTCTCTTTGACCAGCTTCGGGAAGTCAACACCGGAGGGAATGTTATCCGCATCAAGGCAGACCAGCTGTCTTGATACCAAATGCCCCTTCTTGCGGATACCATCCTTTAAGTAACCGCCGACAAAGCCGCCCACATCCTTCTTCCTGTCCCTGTCCGCCTTGGTCATGGCGCGGTATTCCGCAGCGGTCTCATTGGTCCTTATGGGCTTTTCAATTTTTTTGATAAAATCATTCCAGGACATTTCGGTATTCTTCCATACCTTCTGTGTCCTGCTGGCAGCCGTGGCTACCTTGAACTTTATTTCATTGTCCATAGATAGCTCCTTAATCCTTCATATAGTAATAAGATTCAAAGCCATCCGCATTAAGCAGCAGGCCTTCACTCCATTTACTGCCCTGTGTCATAATCTCCACTGCCTTATCAAGGGTGTAGTTGTCGTTGTCCGGTACCTCGCAGATAACCTCATCATGGACATGAGCAACGATGGTATATCCTGCAATTTCGAGATTTATCATGGCTTCACCCAGGCAGTCACGGGCCACCGCCTGCACAAGGTTCTCTGTCAGCTTTCCCCCGTAGGTTTCCAGCCTGCCATACTCGTTTTTCTTCTTTGGGTTCATACCATCATAAACAATGGACTCATTACCGAAGCGGTTCTCACCGATACCGGCGTTAAGATAAACAATATATCTCCCGCTTGGCAGGTGCAGCAGCAGGTCCTTGTTATCCTTTTTTTCAAACCAGATATCCCTGTCCACCACTACACGGGCCTTGCATGGTCCTTCATGGCGGATAACACTCATGGCAGCACTTTCAATTTTCCGCCACAGGGCAGGTATCTTAGGGGACGCCTTGCGCCACTTGGTAACTATCTGCTGCAGTTCCTCATCGGTTAAGTTGAGCTTGTCGCCGCCCATGTCTTTCATGGCAGATATTCCACCGCCATAGCCAAGAGCCAGTTCAGCAACCTTTCCCCGCTGTCGGAGCTCGGCATTAACGCCATGCTTCTGTACCGGCACACCGAACATTCTGGAAGCGGAGCTACAGTAAATATCCTCCCCGTTCCTGAATGCCTCCATGCGCCAGTGTTCCCCGGAGAGCCATGCAATAACACGGGCCTCTATTGCAGAGAAGTCTGCCACGATAAACTTGTTCCCCTTCTGTGGTACCAGGGCGGTGCGTACCAGCTGGCTGAGAAGGTCCTTAACATTTCCAAACATCATCTTCACCCATTCCGGATCCGCTTCCTTTACATACTCACGGGCCAGATCAAGGTCATCGATGTGGTTCTTGGTAAGGTTCTGCAGCTGGATATTCCGCCCGGCCCATCTGCCGGTTCTGCTGGCCCCATAAAACTGAAAGAGATCATGGGCCCTGCCATCACTGCAGATACTATCAGCCATGGCGGTATACTTCTTTACGGAGGTCATGCCCAGACTCGCCCTGATTTTCAGCACCTTCTTTATGGTAGGGTGCAGGGTATCGTCTTTTAAGAGTGCCTCCACAGCTTCCTTGTTAAGGGATTCCACAGGCCGTCCGTTCAAGGCCAGCCAGCCCTTCAGCTGTGGAGCACTGTTGGGATTTTCCAGCCCTGTGATTTCCCCGGCCTTTTCAAGGAGCTCCTTGGAATACTCCTCATCAAGTCTCTGGGCACCTCTTACAAGGTCCATATCTATGCCAATACCACGAAGATTAATCTCATGGTCAAGAAGCCACAGGGTATGTTCCTCATCAGTAGGCTTCAGCCACAGCAGCCTTTTTCGTATTTCCCGTTCCGTTACAACATCCTGGGCGTTGTATTCCTTGAACACAGCCCAGCCCTCCGGATCATCTTCCGGAAGATTTCTGACGCGCCCGCCATTTTTCTTGGTTGGCTTACAAGGCTTGCAGAAAAACTGAATCAGCTTCTTGCCCCTGGCGTCCTTCTGCTTGTCCTGTGGAAGTCCCAGAGCCTTGCCCACGGCATCGAGTCCCGGAGGCAAACTGTGATAAAGTGCCAGCACGCTGTCACATTCCCACTGGCCCTGTACCACCAAATCCGGGAAAGCCTTCCTCAGACAGGTCAGTTCAAAATTGGCATTGAACGCGGTCTTTACAGTACCGATATCTATAAGAGCGAATTTCAGTCTGTCCGGTATCTGCTCCCCGGCCTTAAGGTCAATGACCTTCACCGGCTCGTCGTCAAAGGCGTATGCCAACAGCATAATCTCAAAGTCTAGGGCGTCCACATATTTATGGACGCCCAGCTTTATGTCATTGCTGCTATAAGTCTCAATGTCGATATAGAGTGTGGTCATAGCAGCCTCCGTTTACATCAAATCATCAAGGTCGTCTCCTTCGATAAGGTCATCATCCCAGTCATCATCAGTAACTACACTGCCAGTCAGAGGTTCGCCGTCCTTAATAAAACGGACTGCCAGAAGGCTTGCACCAATACCGGCGTTGCCGCTCTTGTTATATGGGTAAAGGCTCATCACGGCCTGCACATAGCAGCCGGCATAAACCTCGTTAGGGTCAACCACTTCCTCACGGTCCTTGCTGAGTACCTTTGGCCTGTGGTCCTCGTTGCTCTTGGCGTTAATATAGAACATGCCTGCATAAGCTGGGTCTTCCTTTTCGTCACCATCACGGAGAAGGTCATACTTAACCTTGGTCTTGCCAACCTTCTCCTTGTACTCAGGGGACGCCTTAATATCCGCAACTGCTTCCTTAAGACGTTCAGCTGTCTTGGAAGTTTTTGGGATAAGGAAAGAAGCACTGAACTTCATGTCCCCGTTGAGGGTTGCTGCTGGCTTAAAAAGATGTGGGTAGCTGAGTCTTACAAGTCCGGTAGTGATTTTCATAAATTAATTCCTCCAATTCTCACAACAAATCATCATCAAAATCTTTATCTGTAACGTTCTCAAGCTCCATAGGCGGGCGCTTGTCGCTTTCGGGTACTAAGGTTGGTTTCCCCTGTGGCTTGATGAGGTTGTCACCCATAAGCTCCGTAAACCGCTTTTTGCCGATAATCTTTTCCAGGGCGGTTATGGTCTGAAGCTCCTGAGGTTTCATAATCTCATCCATGGAATACCCGGCATCTGTCAGGGCCTTCCTGGCAAGGTCAGTATCATTGATTTTTCTGTTGCTTCGGCCTTCCACAACTTTCATTCCCGGCCATGTGATACCATCATTTATGGCCTTATCAAGGGCGTATTCTTCCAGGGTTGTGAGCCACTTCTTGATGGAGTCTGAGCGCATCAGAATATAAACAATATCAATATCCGTCAGCTCCTCCGGCTCCAAATCCTCCTGCACCTTCTCCAGCTCATAGTCAGCCAGCTTCCGGCATGTGGCCTTGGCTTTGCAGAACCTGCAGTGTTCACCGGCACAGCGTTCTCCTTCGCCTTTGAATGCCTTTTCGGCAACAGGCTTGATGCTTTCGCCCCAGGCGAGAAGGTCCTCTGTACTCATTTCAGCCGTTGAGATGTTATCTATTCTCGGCTGAACGATAGTCATGCGGACCTTCTCCGCCCCGTAGAGCATTCCATAGGTATTGTATAGACCCAATGCATAGAGCATCATCTGCGTGTTGTTCTCTGCTGAGACCTTTACGCCTTTTCCGTATTTCAGGTCAATTACCTCGATGAAATCATCTGAAACAATAACCATATCCCCGGTGCCAAAGCCCTTTGGAACCCACGGAGAAAAATCCAACTGTTCCTCAACATGCACCTCTGCATCCGGTGAAGTCTTACGGGCATCATTGATTTTCTCAATGCAGGCATCCACATATACCTCTGTGGCCTCCCACATTTCCCCATCCACGTCCTTGGGTTTCCTCTTAAGAGGTTTACCTTCAAGGAATCTGTTGAGACGCTTTTCGGCAAGGGCATGGGCCCTGGTACCCTCTTCAGCGTATTGGCTGGTCTTATCAGGCAGCTTTGCCTCAATGGCAGCGGAAGGGGTACAGGAAAGCCAGCGGTGGGATGCGCTGGCTGACAAAAAAGCGTGAACGTCAGGCATTCTTTTTCACCTCATTTTCAAGGAAGGCTGTAAAGTCCTCAGCACTCTTGTAGGTAAGCGAGGCAAGGCCCTTAAATCCGTTATCATTCAGCCATTTCTTTATGACTTCCTTGCCGTCAGGACGACTTGCACTGAAAGTGCCCGCGGTTTTCCGGATGGACGGTATCAGACTTTTATCAATGATGTCATCCGGGTTATTATTGGTTGGTGCATCAGGGGCCGTCTTATCGTCAGTTGGTTCATCTTTTGCCGGTTCTGTTTTCTCTGCTTTGGTTGGTTCAGGGGCCTTAGTTTCCTTCGCAGGTGCTGACAGCTTCTTTCCTACATCCGGATCATCCTCGGCCTTGGTGCAGATCTTAATGGCTGCAACAGCATTGGCTATGGTCTCCAGAGTTCGTGTGAGTTCAGGCGCTGCACTGAGCCTGATGTTGACATTAATTTCCATATTTAACCTCCAGTGTGTTATAATGTAGAAAACCTATTGCTAAGGGGTTTTTGATTTAGGGCTTTTACTGTTGCCGCAGAAAGGCCCTTTTTCCTTTTCTAAAGGAAGAAAATCACAACAGCCATGATTACAAATGCCAGGACCGTCCATTCAAATTCGGTAAACTTATTCAATATTAATCACCTCCTCAGTCAGATATTCTCAGCGAAGCCACACAGCAGCATGACCAGAATTATGAGGCCTGATGCCTTGAGGGCATTGGCTATACGGTCATACCATATAGCCTTGCGCTTTAATTCCAGCCTCAGCCTTGCCCGTCTGCGCTGCATGCAATACTCAACATACTCCTGGTAGGACATACCCCGCTCCCTCCTCCTCTGTACCTTCAACTATCCCCAGCCTCTTAAACAGCTGCTTCCTTGGGCATCTGCCTTTAATGACGAGATAGCCTGCCGCTTCAAGCTCTGCATTAACCTGGCGGATTATCTGGTAAGCCTTCTTCTTACCTATACCTGTAAGAGCCATAAGCTGGTCTTTATCTATATAGAGCTCATCCTTCATGCTGCCACCTCCTCGTTTTTCCGTATTATGCTATAATCACCTCAGGAAGGAGGTGATTAATATGTCAGAAATAGATAATTTAGAAGATATGTTCAAGGATAAACAATTTCTTTTAGAAGACCCACATACCGCAAAGTGGATGGCTGAACGAATTCTCCAACAAATCAACAAATTTGAGGATTCCTTACCAGACAATATGGAAACAGTAGCCAAACTATTGTCTCCGGCCGGAGCCGTAACCTTGCGTGTTGAATCTATCGGTTACCATAATCCCGATATGATTACAATTCGTGGGTTTGACCAGAAGAATGCGCTTGTTTGTATCTTGCAGCATACAAGTCAATTAAATCTTTTACTGGCAACTGCACCACGTACGGATGACTTGTCGAAGCCTCGTAGAAAGATTGGCTTTGTCCCAGAAGAATCTGAGCAATAGCCCTCATCTGCTCACTCAGCTTACATAGATTTTCAGCTGATGAGCGTTTACTCTCCTCGGAAAGCAGTTGCAGCTGTTTTTCGAGGATTTTTTTGATATCCTCCGTTTCCTGTATGCCACCTTTTGAAGGTATCCCCGATTTACGGATACCCTTACAGTGGTCAATAATTGCTTGGCTGTTATTCATGCACTCTCTCCTTTTAACAAATCAATCACACTGTCATGCCACTGTATCTGATAACCGCTGTGTCCATTGTTTACAAAAGGCTTAACCTCGCCATACTTCTTGCCCTTCTCGGTCAATGTCCACTGCTTGCCCTTCTTCTCCTGCAAGCCTAATTCGGCAAGCATTATGTTTACTTGTTGTGGAGCAGGACTACCATTACCCTTCTTAATGCACATCACATTCGCAATATCTGTAGGATTCATATAGCAAGGTTTGGTTTCTGATGGTAAGAACTGTTCCAGAGGGCTAGTATCAATGCCATACGCAACACCTATCATTTGCATAGCGGATGCCATAGCCATTGGCTTTTTAACACCAAAAACCTCAGAAATTGTACTTGCGGTATCTCCAATATCCTTAACCGCTGTCTTAATCATCCGTGTGCGGTAATGTGGGTTAGGCGTAAGCTGTGGAAGTTTCAAAGCCTTTTCCATCTTGTTAAATGCTTTAACAAATTTCATCTTCCATTCCAACGCTTCTTCACCTGTGAAACCCATTACCAAGAGATTGAAACCATCACGGTTCATAAGGTAGTGCAAATATTTATGCCCGTTCTGTTCGATTGTGTAGTTGTCAAGGTAAAACATTTCTGTTGGGTCTGTCGACTGCTCAATTTTGAGCAGTCCTTTTATGAGGTTCTCAATATCTCGCATTACATTGTTATGTCGCTTGTTGAAATGCTTTGCTACCTCTAAGCTACTTGTTACTACTTGATTGTTTTGGATTTGTACTAAATCTGTCATGTTAGAGCCTCCTTCCGCTCATCAACTGAGCCTATCTTTATTGTGTGGATAGAATTAATAGGTTCGCTGGCAAATAGATAATCATAGTCCATACCAGGGAAAAATGTATTGCGGATTAGCCTTGCTTCTTCGATATTTATGCTGGCCTTACCGCGTAATCTGGTATCAACCCAGTTAGGGGTTCTACCTATTGCCTCGGCTAATTTTGCATAGGTCAATCCATATCTTGCCATTTCTGCTTTTAAATTTGGGAACATTTTCGATTTTCACCACCTTTCCTTGTTAACCGTAACCTGTAAAGTGTTTTATTACAGTTTTTCGTTTCGGTATTTGTATTATATTTCGGTTTTCCGATACTGTCAATAGCATTTTTTAGATTTTTTGCGGCTATATGTAAGTTAATATTTACGATTTTTCGATATAATGGTATAATCAAGAAAAGTTTTATATAGGGGTGTTTGTGATGTTAAACATAAACGAAGCTGTTGATATTGCTATGGCAATGAAAGGCTATAACAAAAAAAAGTTGGCAGAAGAGATAAATATGTCCCCATCGGCGTTTACTGATTTTTTGAATGGTAAAACTTCAAAATTAGACATAACAAAAGCCCAGAACATAGCACGAGTTCTGGGTTGTACACTAGATTATTTAACTGGTGAAGATTCTATTGGCTTAGATTTAAGTAAAGAACTTAAAGAAGAAAGAGAAAGTTTAGGATTTTCTTCAAAAGATCTTTCAAATGAAACAAAAATTCCAGAGGCTATAATATTAAAATATGAAGCAGGAGACGAGCCTATTAGTGATTTTCTATTAAATAAAATTTGTGAAGCATTTGGTATGAGCGTTTATGCGTTTTTAGATAAATATGGATTATATGATGAATATATACCTTCATTCTTTAATGGGGATGTGGATGCTTATGAGGCATTTAAAGAAGCTGAACGAGAAGATGCTATGAAAGAAAAGTCCGTTCAGTACCCAGAATTAAAAGATATAGTAAAAAAGGGTATGTATGTTGTAAACGGATTACCAGCAAGAAGGTCTTTTACCATGGATCTAAAACAAGCATTATACCGAATTTATAATAATCCTTATGGGGTTTGGATTTCTTTAAACTCAAATAAAAATTTTAAAGAAACAATAGATGAGCTGTTAGAGGTATTGGAAATTGTAGCTCCAAATGAAATTTATCAGCAAATAGTTAATAAAATAAAAGATTATAATTATGATAATGACGATGATTTACAAAAAGTATTTGATATAATTTATCCATATTATATGGATTACAGGCCGTCAAATGATGATGAAGACTATATTATTAAGCATCTTTTCGATTAATATAATCCTAATATTTTATAATCAAATACTTAGAAGAAAAGGAGTGACCGATTATGATTAAGAAAATTGCAATGCTTACCGTTATTGCCACTTTGATTCTATCTATGGCAGCTCCTGCCCTGGCTACTGATTATCTCTGTAACCCTAAATCCATGAAATTCCATTTCTATGATTGCCGGACCATCAAGCATCCGGAGAACTTTATCCCGGTGAGCTCCAGAGAGGAAGCTATCAATGCTGGTTATAAGCCTTGCGGTGTGTGCAATCCTTAAAAGAAAGCACAAAAAAAGCCGCCCCTTAAGGACGGAGCGGACTATAGTGACACTATGCAAGATTTAGTTCTTTACGGATGGCATTCTGGAGAACCTGGGAGAAATTAAGATTATTCTCTTTGGCCAGTGTATCCATCCATGCTGGAATTGTTAATGTTTTTTTGATGG
>JAFVER010000040.1 GCA_017475925.1 Anaerovibrio sp. | reverse complement strand
TGCACCGGAAAAATCTATATCATTACCTGGAGACACCGCAAAAATAACATCAATATGTAATTCTTTTGCTCTGTCACTCAGCTCCTGCAATTCCCGGTATTTGGCCTCTGGATAAGGCACACGCCAATATTTCCGGTGGTATTCATCATCCTTTGGGGCATAGATATAAGCATTAAGGCCTTGGCCTGCCATGAATGTCAGCATGTCCAGTCTTTGTTCATGAGTCCATGGAATGCCATAAAAGCCCTCCACTACACCTCTAAGCCTTATTTCTGCACTTTTATCTGCCTGAGCATTTAACGGCATTTGAAATGCCAATGCCAGGGCGGCCAACGCCAGTAAAATCAATTTAATCTTCATAATATTACACCTCATACGACACTATCCCTTTTGTCACTTCGTGACATTCTCCAAAAGAGACCGGCTATGGGTTTAGTACTATATCTCCTTCAAGAAAGCCTTATACCCTTTCATGGTCTCGTAAACATCTACCTTGCTCACAGCCTCCCAAGGCGCATGCATACTGAGAACCCCAACACCACTATCGATTACATTCATGCCATAAAGGGCCATAATATAGGCGATGGTACCGCCGCCACCCAAATCTACCCGGCCCAGCTCAGCTGTCTGGAAGGTAACCTTGTGCTTTTTCATAATGGCACGAATTTTTCCAAGATATTCTGCGCTGGCATCATTAGAGCCGGATTTTCCTCCCCGACCGGTGAATTTGTTAAACACCATCCCCCGGCCAATATAAGCGACATTGTTTTTGTCATAGGCCGAGGCATAAAGGGAGTCATAGGCCGAGCTGACATCTGATGACAGCATCCAGGAATTTGCCAGGCAACGGCGTAAGGAAATATCATTATAGCCACCCAGGGCGTGAAGAACTTCTGCCACCGTATTTTCAAAAAATCTTGACTGCATCCCCGTTGCTCCCACACTGCCAATTTCCTCTTTATCCACCAGCAGGCAGCAGGCTGTCCGAGAAACCTTTTTAGTTTCCAGCATTGCTACCAATGAAGTATAGGCACACACTCGATCATCATGTCCATAGGCAAGAACCATGCTTTTATCCAAGCCCAGGTCTCTGGCCCGACCAGCTGGCACCATGGTGAGCTCGGCTGAAATAAAATCATCCTCTTCTATACCATATTTATCCTTTAAAAGCTTTAATATGCCAGCCTTAACAGCATCCTTTTCCTCATCCTTCAGAGGATAGCTGCCAATAAGCACATCCAGCTTTTCTCCTTCGATGACTTTAGAAGCCTTTTTTTCCATCTGCTCCTGGGAAAGATGAATTAATAAATCTGTTACACAAAAAACCGGATCACTGTCATCCTCACCAATAACTATTTTCTCCACGCTGCCGTCAAGCTTTACAACTACCCCATGAAGGGCTAATGGAAGGGTAACCCATTGGTATTTCTTTATTCCACCATAATAATGAGTATCAAAGTAGGCCATTCCACCAGCCTCATATAATGGATTCTGTTTCAAATCCAGGCGGCAGGTATCAATATGGGCCCCTAAAATGGCCATACCTTTTTCCAATGACTCTGTTCCTATATTAAACAGGGCTATCGCCTTATCCATGCATACGGCATATACCTTATCACCTGGAGCCAGCTTTTTTCCATTGGCAATTATTGTATTGAGATTTTTATAGCCAGCGCTTTGGGCCTGACGCACCGCCTCAGCTACACTTTCCCGTTCTGTTTTGCAGGTACTTAAAAAGCTTTTATAGCCTTCATTTAGCTTGTTTAGCTCTTTTTTCTCCTTTTCTGTATATTTAAGCCATACAGATTTTTCTTTTTCATTTTTTTTCATGTCCTTAGCCATAGTTATCCCCTTATTTCATTTTTTCCAATATCCTCAAAAAATCCTCGCGGCTTTCTGCCTTGTTAAACTGCACCCTAAGCTCAGCATTCCCCTTTATCCCTCTGGTATACCAGGTAGCATGCTTGCGCATTTCCCTAGGTCCAACATAGTCTCCTTTAAATTTCATAAGCATATCCAAATGACGGATAATTATCTCCTTCCGTTCCTCCATAGTTGGACCAGGTAATATTTCTCCCGTTCTTAAATAATGCGTAAGCTGACGGAATATCCAGGGATTACCCTGAGCCGCCCGACCTACCATAACAGCCTCACAACCGGTTACCTCCCGAATTTTGATTAAATCCTCCACATTGCGTATATCACCATTGGCAATTACCGGAATTCTAAGCTTTTCCCTTACCTGACGTATAATCTGCCAATCTGCCCTGTCACGATAAAATTGCTCCCTGGTTCGTCCATGGACAGCTACAGCCTGTACACCAGCTTCTTCAGCCAGCTCAGCCATTTCCAGCACATTTATGTGGTCTTTATCCCAGCCTATACGCATTTTTACGGTAACTGGCATATTTACAGCCCCCACCAGTGCCTTTAACACCCTAAAGGCCCGTTCAGGCTCCAATAGCATAGCAGACCCTTCGTGGTTTTTTACCACCTTGGGGGCCGGACAGCCCATGTTAAAATCAAGGATATCCGCACAATTTAACGACTGGATATACTGAGCTGCCTTAGCCACACTATCCGGTTCTGCACCAAACAGCTGCATTGCCATAGGCCGTTCCAGCTCCTCCGTATGAAGCATTTTCAGAGTATGCTCGTTGCGATAATTTATCCCCTTATCACTGACCATTTCAGAATAAACCAAGGGACAGCCCATTTCTCTTGCTAAAATCCGATAAGGAGTATCAGTTACCCCAGCCATTGGGGCCAAAAATACCGGAACAGGGAATTCAAGACTTCCAATTCTCATTATTGGTTCCTTTCATACAATACCCGCAGCCCCGTTAAAGTAAGAAAATGGTCTATTGCATCAATGGTCTGGGACTCCTTGGCTATCATTTTGGCGTATCCCCCGGTGGCAATCACCTTCATAGGCTTCCCATATTCCTTTTTAATTCGCCGAACAATCTCATCGATTTGCCCTACGAAGCCAAAAATAATTCCTGCCTGCATACCGGTAATTGTATTGCGGCAAATAATATTCTTAGGTGTCACCAGCTCAATTCTTGGCAGCTTGGCCGCCTTTTGAAAAAGGCCCTCTGCCGAGGTTCCCAAACCAGTGGAAATTACTCCACCCAAAAAATCCCCATTGTCATCCACTACATCAAAGGTTGTAGCCGTACCTATATCAATAACAATCAATGGACCGCCATACTGCTCATAGGCCCCTACCACATTTACTATCCGGTCTGCACCAATATCCCGTGGATTTTCGTATTTCAGTCTGATTCCAGTCTTTATACCAGGGCCTACAATAATTGGCCGCAAATGAAAATACCGCTCACACATTTTTTCCATGGGTACAACTAACGGTGGAACAACAGATGAGATGATTACCGCCGTAATCTCTTCCATTTTTATACCATGATACAAAAAGAGATTATTGATTTCCATACCATATTCATCACTTGTTTTCTGTCGCTCTGTGGATACCCGCCAATGGCGGTAGAGCTTTTTCCCGTCATAGGTCCCCAAAACCACATTACTGTTGCCAATATCTATTACTAAAAGCATATTATCCCCCACGTTCAATTTTTCGGACGAATGGATACATCCCCAGCATAAACCTTTTTTATTTCGTTGCCAATATCAATAAGCAAAGCACCATCATCGGCAATATCCACTGCCTTGCCGGAAAATTGTTCATTTATTCCCAGCACGTTCACCTCTTTACCAAGGGTCACAGACAATTCTCGCCAACGGGTCAGCAGGGGAGCAAAGCCCTGCGCCTTTACAGTCTTGTAAAGCTTTTCCAAATTCCTTAACACCTGACGAAAAAAATCCAATCGATTAAAATCACCTAAAAGCATGGACATTGATGCTGCCCGGTCACGGATATCAGCGGGAAAGCTCTCAGCTGGAATAACGGCATTTATACCAATCCCGATTACTACATAATTTATTTGGTCCACCTCTGCGCTCATTTCAGTTAATATTCCCACCAGCTTTTTCCCCTGACAAAGCACATCATTTGGCCATTTTATACCAGCATCCAATTTCAGGCTCCGCATGGCATCAGCTACAGCTACTGCCGCCATAAGGGTGCATTTAGGTGCTTCCTGAGGCAGAAAGGGTGGCCTTAAAATAACCGAGAACCAAATCCCCCCACGAGGGCAGAAGAAGCTTCTATTCAGACGACCCTGTCCGGTATTTTGACATTCGCCGATTACCAAGGTGCCGTCAGCAGCGCCACGGCTGGCCAGCCGCTTCGCTTCAACATTGGTGGAGCCCACCTCATCAAAATATTCAATATGGCGGCCAATAATATCGTTTTCCAGACCACACTGAACCAATTCCGGCAACAATTTATCTGGTGTATTAACCAGCCGATAGCCACTGCGGGACAAGCTTTCTATTTCGTATCCGGAATTTTTAAGCTCCTTGATGTGCTTCCACACCGCCGTCCGTGAAACCTTCAGCCTGGCTGCTATATCCTCTCCCGAGAGATACTTTCCTGCTGCCTTCCTTAAAAGCTCCAAAATCGCCCTTCGCATAACCTTATGCTCCTCTTTTCTAAACCATCAAAAGGGGCTGTTGCATTAAAATCTTATGCTTCAGCCCCCATATACTATTACTTATCAGCACTTAAACTTCCAATATATAAATGACATTTAAAGCTGGGTGTATGTCTATAAGTGGACATTATTTTGCCTTGGTACTTAGGGCGTGTTGATTAATTCCATTCATCCATCTTCACAGGTCTTGACTGTCCTTGCGTCGTTGACAAATCCTCGACATAGTACCACTATGACTGTGGTTTGTCGCCTAGCAATAGACAGTCAATCACCGCAAATATGGACGAATTCATTTAATCAACACACCCTAGT
>JAFVER010000039.1 GCA_017475925.1 Anaerovibrio sp. | reverse complement strand
TCGTGCTTGCTGGTAAATCGCCTACCATAGTACATCTCCCGCTTCAGAATTCCCCAGAATCCTTCCATGGGCCCGTTGTCAATGCAGTGGGCTACACGGGACATGCTTTGCGTCATTCCCTGCTTTTCCAATTTATGGTGGAAATTCCTGTTCGTATATTGGATACCTCTATCGCTGTGGAACAGCGGATGCGCATCTGGATTGGCTTTTACCGCCTTATCAAAGGTCTTGAATACTAATGGGTTGTCGTTATGCTCACTAATGACAAAGGATACGATTCGCCTGTCGTAAAGGTCAAGGATGGCACTCAGGTACATTTTATGCACAACAGAATCCTCGTACCACTTGAATTCTGTAACATCGGTCAGCCATTTCTCATTTGGGGTATCGGCATCGAATTTACGGGAAAGCAGGTTTTCTGCAATGTATTGAGGATTCTTTGCATGTCTGGTGCAGCCGTGGCTGCGATACTTGATCGTGGATTTTATGCTTTTCTTCCTGCATATCCTAAGAATACGTTTGTCATTTACATGAATGCCGTGGTCGTGCTGAAGGTCATCGTTTATGCGGCGATAGCCCTTGTCCGGACGTTCATTGTGGATTTTTTCCACGAGTTTAGCAATGGCCTCGTTTTCCCGAATCCTGTCGCCGGTTTTTCCGGAGGCCCATTTGTAATAGGCTGATCTTGATACATGCAGCAATTTACACAGTTCCTCAATGGGATAATCTTTTTCTTGGTGGTAATCCCGTATAGCCTTGTAGGAACGAACACGTCTTACTTGTCCAAGAATTCCCCCCTCTCCAGCTCGTTCAATTTTTTTAGGAGGTCACGCTCCATTTCGGCCATATACAGCTGGTGCTTCAGTTTCTCGATTTCAATCTGAGCCTTTTCTAGCTCTGTACGTGGTGTCTGGTCTTTTTTACGCCTGCCACGGCGATCCTCAAGCCCGGATTCGCCGTATTCTATGTAACGTAATGTCCATGTCCGTACCTGCTGGTAGCTGACCTTGTATTTCTTGGCCATATCGCCATAATTTTTATCTGAAGCCAGGCATTCCTGGACGATTTGCAATCGTTCTTCCTGTGTGGTGCTGCGCGCTTTGCTCATGTAGCTTCCGCCTCCCGAATGTTTTCTGGAGCCTAAGTCTCCATGAGCATTATACACCTTAATCCATGTCTGAAGCTGGTGCTTGGAACGAATTTTGTACCTTCGACAAATTTCTAATTGACTCCCAAGACCATTTAGATAGTCAATAACGGCCTGCGTTTTTGTTTCTGGAGAGTAAACACGATTTGTACTACTGGGATAAAATGCCTCTATACCTTCTGCTTCATATCGCTTTATCCATACTTGTATAGTGGCAGGACTAACCATCGCTACTTTACCAGCATGTCTTTGAGTAATCTCTCCTGATAGGTAAGCTTGGACAAGTTTAACTTTCTCCTCTGCTGTAATTTTATGTTTTTGTGGCATAAAAACTCCCCCTATGATGACAGTTTTATTTTTTACTGTCTCCCATAGGGGGAGCATATCACCCCTTAGCTAACAGCCCTGATTATCATCTATGGTGCTTGACATTCTGTACCGGAATATTGGCCACTAATGCCACAGAATCATCTACATTTTCCAATGAAATTTCCATATCGGTCTTATCAATAACCATGTATTTTGAAATAACCTGAATTATTTCATCCCGAATTCTTTCCATAACCTCAGGAGAAACACTGGCCCTGTCCTGAATCAGAACCATTTGCAGACGCCTTTTTGCCACCTTGCCGGATTTTTCGGACTTAAAAATGTGCATCAATGAATCTAGCATCTATCCGTCCTCCTTACATGCCAAAGGCTTTTTTTAATTTATCAAAAAAGCCCTGCTTTTCAAATTTCATAAATGGAATATCCTCCCCCATAATCCGGCCTACAATATTGGCATAGGCCCTGCCAGCCTGAGAATCACTGTCTCCTACCACTGGCTCACCACGGTTGGCAGAGGTTACAACCTTAATATCATCAGGAACCTGACCTATGCATTTGATGGCAAGAATATCATTTATGTCATCCATATCCATCATTTCACCGCTATCAACCATGGCAGGTCTGATACGGTTAATAATCAGCTTGATATTATCCTTTTCCGACCGACCTAACTCGCCAATAATCTTATCGGCATCACGAACAGCCGACACCTCAGGCATTGTTACCACAATAGCAGTATCCGCACCAGCTATGGCAGTTTGGAAACCTTGCTCAATACCGGCCGGGCAATCAATGAGCACATAGTCATATTCCTTTCTTAGTTCATCACAAAGTGCCATCAAATCCGCCGGATTTACCGCTGATTTATCCTTTACCTGGGAGGTAGGCAGCAGCTGAAGATTTTCATACTTTTTATGGCGCACCAAAGCCTTTTTGATTTCCACCCGGCCCTCTATAACATCAACCAAATCATACATTATCCGATTTTCAAGACCTAATAATAAATCCAAATTTCTCAGACCAGTATCAGTATCAATAAGAACGACCTTTTTGCCACGCATGGCCAGACCTACACCCAGGTTAGCAGTTGTTGTAGACTTACCTACACCGCCCTTACCAGAAGTAATAACTATAACCTCACTCATTAAACAAATCCTACCTTTCTATTGGCTCAATAACAATCTGTCCATCTCTTATAAATGCCCGCTCGGCAAAATCACTCTTCTCCATGGTATCAGGAGAACGGGCTATCATGTTTGCAATGCGAATCTGCGTAGGCATAAGCCGATCGGCTATTATGACGGCATTGGCATCGCCCCAGGCCCCGGCATGAACCATACCTCGACAGGTTCCGCGAATATCAATGCTGCCTCCGGCAATAACCTGTGCTCCCGGATTTACATTGCCACAAATCAGTATAGAGCTTTGACTGGATATTTCCTCGCCACCTCGTATTGTACGATTCAATACCATCATTTCCTGAACAGGATTTGCTTCAGGCTGAACATTTTTTGAGGAAGCAGCGTTATCCGCCGGGAAAGCCCTTTTATCCTTTTTTGTGGATTTATTAATGCCAAAGCCATGCTCCTGAAGAAGCTCATCAATGCCTTTCTTTACTGACCGGTCCAAATCAGCTACTTCTAATTCAAACTTAGTGCCCTTTGGGAAAAATCCTGGGTTGGTCTCCAGCTTTTTTTTGATTTCCGCCTCGATTTCTTCCATAGTAGCAGAACTGTCTACAAGTATCCGGAAGCCATCATTGCCCCCCTTTATTGTTACCAAATCCCTGTTCATAGTCTCCCCACCTGTCTTGGTAAATTTTACATTCGCTTGCCATTAGCATTGCCACCATTTCCCTTGCCGGCTGGAGGGGCCTGATTTACCACTGCCGGCTGTTCAGGCGTATTCTTATTTTTATTATTATCCTCAGCTGGCTTATTCTCTGCCGGCTTCTTTTCTGGTGTATTATTAACAACTGCCTGCGTCGGCAGGTTAAAGGCAGCATCCAATATCCTTCTGGCAATAGGGGCTGCTGACGAAGCACCATATCCGCCCTGTTCCACAATAACAGCCACTACAACGCTTGGATTATCAAATGGACCATAGGCCACAAACCAGCCATGATCCCGACCATGGGGATTTTCGGCAGTTCCGGTTTTTCCGGCAATATCTACTGGAAAGCCTCTGAACACGGAAGCTCCTGTACCATATTTATTAACTCCCCTAAGCCCTTTTTGAACTAATCTTATATACTCTGGCTCCACCTCAAGCTCTGAAACCTTCTCAGGCTTAAACTCCTTTATGGTTTTCCCATCAGGATCCACGATTCTTTTTACCAAATATGGTTTAAACCGCTTTCCATCAGCGGCAATTTGCCCCATAACCATTGCCGCCTGTATAGGAGTGACAGAGTTAAAGCCCTGCCCAATGGCAGCGTCAAAGGTTTCAGCCAAATACCAATCCTCATCAAAAACCCGACGCTTATAAGCCTGAGAAGCCACCAATCCCTCTGCCTCAAACAGTAGATTTATACCAGTTGGTTTACCCAAGCCAAACATACGGGAATATTTTTCCAGACGATCAATGCCAAGACGGTTACCCATTTCATAAAAATATACATTATCCGAATGGGCCATTGCTTCTTCAAAATTAATCCAACCTAGAGCCTCACCATCAGCATTACCTTTATCAACAATCCAGTGCTTACCGGAGTCAAAAATCTTTTCCTCCGGGGTAACAACATGCTCAGCCAAAGCTGCAGTACCAGTTACAATCTTAAAGGTTGAACCAGGTGGATACTCACCGGTAATCGCTTTATTGTCCATTGGATGATTAGGATTGTTGTTTATAACGTTCCAGTTTTTGGATGAAATGCCTCCTACAAACAGGTTTGGATCAAAGGCCGGACGGCTGACCATGGCCAAAACCTCGCCAGTCTGTGGATTCATAGCTACCGCAGCAGCTCCCTTGGCACCAACAGCCACTAAGGTTTCATCAACGGCCTTCTCCGCCGCCGCCTGAATTTCCTTATCAATAGTCAGGTGCAAATCACAGCCAGGCACCGGATATTTTTTTCCCAGTACATCTACAGGCTTACCGGTAACATCAACCTCTACCTGTTCGCCTCCGTCCTCGCCACGAAGCTCCATATCATATAATCGTTCCAGCCCGGCCTTGCCGATAATATCCCCCATCTTGTATTTATGGGGAGAATCCTTTTTAGCCTCCAGCTCCTCGTCGTTAATCTCACTTACGTAACCAAAAACATGAACTGCAAGCTCCTTGTATATATATTCGCGGACCGGCAGCACTTCAACTACTACCCCAGGATACAAATCCTTTTGTTCAGCTATAATACTGAATATTTCAGGCCCAATACCCGTTTTTATCCGAATTGGATCAAAACCTACATGGGCATCAATTTTTTTATTTATTTCCTCCTTGGGCACATTCAGCAGGATGGAAAGACGATTTATAACATCATCAGAAATTGGCTCTGTCAACGGCAATAATGATACCGCAAAGCCAGGCCGATTAGTAACCATCATTACACCATTCCGGTCATAAAACGTCCCTCTAGGGGCAACAGATGGTACAATGCGAATGCGGTTACCATCTGCCAAATTAGCATAATGCTCCCCCTCGTATATCTGTAAATATGCCATACGACCTATAAGCACTGCTACAACAAGAATAATAATGTAGCTGATTACATTTAAACGGCCACTATATTCTATATTTTCTGCATTCACAAGAAAACTCCTAATAAAACTGGAGGTATATACGCCTCATCCAATCACAATCATTTTTTTTCATCTGTTTTATTAAACATCCATTTAACAGCACAATGGACAGGCCAAGCAAAAACAACATTATAGCATAGTAAAGGCCCAAGCCTGAACTGCAGGTGAGCAATAATATCAAACCTGTAGCCCAAAAGCATGATTATTACTTCAATGATAACAAAGCTTATCAGTGTGTTTAGAAAACCTGCCACCACTGACAGTCCAAAGCTGTCATTTAAAACCCTGTTGGAAAAAATACCACACAGGTATCCCACAAGCAGCTGGGTAAATGCATTAATACCAAAGAAAGTACCAGAGGCAGCGTCCTCAAAAAGACCAAAGAGAAAGCCATAAAATGAACCAAGCTTCTTCCCCTTTAAAAAGCCTGCTGAACAGGTCATCAGTAAAAGCATATCCGGTCCAATGCCATGAAAATACACCAACGACAAAAAGGAGGACTGGATAGAATATATCAATATAACAAATAATAGCCAGGCTAGAAATTTTTTCATTTCTTTCCATCCCCACCTATCAGATTACCATCCTTATCTGTCTCTGTTCCAGGAGTCTGTTTAGGCGGTGTAAGTGGCTGTGGTGGTGCCTCCCTGGAGGCAGTTATAATCATAACATCCTCCAGCTTTTGAAAATCTACTGCTGTATTTATGTACGCTATTTCAAGCAACCCACCACTATCATTTTTCACAGTTGCCACAGAGCCAACCATCAGCCCTTTAGGAAAAACCCCACCAAAACCAGAGGTAACAATGGTATCGCCAACGATAATATCTGAATTACGGGGAATATTTATCATCTGCGGTAGCATAGCATCACTGGGATTTCCCTGAACAATACCGGCTACCCTGGATTCCGGTCTTTGAACCAATGTCCCCACCGAAAACCGTGAATCCAGCAAAAGCTGCACTCTGGAGGCAACTGGGGAAACATCGGTTATCACACCAACCAGTCCCTTTTCAGTTACCACAGGCATATTGGGTTTAATCCCGTCACTGCTGCCACGATTGATGCTGATAACGCTGGTCCAGGTGGAGGACTCCCGCCCAATAACCTTTGCCGGCATCAAGTCGAACTGGACAGCTGCATGCTTGTAATTAAGCATTTCCTGTAAACGGATGTTTTCGGCCACATATTCGGCTGCCTGAAGGTTTTGCTGCCTAAGAGCAAAAACCTCCTCCTTCAGTTCCTTGTTCTGATAATAGACAGTTGCAATTTCCCACACAGTAGTGGTGGCCCCATTAATCTTATCCCCGGCCCAGGAAATAGCCCGCTGAAAAGGAGCCAATGCCGTAATAACCGTGGAATTGGTCAGTATAGGATTCAGCTGTCCTCTGGCCGCAAGGAATATAACCAAAAATAGGCTGACTACCACTGCCACAAATACCCAGGTGGTTTTGCGGGAATCACTGTCCTGTCGTATCCTGCTCATATTACTTCAACTTCTTCGTAGTCATAACAACACGCTTCAAAAGCTCAATGTTCTCCAAAGAGCGGCCCGTGCCCTCACCAACACAGGAAAGTGCATCCTCTGATACCAATACCGGCATACCAGTCTCATGACTAAGGAGCTTATCCAGGTTAGTAAGCAGTGAGCCACCACCGGTCATCATAATTCCGTGATCCATTACATCAGCAGCCAGCTCCGGCGGAGTCTTTTCCAGGGTACTCTTAACTGCATCAATGATTTTAAATACAGGCTCCTTCAAGGCATCACGAATTTCACTTGACTTAATTGTCAGATTTTTCGGAAGCCCGCTTACCAGGTCGCGACCGCGAATATCCATGGTTTTATCAGCATTTTCATTTACAATAGCTGAGCCTATGGTAATCTTAATTTCTTCAGCAGTACGTTCACCAATCATGAGATTGTATTCCCGCTTGATATATTGAATAATTGAGGAATCCATTTCGTCACCGCCAATACGTATAGAGCAGCTGGTAACTATTCCGCCAAGAGAAATAACAGCGATTTCAGTAGTACCACCGCCGATGTCAACAACCATAGAGCCAGTTGCTTCCTCCACCGGCAAGCCGGCACCAATAGCTGCTGCCATAGGCTCCTCAATAAGATAAGCCTCCCGGGCACCAGCCTGCTGAGCAGCATCGATAACTGCACGCTTCTCCACCTCAGTAACTCCGGAAGGGACGCCTACAACTACCCGAGGGCGCACAAAGGACTTTGTATTCATGGCTTTTCTGATAAAATACTTCAGCATTGCCTGAGTAACATCAAAATCAGCAATAACTCCATCCTTCATAGGACGAATAGCGATAATGCTGCCTGGCGTACGACCAATCATGCGCTTTGCATCATCCCCTACAGCCAATACCTCACCATTATCACTCTTTATAGCAACAACAGATGGCTCACGCAGGACAATTCCTCTGCCCTTTACATGTACCAGGGTGTTTGCAGTACCTAAATCAATTCCCATATCATGGGATAAACCTCCAAATAAATTCCACATAAAAAAACTTCTCCCTTCAATATTTGGAAATGTATATCATACCTTAATTAAATGATTCAGAAATGAACCGCAAATCATTGTATCATACCTTCCTCTTTTAGGGAAATATATTTATTATCCCCTAAAACAATATGATCCAACACAGGTATATCCATCAGCTTTCCCGCCTGTATAAGCTGCCGGGTGATATTGATGTCCTCCTTGCTGGGAGACGGGTCACCGCTGGGGTGATTATGCACCAATATCATAGCCGCTGCAGAGTTTTGCACTGCAGCCTTAAAAACCTCCCGTGGATGAACCACAGAGGCCGTGAGACTTCCAATGGATATAATTGGCATGGACAAAATATGATTTTTGATATTCAACAGTATGATTGCGAAATGCTCCCTCTGCTCATAGCGCAGCCGAGGCATTGCATAATCCGCTGCATCAGCGGGACATCGCACAACAGGCCGTTTAGCAGTTGAATTAAGCTCCAACCTTTTTCCAAGCTCCACTGCTGCCAAAAGCGACGCAGCCTTGGCTGAGCCTATTCCCTTGTGCTCCGTCAGCTCCTCCACGTTCATTGTGGCCAAAGCTGTTACACCACTATCACGATGCTGACTCAATAAATCATGAGCAAGCTGCATTGCCGACTTTTCCTTAGATCCACTTCCCAACAAAATTGCCAGAAGCTCAGCGTTGCTGAGTATTCCCGGGCCATAGGCCAACAGCCTCTCCCGGGGGCGATCATCTGCTGGAAGATCCTTCACCATTGCCATATAAATCAATCCCCGCTTTCCGGGCAAGACCATCGAGACAATGGAGCGGCAAACCTACGACATTGGAGTAAGAACCTCTGATTCCTTTAATAAATGCAGCCGCCCTGCCTTGTATGGCATAGGCTCCGGCCTTGTCAGCCGGCTCACCGGTGGCAACATACGCATCGATTTCAGTTAAGGATAAAGGGGAAAAAACAACCTCTGTCGTCTCCCATGCCTGCCAGGACTGATTTTTCCAGACAAAAGCTATACCAGTTGTAACCTGATGTGTTTTTCCTGAAAAAAGCTTTAACATTTCCTTGGCATGCTCCTCATCCCGAGGCTTACCATATATATGTCCATTAAGACTTACTACGGTGTCTGAGCCCAGCACCGGGTACTCCGGATGCTCTCTTGCCACAGCAGCAGCCTTAAAATATGCATTTTTCTTCACCAGCTCCTGGGGCTGCATTCCCGAATCGGAAATTTCAGCCGCATGACTGGTAATAACCGTGAATTTACACCCTATCTGTTCAAGCAGTTCCTTTCTTCTGGGAGATGCCGAAGCTAATATTATCATTTAACACCTCTTAATATCGACGGAACAAAATAATTGCTATCACCATACCAAAAATACTCATGAGATTTGGATAAAAGGACAATCCTACCGTCAGCTTAATGACATAAAGATTAAGGACCGATGGTGTAATATCCAGCACAGGATAGGAATGAACCAAATATGGCATAACACTTGAAAGGGCATCCACGCCACTTAAAATGTCGCCAATTATTCCTCCCAGCACTGCACCTATTATTACAAATACAATCAACGTGCCATAGCTTCTGCTCATTACACTCACTTAGCCTACCTCCGTTATCCAAAACTACACTATAACATTATAACGATGTTCATAAGTTAAATGCAAGATTTTCTACAGGAAAAATCAGTTATTTTCCTTCGATTTAGTCTTATCCTTATTTCTCTTTTCATATATAAAAAATGCACCTATTACGACTACAGCCAAAAGTATATTAAACACTAAGCGATATGGGTTTTCACTGGCCGTAACTGCATCATGGCCTATCATAGCCTCAATGGCCGTTGAAGGCAGCTTGCCAATAAGGGCGGCCAGGACATAGTCTCTGAGGCTCATTTGACTTAGAGCACCCACTGCGTTTAGCAGACCGGAAGGAAGGTAAGGCACCAGCCTGGCAATAAGCATAACCTTGAACCCTTCCTTACCGCTTACATCATCTATCTTTTTCAAATAGGAGTTTTGAGAAATAATTTCCTCTGCAGCATCCCGAAAGAAAAATCGCAACAATAAAAAGCTGATGGTCACTCCAACTGTCTCGGCAATCCAGGCCAATGCTATTCCTGGTACAATTCCAAAAATCAAGGCATTGGCTGAGGAGAAAATAATAGCCGGTGGAAAACCAATAGCATTGACACACAGCACCAGCAAAAAGCTGAACACCATTGCCCATGGGCCAAAGGAATTAATATATTCTGCCACTAAATTCATGTCACCACTGAGGCATACCTTCCACAGCTCATTAAAAAAGGCTGGATTAAGCAAATAGATAATAATCAACAGCAGCAGCAATATTCCAGCTGCTCCAAGCTTTATCATTGAACCTGAACGCTTCATAGGGATTTCCTCCAAAAAATATCAACACTAACCAAATTAAACGATTCAAACTTCCCACATAGATATATCTGCGAAATCAGGCAAGTAATTTTTGCCTTCCCCTCTGGGGAAGGTGCCGCGCTTGCGAGGCGGATGAGGTATTCCAATAGTAAAACGAGACTTATTCAGTGGGAGCTTTAAATAAATGAGCATAAAATCACAATGGAGATTATACCATATAGTATCATATAAATCATGTATTCATTTTCCTATCGAGTAAATTTCAATAATTTGAAAGCTAACCATAGTCCCAAAAGCATTGACGAACAAAAAGGGTAGTAGTAAAATATATGAGCTGCCATAGGCTGCTAAATTTATACAAGGATGGTGAGGAAAATGGATACAGACTACCCTGGCCAGGAATCGCCGGATAAGCCCAAACAAAATACCAAGACCGTATCCCTTTTATCCTGCCATACGATACAGAGATAGAGAGTTATGGTCTTCTTGATGTGAAAGGAGTACCATTATGCTCAAAATTCTAAAATCCCATGAAAATGGACCTATTTTCGAGCTTAGTCTGAAGACCTTGGAAAATGGTGCCTGGATTAATATTGTTGACCCAACACCATACGAGCTGAAGGTGGTAGGCAATCTCACCGAGGTTGAGCCTGATTTCCTTCGCTCTGCCTTAGACGATGAAGAACGCTCTCATATAGACATTGAAGACAACAGTGTCATGATTTTGACCAATGTCCCTGTCCTCCGGGAAGAGGGTGGGTATGATACATTGCCTCTGGCCATTATTGTTACAGAGGATTATATTATTACAGTTTGTCTGGAAGAAACCCCAGTTCTATCCTATTTCAACGAAAAAAATTCCCGATTCTTCAGAACCTTTAAAAAAACCCGGTTCTTGTTTCAGATTCTTTATAGATCAGCTACCTTTTATCTTAGCTACTTGAGACAAATCAGCAAGCAGTCCGATGAAATTGAGCGAAATCTGCGCCATTCAATGAAAAATCAGGAAATACTGAAGCTGTTGGAGCTGCAAAAGGCCCTGACATTCTTTAATGCCTCCCTGCGCTCCAACGGAGCTGTACTGGATAAGCTTATGCGACTTCGCACCAACTCCAGTATGCATCCCATGCTGAAATATTACGAGGAGGATGAGGATTTACTGGAGGATGTTATCATAGAAAATAAGCAGGCCAAGGAAATGGTTGAAATGTACAGTAAAATCCTTGCCCGATTGGCTGATACCTTTTCTTCAATTATTTCCAACAATTTGAATCAGGTCATGAAATTCTTGGCGGCTGTTACCATTCTTTTGGCTATACCAACTGTTATTTCCAGTTTTTTTGGCATGAACGTACCTGTCCCATTGTCAGAAAATGATTGGGCCTTCAGCTATATTTTTGGAATAGCTGGCCTGCTGGTAGGGGTCTGCGGTGTACTTCTATGGAAAAGTGACATGTTCTGATGAAAGGAGTCTCATATGGTGACATTGACCGAATCCGAGCTAAGGTCCGGTATAATATTTGGTGATACAAATACTGCTGAATATGTATACATGCCAGCCAGCGAGCTGGGCACGGAGCAGCCCTTATGTGTTTACGAGACTGACGACAAACGGGAGGATATGGATATTGAGCATGCCATAAAGACCATCCGACGTCGTAGCCTGAAGCCAGTCAATCATCCTATGCTTGGAAAAACCTCATGCTAATTAAGGTTATACGGGGAGATATGATATGATTGCAGCATCTTCATCAGAATTTATCAAAGAATTTACTATATATGCAGAAAAAGCAGCTGACGGTGGCGAGACAATTTTTGTTCAAAGAGCCAACGACAAAAATTTGGTTGTAATGTCTGCTGACACCTACAATAACTTAATCAAAAAATTATATAAGGGTTCTCAAAACAAAACTAACATTCAGTGAGAGCTCTGGACTCTCACTGAATGTTAGGCGAATAAAACGGCGGCTATCGCATCAACTACGATAGCCGCCGTTTTAAATTTATCTAATATTCATCTTACTCAATCACAGACTTAAGAATACTAAACAAACGGTCTACGTCAACCGGCTTGGTGATATGCTCATTCATACCACACTGCAGTGCCTGCTGTCTATCCTCGAAAAAGGCATCGGCGGTCATGGCAACTATTGGGATATTTTTCTTTCCCTTATCCGGCAGTGACCTTATCCGTCTGGTAGCTTCATAGCCATCCATTATTGGCATTTTAATATCCATCAGTACCAAATCATAATGCCCATCTGGATGATTAATAACCTTATCAACTGCTACCTCGCCATTTTCAGCCAAATCCACAAAGAACCCGGCATCCTCCAGGATGGTCACGGCAATTTCCTGATTCATCTTATTGTCCTCAGCAAGTAAAATACGTCGGCCAATAAAATGGTCCTCCCGTACAATAGCCGGAGTAGCAAGTCCCACTGCCTCCCCAGTCATTAGACCCCGTACCATTTCCTTAATATCAGAGCCAAATAATGGCTTGGACAAAAATCCCAACACACCTAAATCATCACTGCTGCTTTCAATATCAGAATAATCTCCATCTACAGTGATAATCACCGGCACAGCCTCAGTCACAAACTGCCGCAGCTGTCTAACAACCTCCAGGCCATTCATATCTGGCATATGCCAATCAATAAAATATGCATCATAGCCGGCATCCTCGGAAATGGCCTTTTTAGACAACAAAATCGCCTCACTGGCTGACAGGGTTCTCTCCGTGAGTGCCCCAAACCGGTTTAAAATCGCATTAATATTGCTGCAGGTCTCAGGAGAACTATTTACCACCAATACCCGTTTTTCGTTAAGCTCCGGCAACACACCTAGGACATCATCCACATAATAATCACTTTGAAGCTTAAGCTCTACCGTTACAACAATTTCAGTACCTTCCCCTTCCTTGCTGTTAACGACAATATCCCCCTGCATCATATCAACAATATTTTTAGTTATAGCCATGCCCAGGCCAGTTCCCTGCAGCAGACTTCTGGCTGTGGTCTTTTCCCACTCAAAGGGATCAAAGATATGCTCCACCAAATCAGCACTCATGCCCACGCCACTGTCTTTAATCGTAAATTCATAGCTGGCATAGCCGTTTTGTTTTCCCGGCTTTTCCTTAATAGTAACACTGACCCTGCCACCAGCACCGGTGTACTTAATTGCATTGCTTATAAGATTTAGCAGAACCTGGTTAACCCGCATCCGATCGCAAAAAACACGTTCATGGACAACATCAACAACCTCCATAGCAAGAATTACCTGCTTGGAATCAACCAGCCCGCTTACCATCTTCCTGATGTCATGTACCACCGCTGATAATGAGTTAGGCAATTCATCCAGCTGTGCACGGCCCTCTTCAATACTTGTAATATCCAAGACATCGTTAAAAAGGCTGAGCAGATGCTTGCTTGAAGCAGTAATCTTTCCCAGGTAATGCCTTACACGCTCATGCTCCTGAATATGTGTATTGGCTAAGGCAGCAAATCCAACAATTGCATTCATTGGCGTACGTATATCGTGTGACATGCCAACCAAAAACTTCTGCTTTGCTTTATTGGCATTTTCAGCCCGTACCAGAGCCTCCTCCAACAGTCTGCGCTGCTCCTGCTCAGTTGATATCTGCTGTTCAGCCCGATTGGACTGATGCCGCATAGTATCATGCAAATATGCATATTCAATACACAGGGTCAATGCCTTACCAACCCGTGAAACAGCCTCCTTATCATGGTCAGACCACTGTCTTTCCTGACTGTCAAAATCCATCACTCCCACCAAAGCCCAGATTTCACCATCAAGCTCTATTCCATAGTAAGCCTGAGGATTAGCAAAATCCTCACCTAAAAAGGATAATTTTTCCGTTCCTACACTGCCCTTGGCTAAATTCTTAGACAGCTTTTCTGTATCATTAAAACGCAGTGGAAATTCAACGCCATCAAGCTCAAGCTCATCCATAGCCGAGCTGTAATCAGAAAAGGAAAAAAAATCTCCCAATCTATCCTTTTGCAACACAAAAGCGAAGCTACAGCCAACATGCTCTCTCAGAGCTGCCAATAGTTCCCCATTATGGGTACGTGCTCCTGCTCTGTCTTCAGAAAGCTGCCATAAATATTCTTTTATGCAAGAATCAAGTTCCGTTAGTTTTTCTTGAATACTCATTAGGCACATTACCCCCATAGAAATTATATAATCCCTCTCAATATATTTTCCTAAAAACGACACGAATAGTCAAGAATATTTAGAACAACTTACAAAACTTTCTGGCCATTCACCACTTACCGCAATTCCTCTATGTCAACCTTCTTCATTTTATCTCGGGTAAAGGCAATCCGCTTTGGCATTGTGCGGCTCATCACGTATTCGTTGTCTTCAACAGTGACAATGACGCCTGGATATTCATTCAAAATCTCATCAATTTTAGCAAATACCGATAAAACCTGATCAAGGCAGCCATATACCCGGTTTATCATATAATTAGACTCCGGCTTTTGAGCATAATAAACCTTTCCCACCTCATCCTCAAATATCACCAGCAGACGACGCAAAAAGCTTTTAGGTACAGCGTTACCAATGGAGCGTACATCGAAACGGTCCCTTACCGCATCAGAAATACTGTTAAATGGAATAAGCGTCTCGTTAATTTTAACTTCCTTCAAATAGGTGTTCATTATCATCACTCACTTTCTCCGACTATCTTAGGGCGTGTTGATTAGGACGAACTCATTTGATCACCACGCCTTAGAAGACGCATATTTCTTTATATACATTAACAAGTTAATTTATGTAATTTTACCCTATGAAGTTTAAAATTAAATTAAGATTAGTAAAAAATATTAGGTTTTTTAAAAAACACAAAAACTATTTAGCTCCAGATATTCATCCGGCACAAATATGCATATCATGTATAGTCGGCTCGAGAAAAAGCCTAAAAAAAAATTGGCTGCATTGGCCAGCTAATTTCCCTTGACATGCATTAAATTCAAGCTTCGCTTATTGGCTCGCTTTCATTAGGGCGTGTTGATTAAATGAGTTTGTCCATATTTGCAGTGATTGGCTGTCTATTGCTAGGCGACAAACCACAGTCATAGTGGTACTATGTCGAGGATTTGTCAACGACGCAAGGACAGTCAAGACCTGTGAAGATGGGCG
>JAFVER010000038.1 GCA_017475925.1 Anaerovibrio sp. | reverse complement strand
GATTTGGCTTGCGACACCATAATCATTCTATCATGGGGGTTAAATTCTACTGGGGACACATTACCATTTACTCCATTCTCCCCAGCATAGCTGGGGGATTATGATAGTCATTTACTTTCGCTGTCAATAAAAAAATTCCTTCCGTACAGTAGAGGCTAGCGGACAAAACGTGGCTTTAACAGTAGGGTAATAAAGAAAATAACAGCTGATATTACCACCACAGTGGCTCCTACAGCCATATTCAGGTGATATGCCAACACCAGCCCAGTGATTCCTGACACCATGGCACTACCTACTGATACTGCATGATACTGCTTTATGCTATTGGATACATTTCGGGCAGTAGCTCCTGGCAGCACCAGCAGTGAATTAATAATAAGCAGGCCAACCCACTGAATACTTATAGCTACTACCACCGCCACAGCTATTGCAAAAACACTTTCCAAAAGCATAATATTCATTCCACGGCTTCTGGCAAAGGGAACGTTTACACTCATAATAAGCAGCCTGTTAAATATCAGACTCCACAAGGCAATAACCAAGACAAGTACCATAAACAGCGCTGTAATCTCATCAAAGGTTATGCTAAGTACATCACCGATTAAATAGCCAGTAAATTTATTAAACCCGCCACCATAGGACATCATCATCAGGCCCACAGCTATACCAGTTGATGAAAAAACTCCAATAACCGTATCAGTTGAAATGGAGCTGTGATTTTTTATCCAGGTAATAAGTAAAGCAAATATTATGGAAAACAGCACAAGTGAGTCCTCCGGTGATACGATTCCAGCCACGGCACCAATGGCCAATCCGGTGAAGGCCCCGTGTCCCAGGGAATCAGAAAAAAATGCCATGCGGTTGCTCACCACCATTGTGCTTAAAAGTCCAAACAAGGGAGTAATCAACAAAATGGCCAAAAAAGCATTTTTCATAAAATCAAATTGCAGCCAACCAACCGGCAGTACCACATCAAGAAGATTATAGACAAGGTCCATTATTTGTTGTCCTCCTTTGTCATACAATCAGGGCAATTGCATTTGTCAGGATGCTTTTTGTGCTCCACCCATACAAAGCCTGTACCGTCATAGCTTTTGCCTCCATCGGTTAATATGCCAAATATTCGCTTAGCCCGACTGTCAGCAAAAACCTCTTTAGGAGTCCCGCTGCAAATAATCCCTTTATTCATCAATACTACCTGATCAGCATGACGGGCCACCATGTTTAAATCGTGAGAAACGAGGATTATGGCCATATCCTCACTATTCTGTAATTCTTCAAGTATTTCATAAAAAATTTCCAGTCCATTTTGGTCAACACCGGACACTGGCTCATCAAGAAGTAAAATATCCGGCATGGGATTTAAGGCCAAGGCTAAAAGGACCCGCTGCAATTCCCCACCAGACAGGGCTCCTAGCCGCCGGTCTACCAGGTCAGCTGCCCGAACTCTTTTCAGGGTTTCAACAACCTGCTGCCGCCTGTCCGATGGTAAAAGCCACACCGGACGATTTGAGAGGCACGCGGAAAACAAATCCAGCACAGTAATTGGCGCACTGACATCCATCCGTAAAAACTGCGGAACGTAGCCAATAATCGGCTTGCCGGTGTGCTTTCCCTTGGCATCCACGTATTTAAGGCTGCCAGTGTGCTTCACCTCACCAATGAGCGCCTTTAACAGAGTGCTTTTACCGGCTCCATTAGGGCCGATTATCGCCGTAAGCTGTCCACAATGCACATGAATATTTACATCTTCAAATATAGTCAGCTTGCCAACTTTGACTGTAAAATTTTCAATTTTGGTACAGCATAGCCTTGAGCAGTCATTCCCCTCGCTCCTGCTGTGTCTGAACAATCGCTTCAGCATATATTTTCCCTTTATTTCAATTGGTTATCAAACGCCCGTATATCCAATATGAACCCTATTATAGCATAAACCAGCAGTACCGCAACAGATTCCCATGCTATAGCCCCCTGACTGGCAATACTGCGCAAAAGGCAGCTGGTATGGGTCAGTGGAAGAATATCTATTATCAGGCGTAAAAGCTCCGGCAGGGCTGCCGTAGTAAAAAAGGTTCCGCACAAAAATGACATTGGCAAAAGTATATAAGTATTAACCTGAGACAATTCCTCATAGCTATCCATAGAAAGTGCTGCAAAAAAGCCAATCTCGGCAAATATTACACAATTTAATATTAAAATGCCGACATAGGCCAAATCTATATTTAAATTGGCACCGAAGCCTAATGCCAAAACCATTATAACAGCCGATGATATAAGCCCCCTCAGCACAGCTGCCAAAAGCTTACCGATAATAAACGATGACGGATGCATTGGGGCAATAATATATTCCCCCATGCTACGGTGGTAAACCCGCTCCGTGCACAGGGGAGTAAGGCTGTTATAGCTGATGTTCATAGAATTTAATGCCATGATGCCAGGCACCAAGAAATCTATATATGCTCCATCACCTACCTGAATATTTCGTCCCAAGCCCCAGCCAAAGGCTACCAAATACAGCATAGGTGCCACCATGCGGCTAAAAATAAATCTGGCCAATCTGCGTTTCAATACAACCCAGTCCCGCCAAAAAACTGTACAAATATCGTAAAGCATTATACCTTCTCCTGATTGTAGGTAAAATGTGACTCAGCACCCGTTAACGTAGGGTAAGCTCAATAAACGCATCCTCCAGGTTGGTTTTCCTAATGCGGACACCATGGTCCAGTTCACCTGCAAAATCAGCTGCTTCCCGACGGGTATCAAAAAATTTATATTGCCGACTGCCATTGCTGTCCCACTCTACAGTAAACCGCCCCATACGATTGCAGAAAGCCTCTGGGGTATCAATGGCAATCAGGCTCCCCTTGTCCATGATGGCCACACGATGACACAGGGCCTCGGCCTCTTCAATATAGTGAGTAGTCAAAACCACAGTTGTCCCCTGTGCCGACAGCTGCCTTATCAAATCCCATATCCGACGTCGTACCTGGGGGTCCAAAGCCACTGTAGGCTCATCCATAAATAAAATTTTAGGAGAGTGGATAAGGGCTCTGGCAATCAGCAGCCGTCGCTTCATGCCACCGGACAAGGTTCTTGGCATAAGATTGATGGTATGAGAAAGCTCAACAAAATCCAGGCTATCGGCAATTCTTTTTTTCATCGTATCACCCGATATATGGTGAAGCCTGGCATGGAGCTCCATATTTTCGCCTACCGTAAGGTCATTATCGAAATTTATATTTTGTGGTACAACGCCAATCATCTGCTTTATCGCAATAGGATGCTTTTCTATGGGCTGACCCTGATATTCAATACTGCCAGCTGTGGGCTTCATTTCCATGGTAAGCATACGGATGGTGGTCGTTTTGCCGGCCCCATTAGGCCCCAACAGCCCAAATATCTCACCATCCTGCACATTCAGTGAAAGCTTGTCCACCGCTAGTCTCTTTACTGTTTTTTTGTTTTCATCCTTTATGGAAAATTCCTTAACAAGATTATCAATTTTTATCATATTATAAAACTTCCCATACAGAAAATATTAAATGCTAGGGCGTGTTGATTAAATGAGTTCGTCCATATTTGCGGTGATTGGCTGTCTATTGCTAGGCGACAAACCGCAGTCATAGTGGTACTATGTCGAGGATTTGTCAACGACGCAAGGACAGTCAAGACCTGTGAAGATGGGCGAATGGAATTAATC
>JAFVER010000037.1 GCA_017475925.1 Anaerovibrio sp. | reverse complement strand
GGCGCTTAACTCCCACCTAAGAGGATGGGAGCCTTAGCGCCCGTTAGCATGGGGTTAAAATTTGCTTATCCACGTCTGTAGAGGGATGGGACAGCTTTCACCGGGTTATTACAAGGTCTCCTTACCCTTTGCTAACATAGCTACGTTCGTCAGCAGGAATAGCATCCCAACGCAAGTCGTTCACGGGGGTATCATGGGAAATTCCCCAGGCTGCCGCTATCCCCGCCGCTTCTCCCATACTCATACAGGTAGGCTGAATGCGGAAGGAGGCTTGAGCTGTGAAGCTGCCGCTGGCACAGCGTCCCACCACCAACAGGTTGGAAATCTCGTTTGTCACCAAGGCCCGGTATGGGACTTCGTAGTACTGCCCTTTTTTCAGCTTTTTAAATGAAGTCAGCTTCACATCATGAATATCGATGGGATAGGCCGTACGGCAGACTGCGTCGGAGAAATGCCGAGCCTTTAGATAGTCATCGGCCTCCATGTAGTATTTTCCGCGAATTCGCCAGGAGTCCCGAACTCCCACCATGCAGGCCTCCCGGCTGATATAGGCATGCTCAAACCCGGATACATTATGAATGAAAAAGGTGGCTAAACGCCGCAGCATTTTGCGTCCATAGCTGATTGCTTCGCTTTGGGAAACCGCATCCGTGGAGCTGAAGGTCAGGGCTGGCAGCTCTGGACAGTTCATAGACATTACATTTGGCTTGCCAGGAATCGAAAAGGCTTGAATGTATATAATATCATCCTGGGTCAACTCCCCCCGAGCAACGGCTTTCTGGAAAAAATTCTCATTCTTTTTCCACTTTGTGAACTCGATAAATGGTGGCCTGCCTTCCTTTAAAGCAGTTTCCGTCATCTCATCAAAAATTCCCTTTTTATAGTCTTTCAGAAGGTTCAAAGAAAAATTGTAGACCTTGCCTAAATCCACACCGCCCATTTCAAAACGCAGACTCATGGGCTGGTTACGCCCCGTTTTTTCCGAGCCTTTTTCCGTTGGAACCCCTACAAACCGTGAAAGCAAGGCATCCCCCGTGGCATCGATGAAAGTCTTTGCCCTTATCTTTGCCAGTCCTTCTACTGTTTGGACAACAGCAGATACAATTCGGCCTTCGTTAGTTACAGCTCCCACCAAGGACGTGTTATAAAGAATCCGTGCTCCTACTTCTTCACACATTTCATCGTAGACCAGGGAAAGATATTCCGGTATATATCGTGCTCTGCCGCCTCCGTAAAAGGTATCGGTATCTATTACTTCGTAAAATGGTGATATCCCCTGGTTTTCCATGCGACTGTTCAAGTCCTTGATGTATGGGGTATCACTGTCATCAATATAGGTTGGCATACATGGATAAACGCAGCCTTGTGTCGCCAGCCCGCCCAGGGAAATGCCCTGCTCCACAAGAACCACCTTTGCGCCCCGCCTAGCTGCAGTAACAGCGGCCGCAGTTCCCGCCGAGCCCCCGCCAACTACGCATACATCGATGTTAAATAACGTCGGCAAATCAGCATTTTCAAAATCCACCATATGTGCCGCGGCAGCGGAAGCCTCCGCCCGAGGTGCGTTATCCTGAACACTGAGAAAGGTTCCCGCAGCCGTTAGTCCCATCAATTTCATAAAATCGCGTCTTGAGATGGGGATTACAAATGACTTGTCCATAGTTTGTCGCCTCCATTTTCACATATTTCTCACCCTGATATGGATTTCGTTGCCAAAAATTCATCCAGAAAGCTAAAAACCGCCTTCCAATACTCTTTTCCGGCCACTGTCATGGCATCCCCATGTCCTGCTCCTTCTACGACAAATTTACTCTTGGACGCAGGGCATGCATTATACAGCTTCTCCATCATAGATGGTGGCACTAGTTTGTCCGCCGTCCCATGAATAAACATCACCGGTACTTTTATATCGGGTACCGCCTTTATAGGTGCAGCATCCGACACTTTAACCCCAGTTTTTATACCACTTACAATATCTACGCACTTCATAATGGGAAATTCTGGCAGGCCAAATATAACGTCTAGCTGATTTGTAAACATATCGTAAGCGCTGGTATAGCCGCAGTCCTCTATAACAGCTGCCAGTCCTGGTATTTCGTATCTGCCCGCTGCCAACATTACTGTGGCAGCCCCCATAGATATTCCGTGCAATACAATTTCTGCATCATTATCACATTCCTTGACTTTGGCCGCCCATTTGGCAATTTCCTCACTTTCCTTGACCCCCATGGTAATGTACTTCCCTTCACTTTCTCCAGCGGCGCATAAATCCGGTGAAAGCACGTGATAACCCTGCTTCAGATAAACCTCAGCATAGTCCCGGACATAACGGTGGTCCCTGCCATAGCCATGGGCCAGTATAACCCAGCGGTGTCCCGTCTGGGCAGGTCTATAGTTTACTGCTACTACATTCCTGCCGTCCGGCATGGTCATGCTCCACTCTTCCGTTGGCACCGCCGGCTCTTTAGGCATTTCCCTGCTCTTGTCAAGAATATTGACGCAGGCAGCAGGAGGCGCCAACGGATCTGTATCACTGCCGCGCTTCAGGGCATAATCAACAAAATAATCGCCTATGGCGTAGCCTGCTGTCAAAACAACTGCTATGAATACGATAGCAACAATTCCCCAACGTTTTTTCCAATTATAGTTCATCATAATCACCCTTTCCTTATTGTGGTATACCTTGAAATACCTTAAGCCTTCCTACCCAAAATATTCCACCTCATACCCCTACAAACCTCAATTATCACACCTCATCCGCCTTCGCCACCACATTTATAAGTCGAAGGGAACTTTTCGTCTGGAAAACAGCAGCTCTTGCCACAGGCTATCAATGGACACCAGCCTTATGTAAAACAATAAGCTCATTTTATTGTAATATATTTAATCAAGCGCCGCCACTTTTCTTTATACTACAAAGGTCATGTAAGCCCAATGCTCACATGACCCTTTTGCGATATTTATTATTGTTCAATTATTATCGTTTCTAATGCTTTTCAGGCATAGAAACATTGGCATACCCTATTTATATTAGAAAGTCACTGCTTTCTACAGTTAAATATCCTCCAGCTATTTTTGGCGGGTTTCAACCCCCATTCCCAGCACAACTACTGACACTATAATAAATACGGCGGCAAACATCATAAACACCTTATCAATGCCCAACTGATTGCCAATCATAATTCCCACCAGTGCCGGAGCAATCATTCCACCAATCCGACCGAAGCCAGCCGCCCAACCGCTGCCCAGAGCCCGCATGGAGGTTGGATAAAGCTCCGGTGTATAGGTATAAATTACCCCCCAGGCGCCAAGATTAAAGAATGACATGGTAGCACCCCATAGCAGCAGGGTCTCTGATGAGCCGGCATTGCCAAAGAAATAGCTTGCTACACCACTCATCAGCAAAAAAATTGACAGGGTGTATTTTCGGCCAATAACATCCACCAGCCAGGCGGCACAATAATACCCCGGCAGCTGGGCAAGGGTCATTATAAGTACATACTCAAAAGTCTTAACTACGGCAAAGCCCTGCTGAAATACGATAGATGGCAGCCACATAAAGATACCATAATAGCTGAATACAATACCAAACCATGCTAGCCAAAGCATGATGGTACGTCTTATATATTTGCCGCTCCATAATGCCCCAGGGCCAGCCTGCTCATTTTCAGCTGTGCCTGCCTCGGCAGGCAATAATTCATTATCAAAAGGCTGACTATCCACATGAAGCTTTTTCTCCAAATCTAAAATAATGTCCTTGGCCTCAGAAATTCTTTTCTTGGCAATCAAATATCGTACCGATTCCGGCATATGCAACCGAATGATAAAAACGTACAGGGCAGGCAGGCTTCCGATAAGAAAAGCCATTTTCCAGCCAAATTCCGGGATAAGAAAATAAGCGATACAGGCGGCCACCAGCCAACCAATACCCCAAAAGCTTTCCAGCAGCACGATGAACCGGCCTCTCAGCTTGGTAGGAGCATACTCGGACATCAATGTCGCTGCCACCGGCAGCTCTCCACCTAGACCAAAGCCAACTAAAAATCGGAAAAACAGTAACGCTTCATAGCTCCAGGCCAAAGCGCACATACCGGTTGCAATAGCATACAGCAGTACTGTTATGGTAAACACTTTTTTCCGACCAATCCGGTCAGCTACAGTTCCAGATACCACTGCTCCTAATGCCATACCCACAAGGCCAATACTGCCAATCCAGCCCATCTGGTCAGGGGTTAAGCCCCATTCCTTAGACAATACCGGCAATACAAATGAAATAAGTCCTGTATCCATAGAGTCAAAGAGCCAGCCTAGACCAGTTACCATTAGCAGCTTATAATGAAACGAGCCAACCGGCATTTTTTCTAATCTGTCTAAAATCACTTTTTACACCCTTTCTATTCTTCTGTCATGACAGCTATTTATACACAGTTACTTATTGTACTATAAAATCTTAGCGAATACAAGCCAAAGGCAAAGTATGCGGTTAGATTTTATGTAAGAGCGTGTGGACACATTTTGTGTCCAGTAAGTTTACAATAAAATCTTAGCGAATAAAAACAAAAAATCACCCTATCCACAATAACCATGATAGGGTGACTAATCATTTTTTTACTTCCCATATAAAATTAACTCAAACTTCCCATATGCATAATTGAAACATTTATGCCAGATGCAATGCCTAACGCAGAATGCTTGCTTTCTACCCCCACCGGTTGCTATGCCCTACGCTAACAGGCGCTAATGCTCCCACATTTGGGGGGAGCTAAGCACCTGTACTGCATAGGATTAATTCGACTAAATTCAGTGGAAATCTAAAGTTCCCACTGAATAAGTCTCATTTTACAACCACCTCCCCATTGGGGAGGCAAGGAAAGAGCAATTGTTGAGCAATATAGCTTATAGGGTAAGATGATCTTGTCTCCCTTGGGGGAGATGTCACAAAGTGACAGAGGGGGTAAATGTCTGCTTTTACAATAAAATCTTAGCGAATACAAGCCAAGGGCGAAGTATGAGGTTAGATTTTATGTAAGGGCGTGTAGACACTGTTTAGTGTCCAGTAAGTTTACAATAAAATCTTAGCGAATACAAATAAAAAATCACCCTATCGACATAAACATGATAGGGTGACTAATCAGTTTTATTTATTTTGCTTTACGGTAATATACTCTGGCATTTTTGAAGCTTTCCAGCAGATCCCATTCTGATGTATTAAAATCCTTTTCAAAAACATCAAATTTTCTGTTGTCGAGTATCAGATAAATATCCTTATCCCGTGGAAGCTCCTCAAAGGAAATAAACGGCATTACATTTTTGGCATTCCAGCTTTTACCGTCCGGCAGCATATCCGCAATCTGACTTCCATGCTCCAGCCGATACACCATCCTGTCACCATAGAACACTGCCGAGGTCTTATAATCCCCGTAGCTTACCACCAAATCATCCTCATGAACCCGATCCTTATACACAGCCGCTACATTCTTGCTTGAATACCCCTCGTTTGAACAGGCTGGTACAGCCACTGCAAAGGTAAGCACAGCATACACCGCCAGCATAACCCCTACAGTGCGTTTTACAAGCTTTTCCCTGTTATACAGGTAACGTGCCATCAAAATGGAAATCGGCAATAAGCCTGGCAGGGTATAGGTAGTGTATTTGGTAGCCATGCACTGATAAAAAATATTTACCACCAGAGCCCAAACCAGCAAAAAGCATGACAGTCTATCAAATTCCGGCCATTCCCGCCGTCTGATATACTTGCTGAGCGCCGCCGGCAGGGTCCAGCTCCATGGCAAGCAGCCAAGAAAGAAAATCATCAGATAATACCACCAAACGTCCCATTGCTGGTGCTCAGATTGGGTGGCTCGCAGGAAATTATGAACCCCCAAAAAATTATCTATAAAATCCATGCCATGAATAGTGTACATGGCATAATACCAGCCGCCAGCTGTAAAAAGGTAAACCACCAGGCCTGTAAGCAGGCGAAGCCGAAGAATTTCCTTAAAATCCCGCCTTACACAGAGGTAAACCAGACCAATAAACCCCGGCAGCAATATGCCAATAGGCCCCTTATCCAAGGTTGCCAGGCCAGCAAAAAAATAGCACAGATAATACAAATTCTTGTTGCTGGAGGTATAGGCAGCATAAAAGGAAATCAAAAAAGCGTTGAAAAATACAAAAAGGGTAGCGTCAGTTATTACCGTTTTTGACAGCAGCCAATACTCAAAGCAGGTCCCTAAAATTCCTGCTGCCATAAGACCGGTCCTGCGATTATATACCTTTTTGGCAAACATATAGGTCATGATAAGCCCAATGACACCAAAAACACCGGGGAAAAATCTGGCAGCAAATTCATTAACCCCAAATAGCTTATAAGCCGCAATCAGCTCCCAGTAGAAAAAGGCCGGCTTATCATACCAAAAGTTACCATATATCCTCGGTGAAACATAATCCCCAGAGCGAAGCATTTCCAGTGCGGTAAGGGTATAATTCGACTCTACCGGATCAGTAATTGCTATAGCCCAGTTGCCCAAAAGAAACAGTATCAGCCCAACTGCGGCAATCAACGAAATATCCTTCTTGGTTGTGTCCATTAAATACTCCTTATACTAAACATCCACCCGGCGAATATCTGCTCCCAAGCCAATGAGCTTTGATACCAGATTATCATAGCCCCGATCAATATGATGAATATATCCTATGGCAGTTTCTCCCTCTGCCACCAATCCAGCCAAAACCATGGCAGCCCCTGCTCTTAGATCCGTGGCCTTTACCTGACTTCCCTTCAGGGATGGAACACCCTCTACCACCGCAGTACGGCCATCCACCTTTATGTGCGCTCCCATGCGCTTTAGCTCATCCACATGCATGAACCGGTTTTCAAATACAGTTTCGGTAACCATGCCGGAGCCTTCTGCCACAGTAAGCATCGCCATAAACTGGGCCTGCATATCTGTCGGAAAGCCCGGGTATGGCATGGTTTTTATATCCACAGCCTTAATGGGATTGTCACATGCCACCCGAATACCATCAATGTTTTCTTCAATAGTGACTCCAGCCTCCTTCAGCTTGGCAATCACCGGCTTTAAATGCTCGTTGATGGCGCCCTCTATATACACATCACCTTTAGTCATAGCGGCTGCTACCATATATGTACCTGCCTCAATACGGTCAGGAATAATGGTATAATTCCGG
>JAFVER010000036.1 GCA_017475925.1 Anaerovibrio sp. | reverse complement strand
GAGGAATTAAAGCCTTCCCCTTGAGGGGAAGGTGTCAGCGGCAGGGTGAAGCCTGTCGCTGACGGATAAGGTGTAATCTAATGCGGGATTCGTAATGCATAATGCGGAATGTAGTTGCTTGTCTCCCCTGGGGGAGATGTCAACGCAGTTGACAGAGGGGGTATTAATCTGAGGTGTTCAAAAAAAATTTTAAAATATATTTAAGTAATTTGAATTTCCCCCCGATAATATAATCAGAGAGATGAAAATGAGCTGAGGATATATCAATTATAAACTGGCTCACAAGCAAAAAAACAGGCAAGGACGCCTGAAAAATGTAAAATGTCAAGGAGGAATTTATCATGGCTATGGTTGTAAAGAACAACATGTCCGCAATTAACACTCTGAACACTCTGAACAAGAACACCAACGCTCTGAAGAAGAGTTTGGAAAAGGTTTCTTCCGGTATGAAAATCAACAGCGCAGCTGATGATGCATCCGGTTATGCTATTTCCGAGAGAATGCGTGTTCAGATCCGTTCCTTGGATCAGGCAAATCAGAACGCTCAGAACGGCGGTTCTATGATGAAGGTTGCCGAGGGTGCTGTAAGCTCCACTGTAGAAATCCTGAAGACCTTGAAGGAAAAGGCAGTAAGCGCAGCCAACGACACCAACACCGATAGTGACCGCGCTACTATCCAGAAGGAGCTTGACCAGTCTATTGACCAGATCAATGACAATGCCAATGTTACCTTCAATGGCAAGTATTTGGTAGATGGTTCTCACAACAAGAAGGTTACCCAGACCACGACTCACATGACTAATCAGAGCTTGTTCACTGGTACTCATGCTGATGCGAGATTGACCGCATTGCAGGCTCGTAATGGTGACAGTCTGAATATCCATAGCACCGATACAGTTACTGTATCTTATGTGAAGGATGGCAAGACCTATACTTCTTCTATGCAAGTAGGTTCAGATGGTCAGCTTGATTATATAGTTAGCAAGTTGACTGGTGGTGCAATTACTGTTAAGGGCGCGGACTCTAAGATTGGTTTGGATGCTTCCACTAATCAGGTTTACACTGCATCTGGTGAGAACGCTATTACCCTGTCCACTGGCACCAGTGGTATTGATGGCCAGATTGCCGGCTTCACCATGTACATTACCGATAACAAAGGTAATGTAAACAAGTCAGCAAATGCTTCTTTGGATGCATTTGAAGAGTCCATCCGTGCTCAGAACTCTTCCGAGGATAACTCCATCGTTCTTCAGGTAGGTACTAAGGCTGGTCAGTCCATTAAGGTTGGCTTGACTGACATGAAGGCAACTGCTCTTGGTCTCCAGGGTAAGGATGGTTCCACCATCTCTGTAGCAACTCAGGAAAAGGCTAATGCTGCTATCAACGCTCTTGATGCAGCAATTCAGAAGGCTCTTGATCAGCAGACCACAATTGGTGCCGCTGAGTCCCGTCTGGAATACACTCAGGCTAACCTGACCACTGCAAGCGAGAATGTAACTAGTGCAGAGTCTGTAATTCGTGATGCTGATATGGCTAAGGAAATGACTAACTACACTAAGAACAATGTTCTCTTACAGGCTGCACAGTCCATGTTGTCTCAGGCTAACCAGAGCAGCTCCAATGTACTCAGCTTGCTCCAGTAATTTTTGGATAGTAAAGTTGCAATTTATCACAACCATGAATTGGCCGTCCTTCGGGACGGCCTTTTTTTGACGTTGATATTTGCGACACCTCACCCACCGTCTTCGACGGTCCCCCCTCCCCTCAAGGGGAGGGCATAAAATCTTTCCTCTTATGACCTCATCCGCCTCGCATGGCTCGGCACCTTCTCCAAAGGAGAAGGCAAGGAATTAAAGCCTTCCCCTTGAGGGGAAGGGGGCAGCGACAGGGCGAAGCCTATCGCTGACGGATGAGGTGTTTTTAGTATAATGTGAGATTACCCCCACCGGCTGCTATGTAGCAGCCACCTCCCCAGAGGGGAGGCAAGGGAAAGCCTTCCCCTTGAGGGGAAGGTGCCCGAAGGGCGGATGAGGTGGAATAATAGTTAGGAATGCGTAATGAATTCTACGGAAAGCAAAATCATAAGTACTTATTCCCCTAGGAGGGAATGTCACGAAGTGACAAAGGGGGTTATTTTGCCTTTTCCTTAAAAGAAAGGCAGTGTATAATATAAATGATAACTTATTCAGATGGAGTTTTAACTCCACCTGAATTTAGTTGAATTTACCCAGGGCTTTACGGGTGCTTAACTCCCACCTAAGAGGAAGGAGTCTTAGCACCCGTTAGCATCGGATAAATAAAATAAGAATCCTAGTGGATAATCGGACAGGGCGGTATGGCATGAAAATTTCAGCGGTATATATAGCGAAAAATGAAGAAAATAATATAGATCGTTCATTGGACTCCATTAAGGATGCCGTGGATGAGCTGATTTTGGTTGATACAGGCTCCACAGATAATACGGCGGAGATTTTTAAATCATATGGAGGGCAGGTGTTTTATCGGCAGTGGGATGATGATTTTTCGGCTCCCCGCAACCTGGCGCTTTCTAAGGCCACTGGGGATTGGATAATCATTTTAGATGCTGATGAAAGCTTTTCAACAGAAACTAGAAAGAATATAAAGGCTGTGCTGCAATCCTGCTCTCCATCTGCTAAGGGACTATTGCTGCACATGGTAAACTTCGATGAGGATAATAAAAAACAATTGGATGAATTTTACACCCTGCGGATAGTGAGAAATGTACCGGGGCTAAACTATAAGGGTAAAATCCATGAAATGCTGTATATTGGTGATGAAGCCTTTTATGATGCCCAACGAGTCAGCAAAGAGCTGTTGTCCATTGACCATACAGGATATAGTACCAGCGTTTCAACGGAAAAAAATCAGCGTAACCTGCGATTGATGGAGGCAGCCATTGCTGCCGGCGAGCCAGAAGCAAGGTATTATACCAGCCTATACGAAACTCATGGGGCTTTGGGAAATACGGAAAAATCTTTATATTATGCGAAGCTTGATGTAGAGAGGGGACGTCAGCCGGTCACCTATGCCAGTCGCAGCTATCGGGGACTTTTACAGTACTACGCTGAGGATAGCTCTATAGCAGGAAAGCTGCAACGGCTTAAGCTAGCCGAGAAGGCGATAAAGGATTTTCCTGAGCTACCGGATTTTCATGCCGAATACAGCGAGGCGCTTTATCAGCTGGGTTGCTATAGTAAGGCCCTTGAAGAAATCAACCAGGCATTATCAATTTATGCTGACTACGATGGGCTGGAGCCATGTTTATTAACGGATAAAATGATACCTATTATGGAGCAACGAAAAAAAGAAATGGAAGAACTGGCTGCAATAAATCCTGATATAAAAATCTCGGCTTGTGTTATTGTAAAAAATGAAGAAAAAAATATTTTAAGATGGCTGAAAAATGTCAGTGCCTTTGCTGATGAAATAATTATCAATGATACAGGGTCAACGGATAATACGAAAGCAATAATTACCGAGTTTAGCGAAAAAAATCCTGCTATGCCCATGATATTATTTGAATCAGACTTGCATGATAATTTTTATTTTGATAAAAATAAATGTTTAGCTGAAGCTGCTGGGGACTGGATAGTATTTACTGATGCAGATGAAGTATTTGTAAATCCAGAGCTTGTAAGGGGATATTTGTCATATTGTCATAGGGGTAAGTCGTTACAGGCCATACTTGTTCCCATGGAAAATATTGACATAGATAATGATAATAAGGTTATAAATTGCTTTAACTCCCTGCGGATTTTCCGCAATTTGTCGGGTCTGCACTATGATGGGCGGATACATGAGAATATAGTTATAGGTGAGTCAGATTTAGCTGATATTAATACCCAAATAGCCGATAAATGCTTATTGATAAATCATACTGGCTATTCCAGCAACATTAGCCGGGAAAAGGCACAGCGGAATATTAGCTTATTATTACAGGACATTGAGGATGGTCAGGATATTAGAAAGACATATCGTTACTTGGCTGAGTGTTATTACATGCTTAATGATTATCAAAGAGCCCTGGATAATGCTTTGTTGGCAACTCAGTCCACTTATCAGCCCATTGGCCAACAGGGGGATATGTATTGGCTGGCCCTTAATACCATGGAAAAATTAGAGTATTCATCGGAAGACAAGCTGTTAATAGCAGATACCGGAATAAATTTATTTTCGGAGTTACCGGATTTTTATGCTCGTCGTGGTATGATTTTGACGGAAAAGGAGGATTATCAGGGAGCTATTGCTAATTTCCAGCAGTCCTTGGAATTGCTGGAGGAATATAATAGACGGACTGCACCAATAAATTCCAGTAATATCATGTCAATTCTTCATGAGCTGTATGCTGATTTGGGTCTGTGTCTGTACAAGCTTGGTGAGCTGCAACCGGCAGAGGTCATGTTTAAAACTGCTCTTACGTTGAATAAGTGGACGGAAAAGGCAATCTGTGGTTGGGCTGATATGTATAATGGCAGGGTGGATAAGAGCTTTTTGACATGCCTCGAAGAGCTGTATATGGGGATAAATGATTATCAAGGCTTGCTGGGCAATGTTTTTTCCAGTAACGGCTTTGTTGAATTAGCTGAGTATTTTTGTGGTAAAAATCAAAAGACATATATGAATGTCAAAGCTTATTCGTGGATTTATAATCGCTCCACAAAGGAGATGGCCGAAATATTGCCGTATCTTTATGTGAGTCTTTTGGAGAAATACCATGGAGAATATGCAATGATGTTGCCGGTGGGATTGGCTGATATAGTTAAATACATTCATGGCTTGACAGATGAAGAAGCTATAAAGGGGCATTATGAAGAATACAAAACCTTTATGAAGGAAGTATTTATGATAGCATCGCCAGCTACGGTGGAAAAATATATTAATATGCTGTCCTTGGTTTCTAGGGATGAAGCAGAGGTGGAACAGCATATTATTGAGGTGGCGGGGATATTATTAAGCTGTGATAAAGCCGAGCAGGCATTGGATTTGTATAAGCTCATACCTATGGACTCCGAAAAGGTAAATGAAGGCTTTTGGCAGCAGGTAGGTATATGCTTCTACAATTTAGGAGGATATGATACAGCTAAGGAATGTCTGGAACAAAGTACAAAAGATTATAAAACAGCTACGTATATAAAGTGGTGTCAGGAGGCAATGAATAATGGCCATTAAGATTTCTGCCTGTGTAATAACCAAGAATGAAGAAAAAAATATGCCTCGCTGGCTGGCATGTATGAAAAACGTGGCTGATGAAATCGTCGTAGTTGATACAGGGTCAACGGATAATACGGTAGCATTAGCCAAAGAAGCTGGGGCAAAGCTGTATAATTTTAAGTGGATAAATGATTTTGCAGCGGCCAAGAACTATGCCATTGAGCAGGCTACCGGGGATTGGATTTTGTTTATGGATGCTGACGAAACCTTTACGGAGGCTGCCCAAAGAGTTTTGCGTCAGGAAGTGGAGCGGTTTAACCGGGATGCTACGGTGGCCTGTTTGTTGTGTCGTATGCTGGATATAGATGTGGATAATGATAATAGAGTATTTAATACCAGCCTACTACCAAGAGTTTTTCGCCGTAGTCCCTATATCAGATATAAGGGAGCTATTCATGAGCAGCTGGAAAACAGCAAAGGAAATAAAAAGATGGTTTTTGCTGAGAAACTTGAATTTCAACACACTGGGTATTCCAGCAGTATATTTAGAAGTAAAGCTGAGCGTAATTTGCCAATTATGCTGCATGAATTGGAGGAGGCCACTACAGATAAGGAAAGACTCCGATTATATCCCTATCTAATGGATGCCTATAGCACATTAAGGGATTATGATAAGGCCATATTTTATGGAGAAAAATGTATCAGTGCAGGCTACCAGATGATAGGCGGCGAGGGGTCCTTTTACGAAACCATAATAATGGCTATGTATAATGCTGGGCATCCGGTGGATGAAGTTTTGTCCATGATTGACCGGGCGGAAAGGGAGTATCCCCAGGAGCCATTTTTCGAATTTACCAGAGGGATGGCGCTGGAAAAACAGGGAGACTTGATTGGAGCTGAAAAAGCGGTGCTTCATGGTCTAGAATTACGCAAGGCTCAGGAAGATAAAATGCAGCAGGGCATGGGCATATCTGATACCTCCCGGGGGCTGCTGCCATATGCCTATGAGAGATTGGGGAATATCTATAGACTTAAAGGGGATTTGCAAAGGTCAGCGGATAATTATTTAATGGCATTAAAGCAACATAAATATCAGAAGGAGTCTTTGCAGGGGTTGTGCCGGGTTTTGCAGGGAGTTTCTGATGCTGACCTTATTGAGCTGTTAAATTCGCTATATGACTGTAATAATGATGGAGGCTTTATTTGTAAGGCAATAAAGGGCTATGCTTCACCAGGGGTAATGGCTTATTATGGAAGAAATATAGATTCTGTTGATGCTGCCTATGCCTATATGGCCAGTGGAAGATATGATGGAGCTATGGTAAAGCTAGGGGAAGAATATAAAAAAATAATTCAGCGGGGTATTCTTAGCGCTAGAAATATGCCTGAATGGCCTCAGGATGGATATTTGAATGTGTTGGTGGCACCTAAGTATTTGGAGCGATTTAATAAAAATACCAAGGAAGCGGCAGCAGTAAGAAGGCTGCAGGAATATCGGGAGAGAGTAATTGATGATTAATTTGAAATAACCTCACCCGCCCCTAGCGGGGCACCCTCCCCAGAGGGGAGGGCAAATAAAGAAAGCCTTCCCCTCTGGGGAAGGTGGCTGCCGATAGGCAGACGGATGAGGTGTTATTTTGATTATGAATACTTAAAAGTGGAATTTTAATACTTGTTCTCCTTGGGTGAATGTCACAGAGTGACAAAGGGGGTACTATGGCAGAGCCCGTCGGTGCCGGCAGGGCGGATGAGGTGTTTTCTATGAACATGAAGCAGGGGCAGTCTTTAATGGACGACATATATAACCTGATGGACAAAATGCAATACCAAGAAGCAGGAAAGTTAGCGAAAAGGCTGGTGCAGGTGGCAGAAAAAAATGGTTGGCAGCAGCTTCTAAATAATGCCCTGGAAATGCTGCTGGTTATTGCTATTGAGACTAATAATCTGATTGAGGCAGACGAGTTTGCAAATAAGCTGGAAAAACAGCCAGCAACAGCCTATGGCCTTTTTTTGCATGGCAGACTTTTTATGGCAGAGCATAAAAACCATGAGGCTTTGGTCAAGGGCCGTGAGGCGCTTATTTTTGCCCAAAATCATAGGGATACCACTTCTAAGATTATACTGGAAAAAATCTGTAATCTTTTAGGAAAGCTTCTCAGTAATTACGGGTATCACGATGAAGCAATAAAATATTATTGGCAGGGGGTAGAAGCTGCAGATTCCTTGCAGCTTAAAGCATTGGAATACAGTAATTATCTGTTTAATTTGCATTTTGTTCATAATAGCCCCATTGATTATTTCAAAGCCCATGCCGGATACAATGATTTATTTAAGGATATATCCTGGTATAAACTCCAAAATAAATATTTATTGGAGGCCATTTATCATAAGCCAGTTGGGAAGCTTCGTATAGGCTATATATCACCGGATTTACGTTATCATGTTGTGTTGCGTTTTTCTTGGGCGATGCTGGCTAATTATGATAAAGAGCATTTTGAGGTTTATTGCTATCATAATAATCCTGTTGAGGATGAATATAGTGAAGAAATAAAAACCATGACTGATGGCTGGCGTAATATAAGTGGCATGAATGCCAAGGATGCAGCAGAGGTTATTTATAGGGATAAAATAGATATATTGGTGGATTTGGCAGGACACACTAAAGGCAGTATACTACCAATTTTGGCCTATAAACCAGCACCGGTGCAGATAAGCGGTATTGGATATTTTGCTACCACTGGTCTGAAAGCAGTGGATTATTTTTTGTCAGATAAAGCCTTGCAGTCGGAGTCACAGTATTTTTGCGAAGATATTATTGAATTGGAGTATTCCCATTTTTGCTATACTCCCCTATATGAAGCACCGGCTACGCAGGAAGCTCCCTGCAAAAAAAATCATTATATAACCTTTGGTAGCTTTAATGCTATACGTAAAATTAATGATGAAGTGCTGGAGCTGTGGACTAATATTATAAAGGCAGTGTCTAATTCTCACCTATTGCTAAAGGGCTCCGTTTTTGATGATGAATATGGCTATGAGCTGTTTTGTGATCGATTAGCTAAATTTGGCATTAATATCAATTTGCCGGAGTGGCAGAATCGGATAGAATTGAGGGGCTTTTCCAGGGATTACTTACAGGAATATCTTGATATAGATATTGCCTTGGATACTTTTCCTTATCCGGGAGGCGGTACCACCTGTGATGCCCTGTATATGGGTGTACCTGTTATTACCTTGTCTGGAAACAGTCATGGGGAGCGGTTTGGCAAAAGCCTGTTGGAGAACATCGGTCTGTCGGAATTTGTGGTTTATGATAAGCAGGCGTATTTTGACTTGGCAGTGGCCTTGGCTGGTGATAAGGAAATAATTAACAACCTACATATGGGACTGCGTCGGATGATGGAAAAATCACCCCTTATGGACCGAAAACTCTATATGGGTGAGCTGGAAGCAGCCTATAAGAATATTTGGCAAAAATATGTCGGTGAGCTTAAGTCGATGGAATGTCCCACATCCAAGGAAGCATTGAATTACAGCTTTGATTGCTACAGTGCAAAGGACTATGAGCGGGCAGAGGAATGGTGCCGAATTGCATTGGAACAGGACCGAGATAATAAATATTCTTTGGAAGCTACTGGTCTGTTAAGTGACATTTTGCAGGAAAAGCTGGATTATGTAGCAGCCTGGCAGGAAAGCAAGGGGGCATTGGAGCTTCTAGAAAAGGAAGAGGATAAGGGAACTAAGGAATTTCAGCGAAGACTGTGGGTGAATTATGCTTCCCGAAGCCTTAAATTGGGCTATATAGATGAGGCGGTGAATGCCTACAAGCAGGGGGCGGCATTTGCCGTTGATGGTTATGATAAATTCAGCTTACTAGGGTCGGCATTGCTGGCACGATTGTGTAGAACAGAGGACTGTGAGGACGTAAGGCAACGGCTGGGGGAGATCGAAAAATGCCTTCCCCTTGAGGGGAAGGTGTCAACGCAGTTGACGGAAGAGGTAGCAGGTAAAACCTCACCCGCCCATAGCGGGGCACCCTCCCCAGAGGGGAGGGCAAAGCATAAGCCTTCTTCTTTGGATGTGTTGCCAAAGTTTAAAGCCTTCCCCTCCGGGGGAGGTGGGCACGTAGTGCTCGGAGGAGGTCAAGCCAGGACACCTCACCCCCCGCAAGCGGTCCCCCCTCCCCTCAAGGGGAGGGCACATATCGCCTATATTTCCCCTGATTTTCGCCAACATGTAATGTTTTCCTTTTATTACACCATGCTTCATAGCTATGACAAGAATAAATTTAAGGTTACCTGTATAAGCCTTACGGAAAAGGCTGATGGGTTTATGGAGCATTTAAAGACATTAGTTGATAACTGGATAGATGTTTCAGATATGAAATGGCCTGAGATTATAGAAAGGCTCAAAAAAGAAAATATTGACATACTGGTGGATTTGGCGGGACATAGTGCTGACAGCGGTATACCTGTATTTTATGATAGGGTAGCCAGGGTGCAGATTTCTGGTCTTGGCTGGATGGAAAGCACAGGACTTGGCTGCACTGACTATCTTATTACGGATAGATATATAGACCCATATGTAAGCAATATTACAGAAAAACCATTATATCTTACATCGCAGTTTTGCTATACCGGGCGAAATGACGTGCCAACACCTAAGGGTGCACCATGTCATAAAAAAGGGTATGTAACCTTTGGCGTGTTCAATCATTATCATAAAATAACTGATGAAATGCTGCTGGCCTGGAAGGAAATTATGGCCAGAGTGACTGACTCCAGATTGCTGATTAAGTGCCAGCTATTGGTAAGCGAGTCAGCCTGTGAAATGGTTTGTAAAAGACTGGAGGCATTGGGGCTAGATATAAGTCGAATCGAGCTGGAGGCTGCTACCAATACCTATATGAATCGTTATCTTGACGTAGATATTGCTTTGGATACCTACCCGTATCCTGGAGGTGGTACTACTTGTGATGCGTTGTATATGGGGGTGCCGGTGATAAGTCGTTATGGAAAACGCCGGGGCTCTCGTTTTGGACTAAGTATTTTAAGTAATACTGGTCTTGGTGAACTGGCAGTATCCAATATTAATGAATATATAGAACGGGCTGTGGGACTGGCCACAGATGAGGAGCTCTTGGATGTGCTTCATAAAAATTTACGAAGGATGATGAATTCATCGCCGATAATGGATGGAAAAAAATATATGGAGGAATTAGAGAAGGCGTATATTGATATTCTTGCAGGAAAATAAGGATTTAAGTGGAAATAGTACAATGATTTGGAATGTGTAATTTAGACTAGTGTATTGACACGATGATTTTTGAACAAAAACTTCGCCAGAGGTGCTGTCAAATGCGAGGCGGAGGAATAAGACATAGCGGTGGCTATGCCGATTGACCCTACGCTAACGGGCGCTAAGGCTCCCATCCTCTTAGGTGGGAGTTAATCGCCCGTAAGCTCAGGATTAATTCGACTATGTTTCAGTGGGAGCTTAAAGCCCCCACTGAATGAGTCTCATTTTACGACAACAAAGTAGTTGGCAGTATATATGGTGAAGTTTGTCAAAATATCATCGTGTCAGTACACTAATTAAGTACAATTACGAATTACGCAATCTGCATTAATAAAAGGGGGGGCAACCACATGGGGAGCTTTAAGCATAAATTGAACAACAAAAAACAAAAAAAGCAGGAAAATGCTGCTGTGGCAGAGCTAATCGAGCTAAAAAAGAAAATGAGGGAGCAATATAAAGCAGGGGAATATGTAGAGGCCATGGACACCATGGCAGAGATTGCCCAGCATAAAAAAATGGACCCGGAAATAATGTATATGGGGGCCAGCTGTTATTTTATGACCGGGGATTATGAGCGGGCGGCTAAATGGGTAGGAGACACCCTTACCTATGACCCACAAAATATTGCTGCCAGGTTATTGCTGGCCAGACTATGCTTTGTGGAGGATAAGCCAGAGGATGGCTTCACCATTTTAAATTTTATAGTGGAAAAATACGCCGGTGGCATACGGGATGAAGAAAATAAGTTATTGTTGGAAATGCTGGAGTATTGTAGCGATAATATGGCGGAACAGATGAGTCGATATTCACCATTGGTGGAGTATTTTCATAAGCATTATACGCCGCCTGCTACCCCACAACAGCCTAAGCTTGAAACATCCTCTATTCAGGATATGCTGGAGGCATCACTGTCTAGCCAGGAACCAGCAGAAAACCCATCGGATACTGAAGCTTCTAATGATGATGGAAAGTCAAAGGCCAAGGCGGCAGTTGACCGGCTGAAAGCACTGTTGAATAAAAGTAAGGGAAATAAAGCTGATAATAGCATCAGTTCCGATCAGCAAGCAGATTCTGTGCAGCAGCCAGCAGAGCAGGTTCTTGTTGATATGCAGCATGAAGCAAGTGAATCTGTTGAGGATATTATAAACCAGGTAATGGACAGCGATATTTCCTTTAGAGAAAAAATCCAGCGGCTAAATAATCATGCTGGGAGATTATATATAAAGGAAAATTATGACGGAGCCTTGGCATTGTTAAAAAAAGCTTTGGAAATAGATGCCCATGATCCATTTGTGTTGAAAAACATAGCATTTACCTGCCTGGCTCTAGGTGATAAGGAAAAAGCACAGGAATATGCTATTGCAATGCCAATGGTGGAATTTGGTTTGTTGCGGGCGATAAAGGAAGAGTGATGGAATAGTTCAGAATACGCACTAGCCCCATCGGTTGTCTGTATTAACAGTATGAAATAACCCGTTGGATAGAGGCGATCCTTGGCTCCCTTGGGGGAGCTGTCACGAAGTGACTGAGGGGGTTAATACTGGATGAGGTGTAATAATAATTCGGAATGCGTAATGCGAAATCGACAGGTGATGGTATGAAAATTTTAATATATACAACAGAATTAGGACATCCGTCCATGAAACGCATTACCAATGATATAGTTCAGGGGTTTGCCCAATTAGGGCTGGAGCTAATATTGGCTGATCTGAATGATGCCTCTAAAATGCTGGGTGCACGTCATTTTTTGCTAAACGATCAGGTATCGTTTTGTGTTGGGGTAAATAATTCCGGGAAATATATGGTGGATACAGATAATCGATGTGTTTATGAATATTTGGATACGCCCTTTATATCAATTATGCTGGATGCTCCATATAACGTGGCTACAGATAATATTGCCTTTCCATGTAAGAATCATTATGTTTGTCTGTTGGATAAGACCCATCAGGAGGCATTAAAAATTTGTTATCCCCAAATAAGCTTTGCCGGAACTATGCTGTTGCCACTAGGTGGCAGCTCTAATGGCAATGAGGAGGAAATATTCAGTTTAGAGCGTCCACTGGATGTGGTATACAGTGCTTCTATTTATCATGGTGGGGATTTTAAACCAGCCTGGATGGAGGATGATACCAGTCCATATGTGGTAGCCATTTTACAGGATGTGGTGGATTATATGCTGACCAACCCGGTTAGTATGATGGATGCCTTTAAGGTAGTATTGGATAATCGGGGCTTATATGACCCGGAATATATAAATAAATTCACCCCCTATATGTTTAGCTTGTTCTTTTATGTAAAGCACCGGCGGCGTTATAATGCCGTGGAGCTTCTTGCCAAGGAAGGTATTACCGTGGATGTGTACGGCTCTGGTTGGGAGTTAGTACCCTTTGCGGATAAGCTGCGACTTCACGGTGAAGTGGACTATGAAGAGGTGTTGGATGCTTTTACAAAAACCAAGGTAGTATTCCAGGACCAGGCAGAATTTAACAATGGAGGTCATGACAGGGTTTTTACTGCCATGCTGAACGGTGCTGCAGTTGTGAGTGAATATAGCACTTACTTAGAGAATAAGTTTGAGGTAAATAAGGATATTTTCCTCTTTGATTGGAAAGATACTCGCAGCCAGCTACAAATAATAAAAGAGTTAATATCAAATGAATCATTGCGCCTTTCTACGGCCATTAGTGCCTATGGCAAGGCCAGTAGCCAGCATCGTTGGGTAAATAGGGCAGCTAGTATCATGGAAATGATGTCAGTGTTAAGAGGTAATTAATTGTGAAAAAAATAATTGCTTTTATAGTGTCCAAGGGGAATCATCCTGCTCTCCATCGTAATTCATTGGAAATCGCTAACAGCTTTCAAGGTTTGGGCTGTGATGTAGATTATACATACTTGAATGACCCTGCAGCCATGCAACGGGCCTATGATTTAATGCGGTCTGATGAGGTATGGTTTTCCATTGGGGTAAATGATACGGGGGCACTTTTGCAGACGGCCCCTGACCATTATGCTTTGGGGGATTTAGAGGTGCCTTATGTGTCGGTGTTGCTGGATGCCCCCTATAATGCGGCCAATGGAGAGCTTGGCTTTCCTTGTCAGAAGCATTATCTTTGGGTATTGGATAAAAGCCATATTGGTGCCATAAAATATCGGTTTCCAGATAAAAAATTTGCCGGGGAAATATTTCAGCCATTAGGTGGGGACGTTGCCAAAAATGAAGATGATATTTTCAGTGCTGATAGGGATTTGGATGTAGTGTTCAGTGCCAGTATGTTTGAGGATGGCAATATCAGGGAGTATTGGCGGGAGCAGACGGATAATCCATATATAATCGGCATATTGGATGATGTGGTAGAGTATATGCTGGCCAATCCTGTAAGTCTGCTTCCAGCTGTAAAAAATGTGCTGGAGGATAGGGGGCTTATTGGGGAAGATTATGTTATAGCATTAGCTCCATATTTTCATGGAGTTTTTTTCTATGTAAAAATGAAGCGTCGTTACCGTACATTGGAAGCCTTGGCTGACAAGGGCTTGCAGGTTGAGGTGTTTGGCCCTGGCTGGGAAAATGTTCCCTTTGCACAAGAATTGCAGCTACATGGACAAGTTAGCTATGAAACAGTATTGGATGCGTTTTCCCGTGCCAAGGTGGTGGTGCAGGATCAGGCGGAGTTTAATAACGGTGGTCATGACAGAGTATTTACTGCTATGCTGAATGGAGCCGTAGTGGTGAGTGAATACAGCTCTTATTTAGCTGAGCAGTTTGAGGATGGTATGGATATGTATATGTTTGATTGGAAAAATACCGTCAGTCAGATGGAGATAGTTGAGGAGCTTTTAAATAATGAATCAAAAAGATTAGCCTCAGCTATCCGGGCCTATGGGAAAGCTAAGGCTAATCATCGTTGGGAAAATCGGGCCCAGAGAGTTTTGGAGATGATGTCGTTATGAAGCCTTCCCCTCAAGGGGAAGGGGGACCGCCTGCGACGCGAAGCTAGCCCTTTAAGGGCGGTGGATGAGGTGTTAACTAATGAACAAAGAAAATAATTCTTTATTAACACGAAACGCACAAAAACTCCGTAAAAACATGACAAAAGAAGAAAAACATTTGTGGTATGATTTTTTAAAAAGTTTGCCTGTGAACGTTAATAGACAGAAGACTTTTGGTAGGTATATTTTAGATTTTTATTGTGCTAGTGCTAAAGTAGCTATAGAGGTGGATGGCTCGCAGCATTATGAAGATACAGGTAAAATAAAAGACAAGGAAAGAGATAATTATTTAGCTAAACGTGGAATAAGAGTACTTCGCTATTCTAATCGTGAAATAAATCTTTATTTTTCTGAAGTATGTGCTGATATAAAAAGAAATATATTATGACACCTCATCCGTCAACTTCGTTGACACCTTCCCCTCAAGGGGAAGGCAATAAACCAAATTGGGAAGATTACCGCGTCCGTCCTTCGTGTACCATCCCCAGCGGGAAAGGCAATAAACCAAATTGGGAAGATTACATCATCCGTCCTTCGTGTACCATCCCCAGCGGGGAAGGATTATACTAAAGCCCTCCCCTAGAGGGGAGGGGGGACCGTCGAAGACGGTGGGTGAGGTGTTTTTTATTCATAATTTCGAATTACGAATTATGAATTCCAAATTAGTATATCATAATTCAGCCACAGGTAGTTCTTTGATGCGCAGGCGTTGTTTCATGAGCCATGGCATTAAGAGCGCTTCTCCCATAAAGCCGATGATACGGCTATGGGGTGGATTTGGCAGCTGAGTAAAGTCAATGCGGTTGGCGGCTTCCAATACTATTGGGAAGAGCCAGCTGCAATAGGCATCAAAGACATGACGGCGGGTTATAAACATATTAAAGGCATGGCCGGAGTTATGACGTGATAGAGCAAAAAGGAAGGCATCATCATATTCTGGTGCAATATCTTTTATAACCTGACGGAAAATGTTTTTGGCGGCTTCATAGAAGTCATAGCCCATAAATTTTCTGAAGCAATCCTCAGTGTTGCCATAAGGTATGCTACGTCGAAGGATAATATCGTGGCTTTCCAGCAGCTTATGGATAGTGGTTTCATCAAGAAAATTCCGACTGTCGGAAATATAGCTATTGGCCTGTTCATTCACAAAGAAGCGATGATAATGGGCTGTGCCAATTATCTCGGAGGTGGTATTTTTCCACATCCAATAGATGGCAGTAAGCTCATTGAGGTAAGGGTTTAAGAAGGAAATATTTTCCCCTGTGTCATCCCCGGGGAGCCCAAAGCCTCCTGTACCGTTCTTTCCTGCATGGATAGGGTGATAAATAGGTGGCAGCTTTGGCAGTTCATAAGACTTATGGCAAATTACATAAAGTTCTGTGTCCTGCTTATCATATTCCAGCAGCAGCCAGGAGGTATTTTGTGCTGGTATCCAGCTGGCATTAAGATTTAAACCTTGATAGTCGAGATTTTTTAGGGCTGCTTCTGCTGATGAATCTTGTTCAACCTGAATAAGGGCATATTTCCATGAGCCGTAGGTGGTATTAATGAGCTGAATATATTCCTCCAATGGGCGGATTTTCATGATAAGCAATAAATCAAAGTGTTGTAATAAGATACTGTACAGCTTGTGATATATCCGGCTATAGATATTATCCCAGATAGGCCAGTATCCTTTGCCACTGATACCGATGAGTTCCAAGTCCTTGGGGATGGACAGACCGTAGGTATTTAGTTCTGCATAATTGCTACGGTTGCGGGTGGTGCTTACACCATCGGCAAAATATAAATCCATATCCAAAACACGGTTTATATTCCTGTCACGGATTAATTTCAATAGATATTGTTCGTCATCTACGTTGTATTCAACCTTGCCACGGATATGGTGAATATATGTGTCGTAGGATATGATTTTAAACTGAGAAATCTGGGCCTGGGCACAGGTGATGTAGATATTATTAAATTGGGCAGAATCTGTGATAATAATAAAATCAAAGTCCAATTGTCGAAGTTGAGCCACATTTACAACTGGTACGGTTTGACCATTTAATTCAACTGTCTTCGGTGTAGTGCCATCCGTGGCAGGCGTACCCACGGCAACAATGGTTTCCTGTGACCAGGCATCATTATACAATTCATCACCCAGTCCAAACAGGGCAATTTTTCTACTCATGATAGTGCTCCTTTTGATTTGGCTGACCTCACCCGCCCCTAACGGGGCACCCTCCCCAGAGGGGGAGGGCAAGTGAATATAGCCTTCCCCCATGGGGAAGCCCTAAAGGACTAGGAGCAAGGCTCCGTCGGTGTCAACGCGGTGACCGGATGAGGTGTTATACTTATCTTACTAAAGGTAAGTATAATTGGCAATAAGAAAGAGGTTTTTATTATGCACAAGTATCCCATATTTTACTTTTCTGTCAGAAAGGATGAAATAGAGCCGGAGCAGATAAACAGACTCCTTAATTTTGAAAAGGCTGTGGGCGATGTGAAGCTGAAATCCGGTATTAATGGACTTAAATTTGATTTTAATGCCGGAGCCCGGGTGGAGGTTCCGGCTGGTAATTGGCATATAAAAATTTCTGATTTTGATACAGGTATGGTGGGCTTTGATGGAGATATATCGGAGCAGGTGCTTGTGGCCCTGGAAAAATACTATGTTCATTGGTATGTAGAGGCTTGGCTGGATGGGGAAAAGGTTCTTGAGCATGTAATGGATTTGCATAACCAGAAAATATATATTTTCATGGTAAATGGCGTTTTGGGCGACACAGTTTCGGTGCTGCCCTATGTCAATGCCCTAAGGGCAGAATATAATGCGGATATTGTACTATATCCACCGAACAGCTTTAAGGCTGTATGCCGGGAATATATGCCGAAAATAACTGTGCAGGAGAAAATCCCTGAGGATTGCTATGCAGCGTTTTGTCTGGCGGTGTTTGATCTGCCGCCATACCTTATTCCTGATGATTCCCGCCATTGGCCTCCATACAAATCCGCTCAGGTAATATTAGGGCTGCATGAGCAGGCACCAACTATTCAGTATTACCCTACTGCTCCACGGCAGATACAGGAAAAGTATGTGTGTATCGCTGTGCAGGCCTCAGGCATAATGAAGCGGTGGCTCTATCCTGAGGGCTGGGATATTGTGGTGGAATATCTAAAGAGCTTGGGCTATCGGGTGCTGTGTATCGACGGTAGCCATACAGTAATTGAAAATGGCATTGAAATATCTATGCCAGTGGGGGCTGAGGATTTTACAGGTATGCGTCCTTTGATGAAAAGGATTAATCTCTTGGCCTATGCAGATTTCTTTATTGGATTGGGCAGCGGTCTTTCCTGGCTGGCCAATGCCTGTGGCGTGCCGGTTGTACTTATCAGCGGATTCAGTCTGCCTATGGGTGAGTTTGAAACACCGTATAGAGTAACAAATCAGCTTGTGTGTCACGGATGTTATAACGATATAAGGGTTAATTGGAAGGATATTTGCCCGTACCATAAAGGAACGGATAGGGAGTTTGAGTGCAGCAGGTCCATTACACCTTTGCAGGTGGTACAGGCTATAGATAGGCTTATAGAGGATAGAGGATTATAGTATGAAGGCATATATTAACGATATAGACAAAGATGAAATTAGAAGCGGGTTTCTGGTAACCACAGACAGGAAGAAAATATGGAATAAAGAAATAGAATTGTTTTTGGAAGTAGACAGGATTTGCAAAAAGTATGATATAAAATATTTTGCGTTATTTGGTACTATGCTGGGAGCGGTTCGCCATAAAGGATTCATTCCTTGGGATGATGATATTGATGTGGCCATGATGAGACCGGATTACATGAGATTTGTGCAAGTGGCGGCCCAGGAGGTTAAGAGCCCTTATTTTTTGCAGAATACATATACTGATAGCCGTATTATGAACTGGACTAAAATAATGGATGATAGAACATCAGCCATTGAGGATTGGGACGCTGATATGCATCAAGGGATGTTTGTTGATATTTTCCCATTGGATGCCGTTTCGGATGGTACGAAAAAAGGTGCATTAATTGATGAAATGTGTAAAGAACTGTGGATGAGCGTTATTACCCCACAACAGGTGGCAGAAGGATTGAGAAAGGGAGTTTCATCAAATGTGGCAGGGAAAACCTTGCAAAGAATATTGGAGATGCCTTTGCAAGAGCGGATGAGGGTCTATGAAGATTTTTGCGTAAAGCATTTTGATGATTCGGACAAAGTAGCGTTTCAGATGTCCTATTGGTGCAATCGGTCAAAGCCTGTAAGTAAGACAGCTTTTGCAGATATCACCTACACGGATTTTGAAGGGATAAAGGTGCCAATGCCAAATGGATATGATGAGTTTTTGACTGAGATATATGGTAATTGGCGTGTGCCGGTTCATAGTCCATCGGAACATGAAAACGTAGTGATGAGTGCGGATATTCCCTATGATGTAATGCTTAAGGATATAAATCAGGAGTTGTTGCAATGTGGGGATTATCTTTGGAAATAAAGAGGTTATAGTGTATGAATTATATAAGCAGTATTCAGCAGGATGAAATCAGGGCTGGCTTTCTGGTAACTACTGACCGGAAGAAGGCATGGAATAAAATGCTGGAGCTTTTAGTAGAAATAGATAGAATTTGTAAAAAGCATTCTATTAAGTATTTTGCTGAGGGTGGTACATTAATTGGGGCGGCCAGGCACAAAGGCTTTATTCCCTGGGATGATGATTTGGATATTTCCATGCTAAGGCCGGATTATGAAAAATTTAAACAGGTAGCAGATCAGGAATTGAAAGCACCATTGACTATTTCCTCTGCCTATAACAGTGGTGAAGTATTGACTATTTTGAAAGTAATGGATGAAGAAACGACGGCGATTGAAGATATAGATGACCAGCGTCAACAGGGGATATTTATTGATATATGGCCATTGGATGACATTTTGGACGGCAGCAACAGGGTTCAGGCTGTTTGGGATATTCGCCAAAGTCTCATTGGGGCCATAATGAATCCTGAGGGGCTTATGGCGGAAATGAAAAATGGTTTACAGTGCAAGCCATCAAACGATTTTATACGGCAGTTCATGACTCTGCCTGTCTTAGATAGGTTTAAAGAATATGAAACCTTTTGTGCTAATCATTTTGGTGAGTCAGAAAATATTGGATATCAATTCAGCAAAATCATGGGAATAAAGGGGAATTTAAAGTTAAAATACTATCGTGATGTGGTGTATCTGCCTTTTGAAAGTGTGGAGATACCTGTGCCAGTTGATTATGAGAAGGTGCTGGAGGCAGAATTTGGCAATTGGCGGAAATTCGTTCGGGCAAGATCCTTTCATGAGCTGCAATATATGAGTGCTGATGTGGGCTACAAAGAGATACAGGCCAAGGTAAAACATGAATTGAAAACAGTTGAAGGATAAAATGAGGTGGAAGAAATGCGATTGAAGGGCGGACATGAAGAAATAAATTACGATGCTACCAAGGCCTTTTTTAATAATCGGGCTGGAAAGTATAATGAAGCTAACCCTTACGCTGTAACTATGTATCAGGATAATAATCCAGAACTGGTAAAGCAGCGTAATGCCAAGGAAATGGAAAAATTGCTGCCTCTTTTAAAGCTGGATAAAAATTCACGGGTACTGGATATTGCCTGTGGTATTGGGCGGTGGTCTGATGCTATTACTACGGAAATCGACAAATATTGTGGGATAGATTTTTGTGAAGAGTTTATTTTAAAAGCTAGAGAATTGAATAAGGAAAAAAACAACAGATTTTTCTTCACCGGGAAAAGTAATGAAATCACCGTCTCGTTGCTTAATAATGAATGGGAAGATAAATTTAACCGAATATTGTTAATTGGAGCATTAGTATACTTAAATGATGAAGATTTAGAAAATACATTTAAACAGATTAGTGAGGTTATCACGGACAGTGCAATAGTTGTAATTCGGGAACCAATAGGAATAGATGAACGCCTTACCCTAAAACAGCATTTTTCTGAAGAGCTTGAAGATAATTATAATGCAATTTATCGTACCCGGGATGAAATAGTGGCTTCAATGGAGAAAACATTGTTTGTCAATGGCTTTAAGATAAATGATGAAGCCTTTCTTTTTGACAAGGCACTAAACAATCGCAAGGAAACTGCACAGTACTATTTTGTATTGGAGAGATAAAGCATGACGAAGTTTATTTTTGATTTGGATGGGACGATTACCAAGGCGGAGACTTTGCCGCTTATTGCCAATCATTTTAATGTGGAGGAGCAAATAAATGAGTTGACAAAGGCTACAGTGGCGGGGCAAGTGCCTTTTATTGAATCCTTTATCCGCCGGGTATATATATTGGGGAAATTGCCGGCCAGCGAGATTAATGATTTGCTGGAGGGAGTAGCTACCTATGACAAGGTAGTGGATTTTATAAAGGAAAACAAGGAAAATTGCAGTATTGCAACAGGCAATTTGGATTGCTGGATAGAAAAACTGGCTGCTAAAATTGGCTGTGAGTGTTTCTGCTCCTCGGGACAAATGGAAAATGACCGGGTTGTAAAGCTCACCAAGATTTTAAACAAGGAAGATATAGTAAGAAAATATAAAGATGAGGGGCATCGGGTGGTGTTTATCGGCGATGGTAATAACGATGTGGAGGCTATGCGGATAGCAGATGTGGCTATCGCTTCCGGTTTAACCCATAGTCCGGCACCTGGAGCTATTTCCGTGGCAAATTATCTGGTATTAAATGAGGTGGCATTATGCAGACAGCTAAATCAGTTGTTATAACCTGTGCGGGTATTGGTTCACGTCTCGGCTTGGGGACCACAAAGGCACTTATTGACATAAATGGCAAATCTCTTATTCATTGGCAGTTGGATCTATTTCAGGATGTGGAGGATATTCGCATTGTGGTAGGCTTTGAGGCCAATAGAGTTATTGAGGAAGTGCGGAAATATCGGCCTGATGCTATTTTTGTATACAATCACGATTATTTCAATACCAAGACTGGTACTTCTTACTATTTGGGGGCCAAGGATGGCAAGGAGTATGCTATGGAATATGACGGGGATTTACTGGTGCATCCTGATGATGTAAAAATGCTTCTGGCCAAAGATGGTGAATGGATTGCTTATGCTGATAAGCGGTCTGAGGATGCGGTGTATCTGTCTTTGAATGAGCAGGGAGAAGTAACAGGCTTTTCACGGGATAATGGTGACTATGAATGGACTGGCCCATGTTGCTTGCATCGGGATAAAATACAGTACACTTCTGGCAATGTGTTTAACGTACTTGAGCCCTATATTCCCCTTCCTGGGGTGAAAATAAGGGCCTGTGATATTGATACTTATGGAGATTATCAGAAGGCCATTGAGTTTATAAAGGAATGGAAATAGATTGAGGAATAAATATCATGTGGAAATGTATAGAACGGTGGTGAAATAAATGGTAAAAGTAATAACTTATGGAACTTACGATTTGCTTCATTATGGGCATAAACGCCTTTTGGAGCGGGCCAAGGCTTTGGGCGATTATTTGATTGTTGGGGTAACAGCAGAGAGCTTTGACAAAAGCCGGGGTAAGATAAATGTTCAGCAGTCCCTTATGGAACGCATAGAAGGGGTGCGGGCAACTGGACTGGCAGACGAGATAATAGTCGAGGAATACGAAGGTCAAAAAATAGATGATATTCGCCGATACGGAGTTGACATATTTACTGTCGGCTCTGACTGGGTTGGTAAATTTGACTATCTGGAGGAATATTGCAAGGTGGTTTATTTGCCTCGTACAGAGGGGGTGTCCAGTTCTCAGGTGCGGTCCAAAAAGCGGAAAATATCTGTTAGAATAGTTGAAGATAAGGGAATAGGTGCCAAAATTGCCAATGAGGGTACATATGTAAATGGTGTTGAATTTTTATCTCCAGATGACCAGCATGTTGAGGATGCCATTTATCTGTTTTCTATGCCTGACAGGCATTATGAACTCATAAAAAAAGCTATTTACAATGGTAAACATATTTTGTGTGAGTCACCTATAACAATGAATGAAGTTCAGTGCCGGGAGCTGTTTGACTTGGCCAGGAAAAAAAATGTTGTTTTGATGGATGCTTTAAAAACAGCCTATGGTACTGCCTACAATCGACTGTTATTGTTGGTTAAATCCGGCGCTATTGGTAAGGTGATTTCCGTGGATGCTACTTGTACAAGTCTGATGGGGAACTATAATGTTAAAGCACTAAAGCAGATATGGAGCAGTATTACCGCCTGGGGGCCTACAGCATTGCTGCCGGTATTCCAGATTTTGGGAACAGATTATATAGATAAGAATATTGTAACTCAATACATAGATGAAGATAAAACCTTCGATGGCTTTACTAAGATAGATTTCTTGTATCCAGAGGCAGTGGCTACTATCAAGGTTGCAAAAACAGCAAAATCTGAGGGTAACTTGGTTATCACTGGAACAAAGGGGTATATTTATGTTCCGGCTCCTTGGTGGAAAATGGATTATTTTGAAGTGAAATATGAAGACCAAAACAAGAATAAACGATTTTTTTATCAACTGGAGGGGGAGGGAATCCGATACGAATTAGTTGCTTTTAGTAAAGAAATAGAATCTGGGGGAAATAACAGCTATGTAAGTGAAGAAATTTCCGTGGCTATTGCCAAGGTGATGGAGGATTGGGCAGCGAGGAAGGTAAGAGAAATTTAGCCTTACCATTTAGGAGAAGGTCCCACATGGGGATGAGGTGTTATAATTGGCTGGACGATATAAAACGCAAATCATAATAAAAATAGATAATATGCATAGCATGGCAAATTCAATACTGACAGGCACCACAAATGTAAATTTTGTGCTGGATGAAATGTCTAATGAGATTATTGCCATTGGTGAACTATTGGTTAATTATGATGACCTGGGCGCAGATTTAATCGTTGAACTGGAAGACCTGGTGACAGGCTTAGATAAAATCGGTCAGAGTATTGAAGCGGGTAGACCTATTCGTATGCCTGTTGATATGCTGTTAGCTAAGCTGGTGAAGGTCAGGAAAATTTTTGATGATAAAATACCACCAAATAAAAAGGTAGTGTATTTCCTGCCATATAAGGCCTCTATGTGGGACAGTCTGGAAAGCGTTTGGGAAAAGGCTTCCAGGGATGAAAGCTGTGATGCTGTGGTAATGCCGATACCCTATTGTGACCGCAATCCTGATGGCACTGCGAGAGAATGGCATTGGGAGGGAAATGAATTTCCTGAATATGTGCCTATAACGAAATACCAAGATGTGGATTTGGCGGCGGTACATCCCGACCAAATCTATATTCATAACCCCTATGATGGTTATAATTTAGTCACTTCAGTGGCACCTGAATATTACAGTGATAAATTAAAGCAGTGTACTGACCAACTGGTATATATTCCTTACTTTGTGTCCGATGAGAATGGAGCTACACCAGAGTGGGCAGAAACCCATGCCAGAATGCCGGTGTATGTTAATGCGGATATTATAGTTCAGCAGTCCGAGAAAATGCGGGATATTTATATTCAGGCCTTGGTTAATCTTTATGGTGAACATACCCGACGTATTTGGGAAGAGAAGATAAAGGGTTGGGGCTCACCAAAGCTGGATAAGGTACGGAAGACGAAAAAGGACGAGCAGGATTTACCGGAAGATTGGCTGGTAAAAATAAAAAAGCCGGATGGCTCCTGGAAAAAGGTGGTAATGTATGGCACCGGTCTGGGGGAAATGCTAAAGTCCGAGGCTAAGCTGCTGGACAAAATAGAAAATGTATTGGAATATTTTCAAAAGAAAACAGAGAATGTGATGCTGCTATGGCGTCCCCATCCACTGATACCAGCCACTTTGGATTCTATGCGCCCGGAGTTGGCAGCTCGCTATGCTAAAATTGTGGACGACTATAAAAAGGCTGACTGGGGAATATTTGACGACACTCCAGATTTAAATCGTTCAATAGCCATTTGTGATGCTTATTATGGTGATGACAGCAGTGTAATACAGCTATTCCAAGGGGTAAAGAAGCCAGTGATGGTGGAGGATGTGGAGATAAGAAATTAGTGGTTTATTGAAAAATAAAATAGCAATATGCTTATATTGAGCGAATAGAACATTTGTGTTAAAATATAGAATATAGTAGGAACTGAGGGAGGTAGCAAGATGAAACATGAATATTTAAAGATTGTTCCTCAAAACATTATTGTAACCTTTTCAGATATACATGTTTCGCCGTTGTCCGGTGAAAGCATTACTGTTCACTTGGAAAGATCTTCCGAGCGGGGGTTTGATATCGCAGAATATATTTTACCTGCTTGTGTTCTGAAGAAATGCATGGGGTTTAATGAAGATGAAGAATATGTTTTGAGGCAGTTCGTTAAAAATAATAGTCCGCTAATATGGGAAATAGCCCGGGAGGATGGTGACATCATTGCCGACGTTGTTTGAGATATTTGGGTACAGGATTTTTTTCTGGTCTAACGAGGCTGGCGAGCCAATACATGTTCACGTATGTCGTGGACAGCCTAGTGGTAATTCAACTAAAATATGGTTACCGCCAGATAGTAATCCGGTAGTAGCTAATAATAACAGTAATATACCAGACAAAGATTTAAAGAGGATTATGAAATTGATAGCCCTCAACCGCGATAACATTATTGCACAGTGGTATGATTATTTTAACAAGTAAGTTTAGCCATAATTTCAAAAAAATATGACGTGGAGTGTATGAAGTGTACACTCCTTTTTGCTTGAATAAATAATTTGTCAATTATGCAGGATAAAGTTAGGAAAAAGGCGAATTGTACAGGGCGGAGAATAAGAAAGCGATGAATAACTAGTAAATGGTTATAACATGAGAACTCACAAATGAGTTTTATTAAGATAGGCCTGGATCCACGCATAGGTATCACTACAATAATTCTTCCTTTGGTTATGGCGGCTACTGCCTGCTAAAGGATATCAAGCAGCTTTTTGCGGATTATTCAGATGTACCTCAGAATATGATAAGTGCTATAGTAGAAAGTAATCGTACAATAAAAGATTTTATTGCCGACCAGGTACTCAAAATGGTTGGATATTACGATTATTATAGTAACGGTGATTATGGTAGAGCCTCAGAAAAAGAATGCATAATTGGTGATAGAATTGATGACTGTTTGCGAGATGTGAAAGATAAGGTATATACACGGGATTTGTTTGGGAGAGATTGAGCAGTTGTTTATATCGGTATAATTATGGTGTTTTACTGAGAAAGGGTGAGATGTATGAAAAAAATGGCCACTCTTAGTAGTGAGGGAGACATGACTTCTTTTTCTTACGCAGACATAAATATTCGTTTTCGTACATCAAGCCATTTGGTTCGTTATACAAAGATTTTGGACTGGGATAATGGATATATAGTTGTAATGGCACGTTATGATAATTCTGACGAAGATGAAGAAGATTATATAGATTTGTATCCCATATTAACTAATCTTTATATTGATCCAAAAGAGTTTTTAAGAGATATAGAGGAAGTGTGTTTGGATTATGATTGATGTAAAAAAAGTAGCAGATAATGCAGATATGATTGTTAATGGATATGCCTTTACCAAGGATAACGAGTTGATAAGGGTGTTGAATTTGGAGCATCCAACCAAGGCATCTGTGTTAAATATTACTGGTGAAATGATTGAAACGACTATGGATGACATTGAAGTGGAAATTGTAACAGATATTTATTTGCGTAATAAAAAATATCTGGAGGATCCTGTATATGCCTAAGTATTTTTATTTCAAGATTTGTGGATATTATCTGTATTTTACATCTCATTGCGTAGTTGAATGTATGCATGCCCATGCTAGTGATAGCAAGCTTACCGAAAGTGGTAGTGCAAAATTTTTTATTAAAAGAAATGGCGATGCTGTACTGCAAGAACGTGGTTTATTGACAGACAGAGAAATAAATCGCATAAAAGCTTTTATCAAAGATAATTACAAGGCTATGTACATTACTTGGCGTGAGAAGAGCGATAATGGGTTTTATGGTGATTGATACTTATCCGAAAAGATTCAAACAATGCTAAAATAGCAGTGATTGGCGATGAAATGTCGGTGAATGACGACAATATAGAGGCGCAGATATTAAGTATCATTGATTCTGTATAAATGTTTGCATAACAGATTTATGGTGAGTATATGAGAGCGTATGAAAAACTTAGAATAGTAGTGGCGGGGACAGGATATGTGGGTTTATCCCTGGCGGTGTTGCTGTCGCAGTATCACGATGTTATTGCTGTGGATATTAGTGAAGAAAAAGTAAATAAAATAAATCAAAAGGAATCTCCCATACAAGATGAATATATAGAAAAGTATCTTAAAGAGAAGCCACTCCGCTTGACTGCGACCATATACGGAGATAGTGCATATAAAGCGGCAGACTATGTAATCATCGCAACTCCTACAAATTATGACCCTGTGACCCAGCATTTTGACTGTTCCACTGTGGAGAGTGTTATAAAGCAGGTGCTGAAAAACAGTGATACGGCGATTATAGTTATAAAAAGTACTATACCTGTTGGATATACAGAGAGTATTCGACGGAAGTTTTATACGGATAGAATCATTTTTTCTCCGGAATTTCTGCGGGAATCCAAGGCACTGTATGATAATCTATATCCCAGCAGAATTATTGTGGGGTGCGATGACAGCAGCAAAGCGTGGGCAGAAATATTTGCCAGACTTTTGCAGGAAGGTGCCGAGAAAGAAAATATAGATACACTCTTTATGGGATTTGCTGAGGCTGAAGCGGTGAAACTTTTCGCCAATACATATTTGGCACTGCGGGTTTCATATTTTAATGAATTGGATACTTATGCGGAGATGAAAGGTTTAAATACAAAGGATATAATTCAGGGGATTGGATTGGATCCGCGTATTGGTACTCATTATAATAATCCGTCCTTCGGTTATGGTGGATACTGCCTGCCAAAGGATACTAAGCAGCTTTTGGCGAATTATTCAGATGTACCTCAGAATATGATAAGTGCCATAGTAGAAAGTAATCGTACCAGAAAAGATTTTATTGCCGATCAGGTACTCAAAATGGCTGGATATTACGATTATTATAGTAATGGTGATTATAGTAGTGCCTCAGAAAAAGAATGCATAATTGGTGTTTATCGGCTTACCATGAAAAGCCACTCAGATAATTTCCGACAGTCGGCAATTCAGGGGGTAATGAAGCGTATTAAGGCCAAAGGGGCTACTGTGGTTATCTATGAACCAACTCTGGAGAATGGGACGACCTTCTTCGGAAGCAAAGTAATCGGTGACCTTGAATCGTTTAAGCGTATGTGTCAGTGTATCATTGCCAATAGATTTGATAAATGTTTGAGTGATGTGGCAGATAAGGTATATACACGGGATTTGTTTGGGAGAGATTGAAGAGTATTGGACATAATATATATTGTGGAAGGTGATAGCTATGACAGTGACAAATGAATTAGACTCTATGTGTGGTATTTCTGATGAAGAGTTAACACATCGCTTTAAAGAGTCTATCAGAATAGATGACGAAGTAAGAAAAATAAAAGGCCTTCCTGTGGCAAGATATGATGATGAAACCCAAAGGGCATATTTAGAATATCCTGATGGGAGGCGCGAATATGTCGGAGAATAATACCATAAAATTACCAGAGGTGGTAGTATTTGCTGGCCCTAATGGAAGTGGCAAAACAACAATAACGCGTATGGCTAAGTTGGTTGGCGAGTATATTAACGCTGATGATATAAAAAGGACAACATTGTGTTCAGATCTGGAGGCAGCAATTAAAGCAGAAGAGTTGCGCGAGAAGATGATTGCTGAACAAAAGAATTTTACATTTGAAACTGTTTTATCAACAGAACGGAACTTGTTGTTGTTAAGAAAAGCTAAGGCAAACGGATACTTTGTTCGTGGTATATATGTTTTGACATCGAATGTTAATATTAATGTTGCTAGAGTAAGTGCAAGGGAAGCTTTGGGAGGTCATGGAGTACCTGAGAATAAAATACGATCAAGGTATATCAAAGCTCTTAGGTTAGTTCCTGAGTTAGTGGATATTTGCGACATATTGCATATTTATGATAATACCAGGGAACCATTTAGAATCTTCAAAAAAAGAAAAGATATTTTTTATAGATGGTGTAACAAGTACTGGAGTAATGATGATATAACTCGGTTGACAGGGATAAGTGATTTTTAGGTGTAAGTATGTTTTCTGAATTGATAAATCGTCAACAAATTGTTGACTCTAAGCTAAATTAGAAATAATTAAAAAATCATGCTTAGTATTGTGTCAGTGTATCATCGTGAATAGACTTGATAAAAGAAATAGAGGCAGTTGGAGCTACTAATGCTAGAAGGTATATATTAAAAAAATAAGCTCATAAGACCATGGTTAACTACAAAGGAGATAATTCAGGGGATTGGGTTGGATCCGCGTATTGGGACTCACTATAATAACCCTTCCTTCGGATATGGCGGCTACTGTCTGCCAAAGGATACGAAGCAGCTTTTGGCAAACCATTCCGATGCACCACAGAACATGATAAGTGCCATAGTAGAAAGCAATCGAACAAGAAAAGACTTTATTGCCGATCAGGTCCTGAAAAAAGCTGGTTATTACGATTATTATAATAACGGTGATTATAGCAGTGATACGGAAAAGGACTGTGTGATTGGTGTCTACAGACTTACCATGAAAAGTAATTCTGATAATTTTCGCCAATCAGCTATTCAAGGGGTCATGAAACGCATCAAGGCCAAAGGGGCTACTGTGGTTATTTATGAACCAACTCTGGAGGCTGGGACTACCTTTTTTGGAAGTAAGGTTATTGACAATTTTGAAGAATTCAAAAAGATGTGCCAATGTATCATTGCTAACAGATTTGATGAATGCCTGCGTGATGTGGCAGATAAGGTTTACACAAGGGATTTGTTTGGACGAGATTAAAGCATTTGTAATATTTGCAACAGCTTACTGGAAAAGTAGTTTTATCCAAGGTATTAACAAATTCCACGATAAAAATAGCTATAGTGACAATGTGTTGTTTGCACATAGGTTAATTATTATAACGTTAAAGATAGTTGATAAAATGAGATTTCAGATATATGCTGATAGAGGATGGTAGCATACACAAATAGTAAACGGGGACTTTGAGTTGCGCAGTTGGAAAACTATTAGATTGGGTGTAAAATATAAAATATATTAGGCTTAGGAGTGAAAAAAATGAATAAAAATGAATTTTTAGAAGAATTAGTTGATTTGATGGATACGGAAGAGGAACTTTCTTTGGAGACCAAACTTGAAGAGATTGAGGAATGGGATTCAGTGAGTAATATAGCCTTCATGGCTTTTTGTGCTACAAGGGGATGTAGCAATATTAAACCAACAGATATAAAAGCAGCACGAACCGTTGGTGATTTATACAATATGGTTAGGGATGATTCGCAAGTATGAGGGACGTTGAGTTTCACTTTGAAGACAAGAATTTTATTGTGGTTGGCGCATCTTCTGGTATGGGAAAGCAGATCGCTTTGGATTTGGCAGAAGCAGGGGCAAATGTGTTGTCTATAGCACGTAATGTGAGTAGATTAGAAGAATTACGTGCAGAGTATCCTGAGAAAATAAACGTTGTATCCTTGGATGTTTTGAAAGCAGATAAACGTGATTGGGAAGGTGCCATTCAACCTTTTGTAGAGGCAAAGGGAAAATTGCACGGAGGGGTGTATACTGTAGGTATTACAGGCATGTCACCATTGCAAATGCTTGATGATAGGCTGGCACGAGATATTTTTGATACCAGTTTTTGGGGCATGATAAATTTACTCCAATGTGCTACTAGAAAAAAATATGCAGAGACTGGGGCATCGTTTGTGGTGTTTTCTTCAACTGCAGCGTACTGGGGTATCAAGGGACAATTCGCTTATTCGGGGGCAAAGGCTGCAGTGAAGACTGCTGTTCGCTCCATTGCAAAGGAAATAAGTCGCAAGAAGCAGCGAATCAACAGTATTAGTCCAGGTTGGGTGGAAACCCCAATGACTAAGAATTTTGTGCAAGAGACAACAGAACTTCCAGAGGATGTATTGCACCAATATTATTTGGGACTAGGCCAGCCTAAGGATGTCAGCGGCATGACTCTCTTTCTTTTGAGTGATGCTGCACGCTGGATTACAGGAACAGATGTTGTCGTAGATGGTGGCTTTTTGCTGGGAAATGGATAAGGAAGATGTTATATGACTTTATTTAATAAGGCTATACTTGCAGGCATATCCTCCTCTATACCCAAGCACCGTGTCCATATTCACGATATGGGCTTCGATATCAAAACCGTAGACCGTATCAGCAAGCTGACCGGTATTCGGGAGGTATGCGTGGCGCCAGAGGGGATGACTACTGCAGATTACTGCATAGATGCGGCAGAGCATCTTTTTCAGGAAATGCAGTTTGATAGGAGTCAGATAGACGGTATTGTTTATGTCACGCCACAACCGGATTATATTATTCCTGGTACGGTAGGTGTACTGCAAAAGAGGCTGAATCTACCGAAACACTGTGTGGCCATGGATATCAAGCATGGTTGCCCAGGATTTATATATGCCCTGTTTCAGGCAGTTCTGTTGGTAGAATCCGGCTTCTGTAAGAATGTCCTGACTTGCTGCGGGGATATTCCCACCCGCAATGTCAATGAAAAAGATAAGTCTATGCGCCTAGTCCATGGGGATGGTGGCGCAGCTATGCTGGTTACGGTTTCGGAAGGAAGCCACCCTTCAGCCTTTGCTTTTCGGCATGATGGTGCAGGAATTGAGTACCTTTATGTGCCAGCGGGAGGTGCCCGTATGCCAAGAAAAGTCGGTGTGACTGATCAACCGGTTGAGGATGCGGAGGGCAATATACACACATTGGAAAATGTGTGTATGAATGGCTTGGAACTGATGCGGTATATAGTCGGCGAAGTGCCAGGCACAATACAGGAAGTTTTAGAGGCACAGGGTTGGGAGCAGGAGGATGTGACAGCCTATGCATTACATCAGGCCAATGAGTTTATTGTAAAAAGTCTGGCCAGGCAGATAGGGGTGCCACTGGACAAGGTGCCTGTGGACATGGAGGACACAGGAAATATTGGGGCGGCTTCAGTTGCACTCCTTCTGTGTCGTCAAATGGAAAAATCATCTTTGGATTTAAGCCATGTTGTTATGAGCGGCTTTGGCACTGGTCTTTCCAGTGCGGCGGCGGCCATGGATTTGTCTTCTACTTATTTTAGTCCTGTGCATGAAATTTGAGAGGGGGTAGTTGGGCGAAACGCCCAATGCTTACTATGAGACTTCGAATGGTAGATTATTTGATGAGCCGTATATATGAAGCGGGAGCACATCATGTGTTTTTTGTGCCGGGAACTGGTTGCATGTTTCTGACGGATGCCCTGGCACGCAACAAGGATATAAAGAGTGTTTCGGTACACCATGAACAGGCGGCAGGTATGGCTGCACTTACCTATGCAAAGGTAAACCAGACCATTGGTGCCTGCGTGGTAACTACTGGCTGTGGGGGAACTAATGCTATGACAGCTTGTCTTCATGCTTGGCAAGACAGTGTTCCTTGTGTGTTCATCTCTGGTCAAGCTTCTCGTCATCAGACTGTGCGCAACAGCAAGGTTCCACTTCGTCAGATGGGACGGCAGGAAGCAGATATTATCGCCTTGGTTTCGTCTATTACGAAATATGCAGTGATGATAAATTCTCCTGAAGAGATTGTGGAGTCAATAGATATGGCTATTCATGAAGCAACTACAGGAAGAAAAGGACCTGTCTGGATTGATGTACCTATGGATATCCAAAATACGGTATTTGACCCAGATGAGATGCAGCATGCAGTGCTCAGACGGGACAAGGCAGATATTGAGCCTATGGAGTCGGATATAGAATGGGTGGCCGAGGAACTGAAAAGTGCAGAGCGGCCTGTACTGCTGGTGGGGAATGGCGTTCGTATGGGGCGGGCCATAGGAGAATTGAAGGAATTCATGGATGCTTATGGGCTCCCGTTAACCTATTCACGCTTGGGACATGATCTAGTTGATGCGGCGCATCCTTTGTCAATCGGTATGGTAGGTATGTTGGGGGCATCTAGAGCAGGGAATTTTGCCTTGGCAAATGCGGATTTGGTGCTGGTACTGGGCTGCAGGCTAAGTATTGATACCACAGGATATGAATATGAAAAATTCGCAAGGGCGGCCAAGGTCATTGTGGTTGATATCGATGAAACGGAGCATTCCAAGGACACGGTGCATATCGATAGATTTATTTATGCAAATGTGAAGCTATTTTTGCGAAAAATGAATGATATGCAGAAATCAAGGGATTTTTCAAATTGGGCAGAAAAATGCCGTCATTGGAAAGAGATATTCCCAACCTGTGTAGAGGCATATAAAACAGGAGAAAAAATCAATATGTACTACTTCACGGAGGCACTGTCAGAAGTGCTTCCAGAGCAAGCTGCTGTAATTAGTGATGCAGGAAATACTTTCTTTACTGTATCGCCTATCATACGTATTCGGAGCGAAAAAGGGCAGCGTTCTATCACTTCCGGTGGGCAGGCGGAGATGGGCTATGCACTGCCAGGTTCTATCGGGGCGGCCTATGCGGGGAATGGGCCGGTGGTAGTTATCAACGGTGATGGCTCTGTGATGATGAATCTTCAAGAATTGGAAACCATTGTGTTTAACAAACTTAATATCAAAGTATGTGTCATGAACAATAATGGATATTCCAGCATTCGGCATTTGCAAAACAATGCGTTCAGAAACCGTTTGATTGGCTGTGACGCATCATCAGGTATGAGCCTGCCGGATTTCGAGAAAATCGCCCGTGCTTTTGGTATCTCCTATCTTCGTATCGAAGGTTCAGAGGAACTTCCAAATAAAATAAAAGAACTTTTTGTGACAGATGGTCCTGTCCTGTGTGAGGTCATGTGTGTTGAGGAACAGGAATTCCTAGGCGTTTCTGCTGCGATGACAAGCAATCGCCGCTTGGTGAATCGCCCATTGGAGGATCAGGCTCCGTTCCTTGATCGCAAGGTGTTTTTGGAGGAAATGGTGATTTCGCCTATTGATCAGTGAGAAAGGATTTCGAATGTTGTTGGCAGGCAGAACGGCGCTTATAACAGGGAGCGCCAGCGGAATAGGAAAGGCTGTGTTGCAGCTCTTTGCAGAAGAAGGATCAAATGTTTATGCACACGCTCGTGTGAGGACAGATGCTTTCGAGGAATTCGTGTCCAAGCTTTCAAGAGATACCCAAAAAAAAATAGTACCTGTTTATTTTGACTTGCTGGATAGTCAGGCTGTGAATGATGGTGTCAAGGAAATTCTGAAAAAGGATAAAAATGTAGATATCCTTGTAAACAATGCTGGTTCCGCTGGCGAAAATAAGTTGTTTCAGCTAACCCCAATAGAGGATATGCAGAAGTTATTTCAGATTAATTTTTTTGCGCCTATGGCTATCACTCAGATGGTGAGTCGAGTAATGGGACGAAAAAAGTGTGGCTCCATTGTCAATGTGACCTCGGTAGCTGCACTGGATGGTGATCCTGCCCAGCTGGAGTATTCTGCCAGCAAGGCGGCACTGGCTTGTGCCACAAAGAAACTTGCCATTGAGTTGGGGGCACAGGGAATTCGTGTTAATGCAGTTGCTCCAGGAATGGCAGATACCAAGATGTTGGGTCAAATGCGATGTGATGTGGAAGAAAACTACCTTATGAGAAGCATCGTTGGCAGGCGTGGAACACCAAGGGAGATTGCAAATCTGATTGCATTTTTGGCTAGTGACAAGGCAAGTTATATCACAGGGCAGGTATGGAGAGTGGACGGTGGATGTAGATTTTGATGGTGAGATGATGATATGAAAAAAGTACAGGCTGCTATTCTAGGGAGTGGCAATATTGGTATGGATTTGCTGTATAAACTTAGAAATTCAAAGGTATTGAGCTGTGAATGCGTTATTGGCCGACAAGAGAATTCTGAAAATCTGAAAAAGTGCAGAGAGATGGGGTATCGTACATCGGCAAAAAGTATACAGGAAATTATAGAACATCCGGCATGTTATGATGTTGTTTTTGATGCAACTTCTGCGGAAGCGCACAAAGTACATGCGTCCATTCTTAAGCGGATGAAAAAGTTTGTAGTTGATCTGACTCCAGCCAAAGAAGGAAGGCTTTGTATTCCTTGTCTGAATGGTGATGAATGCGTTAATGAAGACAATGTCAACATGGTTACTTGTGGAGGTCAGGCAACTGTTCCTATGGCTTACGCGGTTACCAGAGAAATAGGCCATGCAGACTATGTTGAAATTGTTGCGACCATCGCCTCATCATCTGCTGGAAGGGCTACAAGGGACAATATTGATGAGTACATTCATACAACCGCTTTGGCTCTGCGGAATTTCACCGGTGTAGCGAAGACCAAGGCTATGATTGTACTTAATCCGGCGGATCCACCAATCATTATGAGGAATACGCTTTATGTGGTGGCAGATGGAATAAAGTTGGAGCGGGTGACTTATGCAGCAGAAAGAATGGAGCAGGAAATACAAAAATATGTTCCAGGTTACAGCATTACTGTTCCGCCTTCACTGGTGAAGGATAATACCTTAGCTATGACAGTGCAGGTGGAAGGGAGCGGAGATTTTCTGCCGGAATACGCAGGAAATTTGGATATCATCACATGCGCAGCCGTGGAAATGGCAGAAAAATATGCTTATGAGAATCTGCTTAGAGAAGAGAGGTGTCCTTTTTGAGAAAGGTGAAGATTTTTGATTCATCACTGCGGGATGGCTCTCATGCCGTCAAACAACAACTTTTTCCAGAACAAATCGAAGCATATTGCGATGCCGTCGATGGCTCAGGACTTCATACTGTAATAGTTGGTCACGGAAATGGTCTAGGAGCTTCCTCCATCCAGATGGGGCTGTCAGCAATGGATGAGGTGGATATGGTACGGGTGGCGCACAATCACTTAAAAAAAACACGGCTTGGCACATTCGTTACAGTGGGCTTTGGTACTATTGAAGATCACATCAAGCCGGCCATGGCATGTGGAACCGAAGTATTTTGCATTGCAACGCATTGTACGGAATCGGATACCATGAGACGCCATGTCCAATATGTATCAAGACATGGCAAAGAAGTATATGGTGTACTGATGAACTGTCATTTGACTTCGATTAACTCGCTGGTTGAGCAAGCAAAGAATATTGCTAGCTATGGAGGGGATGGGGTTATTTTGATGGATTCAGCCGGTACTTTTATTCCTGATCAAATAAGCAGAATTGTAGAAGAATTATGCAATCATGTGGATATTGACATAGGCTTCCATGCACATAACAACTTATCTATGGCTGTTGCAAATTCTTATGCGGCAATCTCCAGCGGCGCTTCCATCATAGATGGAACGGTTTTAGGTTTCGGTGCAGGTGCAGGGAATTGTCAACTGGAGGCGCTGATTGCATTAATGGAAAAAAATGGTATACGAACTGGAATTGACCTGTACCGTTTGATGGATGCGGGGAAAAATGTGATTTCTGGTATGATGCATTATGATCGGGGAATCGATGGCACATGCATTATTAGTGGTTACGCAGGAGTTGTATCCACTTTCAGAACGAAGGTAGAATATATAGCAAAGATGAAGAATGTGGATCCTAGGGATGTTTTCTTGGCCTTGGGAGAACGAAAAGCCATTGCAGGGCAGGATGATCTGATTCTTGAGGTGGCTAATCATTTGGCCGAGCATGGTAAAAGGTATGGAGGAAATCATGGAAAATTTGGAAAAATATGACAAGGCTTTTATGGAGGTTTTTGAATTAAGCAAGGAGAATTTGAATGAGAAATTGGTATATCAGTCCATTCAACTATGGGACTCCGTGGGTCACATGTCTTTAATCGCTGCATTAGAAGATACTTTCAACATAATGATGGAAATGGATGACATTATTGATTTAAGCTCTTATGAGAAAGGTAAGGAGATACTGGCAGATAAGTATGGTGTCTCCCTTTGATGGATGAAAGATGTGTGCTTGTGGTGCATGACGGTGTATTAGGAGGAGATGCAGTATAGTATTATGGAAGCAGAGTTTTTAATGTACAAGCTACCCTATATTGGCTCCAATATGTATTTGCTTATAGAGAGGGATGAGGCTCTTATTATCGATCCTTGCCCTTCGGAGGCAGCGCTGTCAAGACTGAAGGAAAACGGCGTTCGTCATGTGACAGTTCTTTTGACTCATGAGCATTTCGATCATACTTCCGGGGTTAACTGGTTTAGGAAATACTTTTCTTGTAGGTTGATCTGTCAGGAGGAGTGTGGGGCTAGGATCAGCATTCCAGCCAACAACCGGCCACTGGTATTCTTGTCTCTGATGCAGGCCAGCAATGGGGAAGAGACAGCGGAAATAAAGACATTTTATGAGTCATTTCCTATTGAAGGCATAGAGGCAGATCTCACTTTTCATGAGGATTATGATTTATGGTGGCAGGGGCATCAACTGAATCTACACTCTTGCCCCGGTCATTCACCGGGGAGTATAGTCATATGCTTTGATGATACATATGCATTCACTGGGGATTACATGATACCTGACATTCCTGTGATTTTGCGTTATCCTGGAGGGTCGGAGGCTGCCTATAGACAGAGAAGTTTGCCCTACCTTTTGTCTCTGCAGGGGAATATGATGATTATGCCTGGGCATGGAACCCCATGTTTATTACATGACTTGTGTCTGGAAAAAGGGGTTTTCCGTTTGAAGAGATATAGAAAAAGGGAGCGTGAAGAATTGTTTTCTTTGGACAAAACACCGGAAGCAGTTGCCTTTTATACGGAGTCAGGCACTTGGAGCTACGGGCGGCTTTCTGAAACATCAGCAAGGATTGCGGATGCCTTGGGGGGACGTATCCTTGTGTTCATCCTTTGCACGAATACTTCGGCATCCATTGCAGGTTATGTGGCTTGTATGAACCATAATATTGTTCCCGCCTTGCTGGATGGGAATATGGATGGAGAACTGTTGGAAAAGCTTATAGAGGTATATCATCCTTCCTTTCTTTGGCTTCCATTGGAGCGCAGTCAGGAGTTTACCTCATGCCAGGAAATCCTGTCTATAGATGGCTATGTCTTGTTGGACAGGAGAGAGCGGAATCCTTATGTTCTGCACCCTGACCTGGCCCTACTGATGACTACCTCTGGCTCCACTGGCAGTCCAAAATTTGTGCGCCTTTCCTATGAGAATCTTCGTATCAATACGGAGTCTATCATCGAGTATCTTAGCATCGATGCAGGAGAGAGGTCTATCACGAACTTGCCTATGCATTATGTCTATGGCCTTTCCATCATCAATACGCATCTCTATGTTGGGGCTTCGTTGGTGGTGACGGACAAGACCTTGTTCCAAAAGGAGTTTTGGCAGCTTTTCAAGGAGAAGAAGGTCACTAACTTTGGCGGGGTGCCCTATACCTTTGAGATGCTGAAACGATTGCGTTTCTTCCGTATGGATTTGCCTAATCTTGCCACCATTACCCAGGCGGGTGGAAAACTGGATATAGAGCTCCATGAAAAATTTGCTGCTTATGCCAAGGAACAGGGGAAAAAGTTTTTTGTGATGTATGGGGCGGCAGAGGCAACCGCCCGTATGGGATATCTTCCAGCAGAATATTCTTTAGAAAAAGTGGGCAGCATGGGAATAGCAATTCCTGGCGGATGTTTTGAGCTTATGGGTGAGGCTGGCGCGGTTATTGATGATGCAAGTACACCAGGGGAATTGGTGTACCACGGAGCAAATGTGATGATGGGCTATGCTGAGGCGGGGAACGATCTTGTCAAAGGGAACGAGATGGGTGGTCGTCTTCTCACAGGAGATATTGCCATTCGTGATGAGGAAGGCTTCTATACAATTATTGGTCGGAAAAAGCGCTTTATCAAGATGTTCGGTAAGAGAGTGAATCTTCAAGAAACGGAGCATATTTTATCGCATTATTTAGAAGGTGTAGAGATTGTTTGCTCTGGTTGGGATGATCACATGTATATATTTATATCTGGTGAAGTTAAAGTCGATGGCATAGTATCCTATATAAGCAAAAAAATGGGGATTCATCCTTCGGCCTTTTCGGTTGTGTTGTTGGATGAGATACCTAAAAATGATGCTGGGAAAGTTTTGTATTATAAATTGGAGAAGTATTATGACTTATGAGGCTGTTCTGCAACTGGAACCATACCAAGTTGACAGAGTGTCAAAAAAAGAAATGTTTACTAAGGAATTACTTCGGATGACGGAGTTTCATATAGAAAACTGTCCACAGTATGCTCGTATGATGAGAGCCATTGGTTTTAATCCTGCGTTGGCAGATAATTATGAAAGTATACCTTTTTTACCAGTACGCTTGTTTAAAGAATTAGAATTGTGTAGTGTACAAAAAGAAGATGTTTATAAGATAATGACTTCATCTGGGACGTCTGGTCAGCAAGTATCTAAGATATATTTGGATAAAGCAACGGCAGCTAATCAGCAAAAAACTTTGGCGAAAATCTTTAGCAACATTGCTGGTGGGATGCGTATGCCAATGATTATAGTCGACTGTCCATCGGTATTGAAAAACCGTAATATGTTTTCTGCTCGTGGCGCAGGGATATTGGGATTCTCTATTTTTGCTCGGAAAAAAATTTATGCGTTAAATGATGATATGGAATTGCAAATTGATGCAATACAGAAGTTTTTGGAGGAATATAAAGGAGAAAAAGTGTTGTTATTTGGGTTTACCTTTATGGTTTGGCAGCACTTCTATAAAGCATTAAAACAATCTGGTCGCCGACTTGAACTGGGGAATGCCATATTGATTCATGGGGGCGGATGGAAAAAAATGGTATTGGAGGCCGTTACTCCTGAGGCATTTAATTCTGCATTACGTGATTTATGTGGTATACCACAAGTGGTGAATTATTATGGCATGGTTGAACAAACAGGTTGTATATATATAGAATGTGAGGAAGGCCACTTACATGCTAGTACATACTCAGATGTTATAATACGACGTGGAGGTGATTTTTCGGTTGCCACAGATGGTGAGCGTGGAATCATTCAGGTCGTATCCCTGTTACCGTGGTCATATCCGGGGCACTCACTTCTCACAGAAGATGAAGGCGTATTATTGGGAGAAGATAATTGCCCATGTGGACGAAAGGGCAAGTATTTTAAGGTCCTCGGGCGATTAAAGAATGCAGAAATTAGGGGGTGCAGTGATACCTATGCCACAAAATTCTAATTTAACCTATGTTTTAGGCAATGAAATGGTTGAAAAAAATATGTATGGCATTACTGCATTACCAATTTTTTCTGATGAGGCAATATCTTTTTTGGAATTGCTTTCAAAAAAGATATTGTCGGATGAAGAGAGTAAAAAGTTTCCGGATGTTGTGACCTTCGGTTTTTGGTGCCGTAAGTCTTCTGTGCAAAAAATGGCTCAGCCATATAAAGACAACACATGTTCGTTAGGACGCAGGATTGTGTTTCATATTGCGCCATCCAATGTAGCAGTAAATTTTGCCTACTCATGCGTTGCTGCTTTATTGGCTGGAAACGCCAGTATAATAAGATTACCATCAAAGAGCTTCAGGCAGGTTGATATTATTTGCAGGATATTTAAACAAGTTATTGCTGAGCAGCCTAATATGGAAGGATATTTTTTATTTGTTCGTTATGGACATGATAAGGCTATCAATGATAAATATTCTTTTATTTGTGATACTCGGGTGATATGGGGAGGAGATAACACAATAGATGAATTGCGTAAATCTCCTATGAAGGCAAGGGCAAATGAGATTACTTTTGCAGATAGGCATTCCTTCACAATTATTGGTGCGGATAAATACCTTGAAACAGAAAATAAAGATCGAATTGCACAAGATTTTTTTAATGATACATATTTGACAGATCAAAATGCCTGTACAAGTCCAAGAATAGTAATCTGGGTAGGGGATAATATAAGTCAGGCTAAGAATATTTTTTGGCAGAAACTATATGATTATGCTAAGAGAAAATATGAACTTCAGCCTGTTCAAGCTGTCGATAAGATAACAAACTTATATAAAATGGCTGCAGAACTAAATATTGATATAAAGATGGTTGATACAGAGGATAATCTTATTACTCGTGTTGAGGTTAGTGCGTTGCTGGATACATTGATGGATTACAAAATGAACAGTGGCTTTTTTATGGAATATATTGCCACTGATATTAAGGAAGTCATTCCATTGTGTAATAGCAGATGCCAAACTGTTTCATATTATGGCATTAATGCTGAATGTATTAAAAATGTAGTAACAGAATATCGCCCACAAGGAGTGGATCGGATAGTTCCTTTAGGACGAACAATGGACTTCAGCTTGATTTGGGATGGCTATGATTTAATTAGGACGATGAGCAGAGTAGTAGGAAATGAATAATATATGAGAGTAATATGCATCTTGGCTCGTTGGCCTAATCAGGAACGATGGTATTGCCACTAGGCAGATTTGTTTTTGTGAATAGACTTTAATTTTTAACTTATATGAGTAAAATACGATAAATATCTGGAGGAAATGTAGATGTTAGGGATTATAGAAAATGTAACTATAGAGTCCTTAGTAGCGACAGTGTCAAAGGATAGGGTCCCAGTTGAGGAACGTTGCAAGGATATTATAAAGCCTAAGCGTATGGCAAGAGTAAAAGCTGGAACTGGTATTGAGAAATTAAGTGTTGTTGCGCCAGGGATAACCGCTTCGGATTTATGCGTGGCTTCTGCGGAGAGAATTTTTGATGAAGGGTTGGCGAAAAGGGAGGACATTGGAGCCGTTTTTTTTGTTACCCAAAAGCCGGATTATCCACTACCGGCAACTAGCTATAGCATTCAGCAACGATTGAATTTGGGAACTGATATTATGGCTTTTGATGTAAATTGTAGTTGCCCTGGATTTGTTTATGGTGTGTATATTGCAGCTTCTATGCAATCCAATCTTCAAAAAAAAATATTGCTGTGTTGTGGAGATGTAATTACATCTGAATATATAGTTAACCCACGTGATACTAGTGGCAGACCGATTATGGGCGATGGTGGTGCGGCTGCAATTATAGGAACTACACCTGAATCATTAAATAAGAGAATATTTTATAATTTTGACAGTTTTGGAGATCGTTTCTTTTCTCTTTACGAACCTAGAGGAGGGGCAAGGGAACGCAAAAAATATGATACTAATGGTGAGTTGATTGTTGAGCCGGAAAACTATGGAATAATGGATGGTATGGCAATTACGGATTTTGCTATGAATGAGGTTCCAGCAAATATTAGTAATTTATTGAAATATGCTAACGTAGATAAAGATGTTTTGGACATAGCCTTGGTTCATCAGGCAAATGGATTTGTAGTTGGCTCATTGGCAGAAAAGCTGGGGTTATCATCTGAGGTTATGCCTTTTAAATGTGCTCAAATAGGTAATACTGATATGGCATCTATTCCAGTATGTATGTCTGAACTAAAAAAAGATGGTGCGGACTACAATGATTATGGCCTTGCACTTCTTTCAGGGTTTGGTGCAGGCTTGGCGGTTGCTTCCATGATAATGGATTTGCGGGATGTTAAAGTTTTGCCTACTAATGAGATTTAAAATAATTTATAAAAAAGGAGATTATGTTATGAGTGAACAGGATTTTATTGATATGATGGTTGAACTGATGGATACTGAGGATGAGATTACCATTGACTCTGTATTGGATGAATTGGAAGACTGGGATTCTCTCAGCTATGTGGTTTTCTTGGCACGATGCTCCAAAGATGCAAAATCCCATATAGAGCCTCAGGAAGTACGTGATGCTAAGACGATTCGTGATTTGTTTGATCTTATGAATCGTCAGGCATAATTTTTAACGGCTTGCAAACGGTTTGTTTTTGATATGGAGTTTTGATGATGGAAGACTTAGAGTTTCATTTCGAGAATAAAAATTTTGTTGTAGTGGGAGCTTCTTCGGGGTTAGGCAGAAGGATTGCTCTCGATTTAGCACAGTCTGGAGCGAAAGTTTTGGCTGTGGGACGAAACAAGCAGCGTCTTGAAGCAGTAGAAAGTGAATTTCCTGATAAGATATTTCCAGTATCATTGGATGTATTGAACGCTGAAGATGGTGATTGGGAAAGCATCCTTTCTGAATTTGTAAGCGAATATGGCAAATTTCACGGTGCAGTTTATACAGCTGGGATAACAGGTGTTTCTGCTATTCGTTCCTATGATAAACAACTGGCAAAAAGTATTGTGGATACCAGTCTTTGGGGAATGATTAATTTTTTGCACATGATTTCAAAGAAGAAGTATGCAGAAAAGAAATCATCTTATGTTTCTTTTGCATCTGTTGCAGCGCACTGCGGAAATAAGGGCTTTTTTGCATATTCGGCAGCTAAGGGAGCTGTTATATCAGCAGTTCGTTCTATCGCTAAGGAGATTAGCCGTGAGGGACATCGTATAAATAGCATAAGTCCTGGTTGGGTACAGACAGAAATGACAGATGGTGCAGAGGGCGCTCAGGCGGAAGGCTTTGGTCGTTATCTTTTGGGTATCGGTCGACCAGAGGATGTTAGTGGCATGGCGTTATTTTTGTTGAGCGATGCTGCCCGTTGGATTACTGGAACGGATATTGTTATTGATGGTGGTTTTGTTTTAGGTAAACATTAAGTGGCAGGTTTAGTAAAGGTGGAGTATGAAACATTTGATTATTATCGGTGTGGGTGGGTTTGCCAGAGAAGTGTACGGATATGCTTATGATTCGCTTGGTTATGGTGAGGAATGGGACATAAAGGGCTTTTTGGATGGTGATATAAAACTAGGCCCAGAGGAATATGAAAAATTAGACAAACCATTGTTAGGTGATGTGTTTTCATATAATATTTGCCAAGATGATATCTTTATATGTGCTATTGCTGATTCAGCGGCACGTAAACGTTTTACTGATGAAATAATCAGTAAAAAAGGTGAGTTTATTAATTTAATTCACAAGCGGGCAATGATCCAGCGACATGTTCAGATGGGCATTGGTAATATTATATCTCCAAATTCTATTGTGAATGACCATGCAAAGATGGGCAATTTTGTTATTATGAATTGGTCAGGGCTTGGTCATGATAGTGAAATAGGAGATTACAGCAGCATGATGGGTGGAGCATCGTTATTAGGCTACGCAAAAGCTGGCAAGAATGTGTATATGGCAACTTCAGCTATAGCTTTACCTCATGCCATAATAGAAGATGATGTTCATTTGGGCATAGGAACTGTTGTTTTTAAACGGGCTAGGAAAGGGAAAAGCTATTTCGGAAATCCAGCTATGCCAATTTGATGTAGGTGAGCTTATGGAAAAAATATTTGTTACGAAGGCTGTTTTGCCGAAGTTTGATGAATATGTTAATGAGATAAAAGACATATGGGAGTCTCATTGGTTGACCAATATGGGGGTTAAACATCAAGCTTTACAAAAAGAACTGAAGGAATATTTAGAAGCAGATAATATTGAGCTTTTTACCAATGGGCATATGGCGCTGGAGCTGGCTTTGCAGGCACTTAATTTAAAAGGAGAGGTAATAACTACTCCATTTACCTTTGCGTCCACTACCCATGCTATAGTACGCAATGGCCTTACTCCAGTATTTTGTGACATTAATCCTGATGATTTTACCATTGATGTAAATAAAATTGAAAGCCTGATAACTGATAAAACCTGTGCCATAATGCCTGTTCATGTGTATGGCAATGTGTGTGATGTGGAGGCTATAGAAAAAATTGCGCAAAAACACAATTTAAAAGTCATTTATGATGCTTGCCACACATTTGGAGTTGAGTATAAGGGCATCGGAACAGCTAATTTTGGTGATGTTTCCTGCTTTAGCTTTCATGCTACAAAAGTTTTTAACACCATTGAGGGCGGAGCAGCCTGTTTCAAGGATCAGGTTTTGGGCCAGAAGCTATATAATCTAAAGAATTTTGGTATTCATGGTCCAGAATCAGTGGAAGCCGTGGGTGCCAATGCCAAGATGAATGAATTTTGTGCTGCGATGGGATTGTGTAACCTTCGTCATGTTAATAAAGAGATTGAGAAACGCAAGAAAATATATGAGCGATATTGTCAAGGATTGACTGGTATACCTGGGGTTCGTTTTAACAAGATCCAGGAAAATGTCCAGTCTAATTATGCATATTACCCAATAGTTATTAATCCGGATGAATACGGTGCTACCAGAGACGATGTGATGAATAAATTGGCGGAGCATAATATTTTTGTTCGAAAATATTTCTATCCTTTGACCAATGAGTTTGACTGCTATGTAGGTAAAGGGTATGTAGGAGATACTCCAGTAGCTCATCGCATAAGTCAGCAAGTGTTGACTTTGCCAATGTACGGAGACTTGGAATTGAACATCATTGATATGATATGTGACATTATTAATAATAAATGAGGTTTCATCTTGTAGATTAGAGTGTATCATGTTATGCACTCCAGTTTTGGGAAATAATTAAAAGAGGTGCGGAGACAATGGATTTTGAAAAATTGGTTGCAATATATAATAGGCTTCAGGATGATGAATCAAAAAAGTTATTTTCTCTTATGTTGAAGAAAAATATGTCAAGTAGTCAAATGGATTACATTCCAGATTTATCAGTATATTGTCATAATCCAATAATTGATGACGTTTTTAAAAAAAAGCTAGCAAAATGTGATGGAATCATTGTATACGGGTGCGGAGGAGATGGCAGAGTTTCTAAAGATGCACTTGAGCGTTGTGGCTATAGAGTTGTTGCTTTTTGTGATTCTAACAAAAAAGGGATTGTTGTAGATGGGCTAGAAGTTATCAATGTGCTGGATGCAATAAAGCAGTATCCAAACCATTTGATTTGTGTTTGTTCAACAAATTATGGCATGCAGATGTATCAAAATTTGTTAATTAATCATGTGGATGAAAAAAATATTTATATTCCACCTTATGGTATTATTATAGGTTTTAATACAAATCAATATATAGATTCTTTTGAAGCACCCACGGGGGGCGTGTTAGTTGATGGTGGAGCTTTTGATGGCGAAACTGCTAAATTATTTATGAATTGGGTTGGAAAAGGCAATTATTCAAAGATTATTTGTTATGAGCCAGAGGAACGGCAAGCCAAGAATATTAAAGCAAAAATCATAGAAGAAGAATTGGAGAATGTGGAAGTGATTAATGCTGGCTTATGGGATTCAACGACAGAATTACGTTTTAATTCCAATAATGCTGGCTCTGCAATTTCTTCAGATGGAAACACTGTTATTAAGTGCACTACTATTGATGAAACAATCAAGGAAAAGGTTTCGTTTATAAAGATGGATATTGAAGGCGCTGAGTTAAGAGCTCTACATGGAGCTAAGAAAACTATTATGCGTTATAAACCTAAGATGGCAATATGCATTTATCATAAAAAAACCGATATCTATGATATAGGAGCTTTCTTTTAAGATATATGGCCTGATTGTAAAATGAAGATACGACAGTATAGTACATTTAGTTGGGAAACTGTTTTGTATGTTGAATAATATTGTAGTTATATAAAGAAATGGGATTGTGTTATGAAAGGTATATGTTTTGATTCGTGTATATTGGTTGAGAATAAATTGTGGTTTGTAACGCATAACCAGTTGTTTATGTTTTATGATATAGTTGATAATCAAATTAATTTGATAGAACCATCCACAGATGAAACATTTTTTTTAAAATGTTTTGGACAGCATGTTGTGCTTTGAAGGAAATATTTTTTGGGTTGAACAGGATGGAAAGCGTTTGTTGCAATATTGCATAAAAAGTAATGAAATCTATACATATGTGATGCCAGATGTGGATTATATTGATTGGACATGCTTTAGCGGTGTTTATCTAATTGGTGCTGCTATATATTTCATTCCACGCTATACGCAAGATTTAATAATTTTTGATATTGTATCCAAGAAGTTTTCTGTAAAAGGAGATTTTTTTCAAAATTTAAACTATGTGAAGATAAACAAATAGTGCGAAAAACTTTTTTATACAAAGATTTGTCGTTTGTCGGAGCCAATGGTGTAGTTTCTGCATATCGTATAAGGAAGAATGAAATTGAAGAAAAGTGTAGCTACAATATCGGTGAAGGTTTAATTGATTTAGTATATGATAGTACTGGATTGTGGATACTATATAAAGATGGTGCAGTAGAAAAATGCGATTTTTTGGAAATAACATATGAGACATTCCCTGATGCAAATTTACGCGTTGTGACCAACGGATTATTGTTGCCAAAAACCGACAGTAAAGTATTTGAAGTAATGAAGCGTTGTGGAGCTGGATTCGATATATCATTGTATCAGCCAACTAAAAAAATTATAAAACAGATAATTTTGAAATGTTTGGAGAATGATATAAATTGTGCGGTTACTGGAGAAATTGAGAAATTTTTTGGATATAAATATATTAGAGCTAAAAACGATATAGTGGAAAATTTAAATAATTGTTTATATCCTCACTGCTATTTCCTATTAGATGGGAAATTGGCAAAGTGTGCTGGGCCTATTTTGTATAGTAAAAATCAAAAAATGTTTGAAGAACATAGAGCGGCATCAAAAAAAGATATTATAGATATACATAATACTAAAATGAATGGTTATCAAATAAATGATGTACTGAATAATCCAATAGATTGGTGTCAGTATTGTTCAGAGCATTTTGAGTTTGATTGGGAAGGAAATTATAAAAAATTGTGATGTCTATCAAACATGGTGAGGAAGTGAGTATTTTGCGAGCTAAGGATGTTTTTTCGTATCCGTGTATTACCTCATTAACAATGTGTAATGGGAAGTATTATGGGAATAGATTTGATAGAAATGGACTTTTGGGTTTAGATCTTGAAAAAGGTACTGTCCATGTAGAAAAAATATATGGCAGTGTGGATGCCCTTGCAGAATGGCAATTTGGTGCATTAATCACAGTTAAAGATGTATTATATAGTATTCCTCTGTTTGCGGATTATATAGCAGTATACTCTATAGAAAAAAGATCAATCGGGAAAATCGTACTTGATGACAGTAAGTTGCTTGCTAGTAAAGCAAAATTGGACGCGGCATTTTTAGTTGATGATGATATCTGGATGACTCCAAAATCATGTTTTTGTATGGCAAAACTAGATGTATTGACAAATAACATAAGTTATTATGATGGCATGGAGACAATATTAAGAGGGGAATGCTATGAAAAATGGCCACATATTGTTAGAAAGACAATATGCAGTCTGGGTAAGATTTACATGATGTTATGGGAGTCAAATTGTTTAATTGAATTTGACATTGTGAACAAAAGATATCAGAAACTTAATTGTTTTGATGGTGGAGTTACAATTAGGGACATAGTCACCGTAGGTAAAATAATAGTAATTTATTGTTCTAATGGCAAAGTCTATTGTTTACAAGATGGTGAATTGAATAGCATTTGTCAGCTTGAAAATAGTGGTAACCCCAAATCCATGCTGGCGGTAGATTATGATGTTTGGATAGTTGATTCATGTAGCAATAGTATAGTAGTAATAAAACCTGAATCAAATGGATATGATTCAATAAAAACAATATATATAGACCATGATATACATAATGGCTTTTTGTGGTTCGATGGGAGTAGTAAAGTATATATATTACCAAGCAAAGAATGTCGTCAGACAGTAATTATTGATATAAATGATTTTAGCACTCAGAAAAAAATGTTTAAGATATCTGCTGAGGATGAAATGTTATATAGAGAATTAATAAAAAAAAGGAGTATGTTTTACGAAAAGAAAGTTACTTTAGATGATTTTTTGGGTATAAAATTTGGATGTTGCTAGTTTTATATTTTCATTTTAGGGGGATTAATAATGGTTAATGGTAATGAAAGTGCCTTGGATATAGCAATTTTGTGTATTACCTACAATCATGCAAAATACATTAGAAAAACATTAGATGGATTTTTGATGCAGCAAACAGAGTATAAATTTAAGGTTTTTATTCATGATGACGCCTCTACTGATGGTACACAAGATATTTTAAGGGAATATGAAGCAAAGCATCCAGATTTACTGCGAGTCATATATGAAGTAGAAAATCAGTACTCTAAGGGAACAGACATAATAGGTTTAATGAGACCATATATTGACTGTGCTAGATATGTCGCTTGGTGTGAAGGGGATGACTTTTGGTTTTATCCGTATAAGTTGCAAAAACAGTGTGAGTTTATGAATAGTCATCCGGATACAACGCTTTGTGTGCACAATGGAATTAATTGGAATGAACCATTAGATAGGCAATATTGCTTAATAAATGAATTGGATTCTGGTTATTTGACCTATGAAGAAAGTATTTGCTTTACAAAGGGACATTTTCCAACATGTTCTTTTTTCTTTAAAACTAATATGTTAAATTTTCCTTCTGTCAGTAAAAACGCTCCTCCGGTTGCCGATGACCCAATAATGTATTATTCAGTTAATAATGGTCAAGTGTATTATATGGATAAAGTTTGGGCTATTCGCACCTATATGCACCCTGGTTCATGGAATGTGAGTGTTGAGACAGATAAAACCAAGAAGTTAGCTCACTGCGTGCGTTATGTGGATTATTTAAAAGATTTTCATGTCACATGTGATAAAAAATTAAAGCCGTATATAATGGCTGTTATGATGGGATTGTTAAGTTATGGAATCAGATATTTTATATGTTCGGAAAAATATAGTTTTGAAGAGTTAAGCAAAGGAACTGAAAGTATTAGAGAGGAATCAATGCACCATTATGATGATTTATGTTACAAATGTATGGTAGAGATGACGAAATTGTGTGTTGATTACCCGCAACTGTTGGACAGAGTGTTGTCGCATTTTGATTCAAAAATATATATCTATGGCGCTGGTGAAGAAGCAGCAAAATTGTATGAGATAATTGACAAATTAGGTTATGCAGTTGAAGCTTTCATCATAACTAAAAAAACAAATGAAAAGGAATATATGTTGCATAAAATAATTACTATTGATGACTTTGAGATAGATAATCCACAATTAACTGTTTTACTTGGCCTTGGTTGGCAGAATAGCGATGAAGTAATTGGATTATTAAAGGAAAAAAAGGCTAAAAACAGAATCATATACAATGGACATAATATACAACTGTAAGATTAATTGTTAATATCTATTATATTATTTAGTAGTTTGAGGTGAAATATGCCACTTTTTTCTGTAATTATCCCTACATACAATCGTGAACGTGTGATAGGCAAAACTATTCAGAGTGTCCTGAATCAAACTAACCAAGATTTTGAAATTATTGTTGTAGATGACGGATCAAAGGATAATACTAAGTCTGTTGTAGTAAATTTTCAATCCGACAAAATTAAATATTATTATCAGCAAAATCAAGGAGCACAAGTTGCTCGAAATTATGGTCTGTCAAAAGCAACAGGTGATTATGTGTGCTTTTTGGATTCAGATGATGTTTGGTTACCAAGTTTTTTGGAAGAAGTATATGGGGCATTTGCTTCTGATAAAGAGGTGGGCTGCGCATATTGCTGGATAGGGTATATGCAGAATGGGGAGGTATATGGTGATGGCGGTCAATATACTTTATCTGGGTACATATATAAGGATGCACTGGAACAAGGGTACATTACCAAACCGTCCGCTCTTATGATAAAAAAGTCATGCTTTGTTAAAATTGGCAAATGGGATGAGAGTTTTAATGCTTGCCAGGATGATGATATATGTTTTAGATTGGCAAAAGAATACAAATTTGCACTTATTGATAGAGTATTAACCATATATAATACTGATTATGATGGTGATGATAATCGAATATGTAAGTCAACTTTGAGAGTTGCAACTGGTTGGTGGACCTTGTGGAATAAGTTTGAGAAAGATGTCTTGGAACTATGTGGTAGGAAGATTATGGCGTTGCACCTTATGAATTGTGCCAGTCGTTTTATTAAGGCTGAAAGGTATGAGATGGGACTAGAAGCGTATAAAAAAGCAATTTCCTACTATGGCTCAGAAAAGAAGATGCGAGACGATTTTGAGTATGAAATAAAACAGTTTGCAGCGGGGGGGAAAGTCTATTGTTATGGTGCAGGTGAGATAGGGGGGAAGGCTAGTGCCTTTTTGAGGGGACTTGGTATTAATATCGAGG